>JAQGNU010000058.1 GCA_028291645.1 Nevskia sp.
GACAAGCTGGCCGACGACCGCCAGAGCTTGGCGGACGACTACCGCAACACCTTGCGGGAGTCCGACAGCCTCAAGCTCTACATCCAGCAGCTGAAATCGCAGCTGCAGTCGCAGCAGGACGAGATGGACTCGATCCGCGGCGAGTCGCGCAGCATCGCGCAGACCAACATCGAGATCCTGCCGCTGATGCAGGACATGCTGGCGTCGCTGGGGCAGTTCGTCGAGCTGGATATGCCGTTCCTGATCGACGAGCGCCGCGAGCGCGTCAAGAAACTCAACGACATGATGCCGCGTGCCGACGTCACCGTGTCCGAGAAATTCCGCCGCATCGTCGAGGCCTACCAGGTCGAGATCGACTATGGCCGTACGATCGAAAGCTACAAGGGCAATCTCGACGGCAAGGATGTCGACCTGCTGCGCGTCGGCCGCGTCGGTCTGCTGTACCAGACCCCGGACGGCAAGCAGACCGGCTACTGGGATCGCGACGCCAAGAAATGGGTGGCCGATAACAGCTATACCGATGGCGTGCGCGAAGGCCTCAAGGTCGCACGCAAGCAGACCTCGCCCGATCTGTTGATCGTTCCCGTTCAGGCCGCTGCCAAGTGAGGCCCGTCGTCATGTCCCGTCCCAGTTCCAGTGTTCCCTCCATTGCCAGCATTTTGAGTCTGGCTTTCTTATCCGCAGTAATGGTGCCCACGGTCGTGCATGCGCAGGCACCCGCGCCGGCATCGACAGCGGCCGCGCCGACGGCGCAGCCGAAGAGCCTCGACGACCTGCTGCAGCAGGTTCAACACGCCGATGCGAAGGACGATGCCCTCAACAAGCAGCGCGAAGCGCAGTTCGCCGCTGCGCGCGATCAGCAGGCGCAGCTGGTTGCCCAGGCGAAGAAGGACAAGGATGCATTGGATGGCCAGTCGGCGTCCCTGCAGAAGCAATTCGAAGACAACGACAAGCAGATCGCCGCACTGACGCAGTCGCGCGATGCCGCCGCCGGCAATCTCGGCGAGCTGTTCGGGGTGATGCGCCAGTCCGCCGGCGATTTCGCCTCCGCTGCGCGCAATTCGATGATCTCGGTGCAGTTCCCCGATCGCATTCCCGAGTTGGATCGTCTCGCACAAACCAAGACGATGCCGCCGATGGCGGACTTGCGCGGCTTCTGGTTCCAGATGCAGCGCGAGATGACCGAAGGCGGCAAGGTGCTGCGCTTCAATGCCAGCGTCACCGCGCCCGATGGCAGCAAGGACAAGAAGTCGGTCCTGCGGGTCGGTCCGTTCGTCGCGATCTCGGACGGCAAGTTCCTCGCGTACGACACCGGCGCCGACAGCTTCTCGGTGCCGCCGAAGCAGCCCGCCCATCACTTCCGCAGCATCGCGTCGTCGTTTGAAGACAAGACCTCGGGTTACCAGCCGATGGTGGTCGATCCGACCCGCGGCGTGCTGATCGGCCTGTTCTCGCAGCGACCGGAAGTGATCGACCGCATCAAGCTCGGCGGCTGGGTCGCTTACGTCATCATCACCATCGGCCTGATCGGTACGGTGCTGGCGGTCTACCAGTTCTTCTTCCTGACCTTCACGTCGACCAGCGTCAATAAGCAGCTGGAAGACATGGATCATCTGTCCCCTCAGAATCCGCTGGGCCGCGTGATGCTGGTGTTCAAGGGCCAGTCGGTGCCGAAGGATGAAGACGCCGAAGTCGTGGAGCTACGTATCTCCGAAGCCGTAATGAAGGAGCTGCCGCCGATCCAGCGCATTCAGCCCTTCCTCAAACTGGTCGTCGCGGCCGGTCCGCTGCTCGGTCTGGTCGGTACCGTCATCGGCATGATCGAGACCTTCCAGAGCATCACCGAATCCGGCTCCGGCGATCCGAAGCTGATGGCCGCGGGTATCGGTCGCGCGATGATCGCCACCGTACTCGGTCTGGGTGTGGCCATTCCGATGCTGTTCATCAATTCCGCACTGGCCTCGCGCTCCAAGCGCCTGGTGCAGATTCTGGATCAGCAGAGCACCGGCCTGCTGGCCGAAACCCTCGAAGCGCGTCAGGGCATCGTCCATGCTTGACGCCCTGCTGGCGCCAATCGATGCCGTCGAGGCGCTGATGGGCGCCGGCGGCCAGCTGGTGGCGTGGATCTTCGTCGCCGGCGTGACGATGTGGACCTTGATCATCGAGCGCTGGTGGTTCTTCAGAACCAAGCTGCCCGGTCTGACCGAAGATGCACTCCAGCACTGGAATGCGCGCCCGGAGCACAAGTCCTGGGCGGCGCATCAGATCCGCAAGGCCTACATCTCGCGCATCAATGGCGCGATGAGCGCCAACCTGCCGATGCTCAAAGTGCTCGTTCCGCTGTGTCCGCTATTGGGGCTGGTCGGCACCGTGTCCGGCATGTTGGAAGTGTTCGACTCGATGGCGATCTTAGGTTCGGCCGATGCACGGACGATGGCCAGCGGTGTCTCCAAGGCGATGAATTGCACGATGACTGGCCTGGCCGTGAGCGTCTCCGGCATGTATCCGGTATTTCAGTTTCAGGCCTCGATCCGTCGACGCACCGAACTGCTGGCCGATTGCTTTAAATTCTAGGAGTTTCCGATGCGCATGGCTCGACACTCGGCGGTGGATGAGGACGAAGACGAGGACCACGGTATCGACCTGGCGCCGATGCTCGATTTCGTGCTGAATCTGCTGATCTTCTTCATCATCACCGCGATCTTCGTCAAGGAGGTGGGTCTCACCTTGTCGAGTCCGCCGCCGAACAATCAGGCCAAGCAGAACAACGACGACAGCAGCACGATGTATATCGCCGTGCATGCCAATGGCGACATTTCGATTGATCAACGCCTGATCGACAAGGCCGCCGTGCGTGCCAACGTCGAACGCTTCCACGGCGAAAAGCCGGAAGGGCCGGTGATCGTCGTCGCCAATACCAAGTCGCCGTCGGGCACTGTCGTCGGTGTCATGGACCAGGTGCGGCTGGGGGGTGTGATGAACGTTTCCGTCGCACCCACCGACAGTGGCGGCACTCGCTAACAAAAGCAGGAGGAGAACAAATAATGCGAGTGCATCGACACGAAGGCAACGAGGGACATCACGGCATCGATCTGGCGCCGATGCTCGACTTCGTTTTGAACCTGCTGATCTTCTTCATCATCATCACCTCGTTCGTCAAACAGACCGGCGTCAAGGTGCTGAAGCCGGATGCGGAAACGGCCGAGCATCGTGACGACGGCAATATCCTGATTGCGATCCGCCCCAACGGCGATATCTGGATGGATCGCCGCAAGGTCGTCTTGCCCGAAGTGCGTGCGATGGTCGAACGCATGCATGCCGAGCGTCCTGAAGACACGGTCGTGATTACCGCCGACAAGACCTCCGAAACCGGCGTCATGACCAAGGTCATGGACCAGGTGCGTGCCGGTGGCATTCTGACGGTATCGGTGGCCACCCGGGGCCAGGGAGATTAAGGCCATGCGCGCGGACCTCGGCCCATTTCGTTTTGGTCCCCCGCTATTGATGGGCTTAGCACTCATCGTGGGGATGTTTTGGCTACTGCATTCGCTCATCACCCATAGCGGCGCCGGCGTCGGCAAGGTCGAGACCCTGCCCACGATCGATTTCGTGCGGCTGAAGAAAAGTTTCGAACTCGAAACCCGTGAGCGCAAGCCGCCGCCGCAATTGCCGGAAAAGGAGAAGGCGCCGGAGGTGCCGACGCAGCGCATGCAGGTCGAAGGTCCGCAGGGCAACACGGTCAACATCGGTGCCATGAAAGTCGACAAGGACGTCGCCAAGAACACCGGCTTCGCGTTATCGGCATCGGATGGCGAGTACCTGCCGATCGTCAAAGTCGCACCGCTGTATCCGGAGAGTGCGGCCTCGCGCGGCATCGAGGGCTATGTGCTGCTGGAATTTACCGTCACCGAGACCGGTGCGACCGCCGATCCGGTGGTGATCGAATCGCAGCCGACCGGGACTTTCGACGAAGCGGCCAAGAAGGCGGTGCTGAAATTCAAGTACAAGCCGCGCATCGAGAACGGCAAGCCGATGCGCGTCGAGCACGTGCGCCACGTCATTACCTTTAAGTTGGATAAGAAATGAAGCGCGTGCAGACCCAGCTATTCAGTGCACTGGCGCTGACGATCGGACTGACGCTCGCCGCGAGCGCCGTCGGCGATAGTCCCAAGAACGGCAAGCCAGCCAAGCCTCAGACCAAGGTTACGCAGACCTTGAGTCAGGCCACCTACAAGCAGATGGAGATGGCGCAGAAGGCGTTTGAGGCAAAAGACTACAAAGGTGCAGAGGCCGCACTGGATCCGCTCAAGGTCAAGCTCGACAAGCTGAATGATTACGAGAAAGCCACGCTGTGGAATCTGTATGCCGCGATCTTTCGCAGTGAGGATGACAACAAGCGGGCGATCGATGCCTATGCGCAAGTTCTGAAGCAGAACAATCTGCCCGACGGCATGCGCGACGGTGCGTTGTTCTCGTTAGCGCAGACCTTCTTCCTGATGGAAGACTACCCGAAAGCGATCAGGGTGCTCGACAAGTGGTTTGCGGTGGTGCAGGACGTACAGCCGGATGCTTATATCCTCTACGCGCAGGCTTATTACCAGCAGCAGAAATACGCTGAAGCGAAAGCGCCCATTCTGAAGGCGCTGACGATTGCCAAGCAGCGCAATCAACCGCTCAAGGAGAACTGGCTCGGCCTGCTGCGTGCAGTGTTCTACGAGCTCAAGGATTATCCCAAGGCGACCAAGGTCATGGAAGTGCTGGTCACCAACTATCCCAAGGATACTTACTTCCTGCAGCTATCCGGCTTGTATGGGCTGGCCGGCGACCAGAAGAAGCAGTTGGAGGTCATGCATGTGGCCTACCTGGGGGGCTACGTGACCCAGCCGTCGGATGTACTCAACCTGGCCCGGCTCTATCTTGCTCAAGAAGCACCCCAACGTGCAGTAGACCTACTGTTGACCAAGATGCGCGACAAGGTTCTTGAGGTCAATGCGGAAAATCTGCAGTTGCTGGCGCAGGCACTGAGTCTCGCGAAGGACACCGAGCAATCGGTTCCGGTGCTGGTGCGGCTTTCGCAAATGAGCGGCGAATCCAAACACTACAACTATCTCGGACAGGCCTATACGCAACTCGGGGATTGGTCCAAGGCCGCTCAGGCCTTCGATGCGGCGCTGAAAGGCAAGAACGTCAGCAATACAGACAGCCTGCACATGCAACTCGGTACTGCGCTCTATAACGATGGCAAGCTCATACAGGCCCGCGAAGTCTTCCGCGGCATTCCCGGTTCGTCGTCAAATGCCGAGGCTGCAGCCAACTGGGCGAAATTCATTACGACCGAGGTGGAACGCAACCAGGCGCTGAAGAGCAAGTCCTGACCATAGAACTGTAGCAATGCGACATTGAAACGAGGCGACGGGTAAAACGGAGTTGAATGCGGCGAACCCTAAACTTCCATAAGGGCCTATGGAACGGGGCCTCGTTCAGCGCCATCGCTGCCTGCTATAATTTTTAGAGCAGCCCGGTGCTGCGAAGGACGTAGAAATCGTACTGCTGCGTTAGCGTCGCCGCATCGAGCCCGAAGAAAGCCGAATCAACGGGATGCGCGCCCTTGGGATTCATGTCCTGCCAGCTGCGGATGCGGTCGTCGAGCGCGGGATCGAAGTACCATCCAAGCCTGTCGTACAGTGCGCGGATCTGTACCACCGGATCGCCCATCTGCCGGCGATGCGAAACGTCGAAGAAGCGCGCCTCGCCGATCCGCGCTCGAAACTCGAAGGTACGTTCCAGTGCCAGGGCCCATTGCGCGGCCTGAGCACGCCCGAAGGCTTCGGGTTGCGGGTCGGTAACGAAGGCGCTGCGGATCTGGTGCATCAGCGAGCACAGCGAGGGCAGGGCTTTCACTGGATCGCGGTGCGTCATCACGAATTGCGCGTCCGGATAGACCCGGTTCAGCGCGTCGAGCGCGAACATGTGTGCCGGTGTTCGCACGAACCAGCGCCGCGGCGGGCAACGCCATTGCAGCAGCTTCAGCACGCGGCGGTGATAGCGGTAGGCCGGCTCCATGTCGAAGTCCGGCGACAGCACCCATTGCACATACGAGGGCACGTGCATGAAGGCTTCCAGCGCGGAGGTGGAGAACGACAGCTGCAGCAGCGTGTAGCACTCCTGCGGTCCTTCGATGCCGCGCGGCAGCATGTCGCGCAACTTCGGCACCAGAGCCTCGAAGCCATCGGCCGCAGCCTGCGCCGCGGCGATGCGCGGATCGGTATGCTCGGTCATGGTTTCCGGCGGCGGGCAGGGGCGGCCGGATTCCCATTCGCGCAGCACGCGCGTATTGCGGTCCAGCGACAGCATGTAGCCGAGCGCGGTGCTGCCGGTGCGCGGCAGGCCGATGCCGAACAGCGGTGCGACGATCTGCTGCTCCTCGATTTCCGGATGGCGCGTGTACCAGTGTTCGATTTCGAGCCGGTTGACCAGCGCGGCGATCAGCATTTCCGGCACCGCGAAGCGGCCGACTTTGGACAGCCGGCTCTCGCGGTTGATCGAGTCGACTAGGCGTTCCAGCGGCTCGACGAAAGTGGCTTCACCGAAGTCGCACAACCCGGTGCGCGCCCGCGCCTGATCGAGCAGTGTTCCGCGGTCGATCGTCGTCATCGCGACAGGCTCAGGTGTCGTTCGCGACGGGCAGATGATAGGCCTGCACGATCCGGCTCAAGCCCTCCGCGAACGGCACCTGGCAGGCACCGGTGATGGAACGCCGCCGCGTCACGTCGGCGACGTTGCCGTACGGCGCGCCGGCGACTTGCTGCACCACCAGCTTGGCTTCGAGGCCGAGCATTTTCGCGGCCGCTGTGCACCACTGCTGCGCCGTCACCACCTCGTCGCCGCCCCAATTGGTCACCAACGCCGGTACGCCCGCAGAGCCGAGCAGGGCCTCGATCTGCGCGCACAGGTCGTCGACATGAATCGGGCTGTGCGGATTGGGGTCGTGCGGCAGCGGCACGTTCTGGCCGGCTTGCATCGCGCGGATATGCAGCGAAGGCAGATGGGCGGCGCGGCCATAGACAGTGTTCAGTCGCACGATCGTCGTCGGCAGCTGGAACGCGCGCGCGCAGAAGCGCGCCACGGCTTCTTCGGCGATCTTCGATACCGGGCTGCTCGGCGACCACGGCGCGAACGCGCGGCCCAGCAGATCGGTTTCGGTGCAGGCGTGGAACGGATCATCGTTGGGCGAGTAGATCGCCGCCGACGACACCACCAGCGCGGCCCGGGCCTTGCGGCAGTGCTGCAGGATGAAGCCAGTGCCTTCGCCGTTGACGCGGAACGCGGTCTCGAACTGCTGCGTTCCGGGCGGTACCCGCGCGAACGCGAAATGCAGCAGATGCGTGAAGTCCTGTGGCAGCCCGCTCAGATCGCCGCCGGCGATGTCGGCGCTGAAGGTTTTGACGCCGAGTGCTTCCAGCCGCGTGCGGTCGGCGGGATTGGTGAAGCGCGCGACGCCCCAGACTTCGTTGTCGCGCGACAGGTACTCCGCGATCGGCGAGGCGACGCTGCCGGCGGCACCGGTGATCAGAATTTTGTTGTCGCTCAGCATGGCGTGCTCCTGTAAGGCTTATGGGACCAGTGTGCTCGGCACGCCGAAGATTTCACGGATCGCGATCACCGGCGTGCACAGCAGCAGCCAGTAGCAAAGATTCCAGACCAACACCCAACTCAGCGCACGCAGCGTCTCGCGGCCGAAGCCGGGCGGTAAGCGATCGGGTCGTAGCAGCAGGCGTTCGAACGTCGGCCGTCCCTGCGCGTCCTGGCGCAGGATCAGATAGCAGGCGACGCCGCCGAACAGCCCGAACGGAATGCCCGGATAGAGAATCGGCTGCTGGCCCGCGGCCGTGGTCAGCGCCGGTCCGATGACGTCGACGTAGGACCATTGGCCGGCGTAGGCGACGGACACCGCTTCGAACGCGAGGTTGATCGCGAACAGCGCCGGTCCCGCGCTCAGCAGGCAGACCAGCAGCGGCGACACGTTCGGGAAGCGGCGGATCGCAGCGCGCGTGACCGCGAGCATCGCTGCGAACGCCGACCACATGAATACCGGGTAAGAGAAGATCACGAACCAGGGCTTGTCGGGCGTGGTCAACAGCGTCGACTTCCACGGCATCATATGGAAGCTCGGGCTCCACAGCAGATACGCGCCCCAGTCGGCGTAGAACTCCTGCCAGAAGATGCTGAGCCCGCCGATCGCACACAGCGCCGGAATGCTCAGCGCGCCGCGCTGCCGCGTCTGCATCGCGTAGCCGATCAGCAGCATCAGCGCGATCGCGACGCTGCCGATCTCGACGCCGAGCGCGCCTTGGCCGGCGAGATAGTTCGGCGCTGCCGATGTGGCTTCCATGGGCGCCTCGTTACCAGACCAACTGCAGCCCGTTCGCGTGGATCGGGTTGCTGAGCAGGAACGACGTCTTCAAGCCGTCGTTGATGATGACGAGATTCACAAGATTCATCGGAGGACCTAGAACATGCTCTGCACGAAGCCGCCGTCGCAGAGAATCGTTTCGCCGGTGGTATAGCCTGCGCGCTGCGAGCACAGATAGACCGCGAGGCTGGCTTCCTCTTCGGGCTTGCCGTAGCGGCCCATCGGAATCACGCTGAGGAAGGCATTGCTCCAGTCCTGTTCGCTCATGCCGAGGTCCGCCGCGCGATCCTTGAAGAAGGCGGCGCGCTGCTCGGTGTCGATCACGCCGGTGGCGACAGTGTTGATGGTGACGCCATACGGCGCCAGTTCCGACGCCAGCGTCTTCTGCAGGCCCACCGCGGCGATGCGCACGGTATTGGTCAGCGCATAGCTGAAGTTCAGCGTCGAGCGCACCGGCTGCTTCACCGCACCCGAGCCGATCAGCACGATGCGGCCCCATTTCTGCTGCTTCATGTGCGGGATCACAGTGCGCACGAAGCGCGAAAACGTCAGCACGCTAAGCTTGAAGGCCTCGGCGAAATCGTCCTCGGTAAGATCGTGGAACGAGCCGGACTTGGGCCCGTCGATGCTCTGGATCGCGATGTCGGGCGGACCGAAGGCCTGCTCGGCGGCGCGCAGCACCTTGGCGTAGTTGTCGAGCTGATATAGATCGGCCGACACGCCGACGGCCTGGCCGCCCTGCGCGCGAATCGTCTCGACCACTGCGTCGATGTTGGCCTGCGTGCGCGCCGCGATCACCAGCTTGCAGCCGTTCTGCGCCAGTTCGAGCGCGGCGGCGCGGCCGATGCCCTTGCTGCCGCCAACGACGAGAGCGACTTTGCCTACGATACCCAGATCCATCGATGCCTCCTCGCAATGTCCGCAGTGACTGCGGATCAGGTATTCGGGACGCCATGACCAGATGGTAAGAATGGCCCAGCATCCGCATGGTATTTTTATAACTGACTATCTATCATCTCCTGGAACAGCGCAACGTGGCATTGTCAGTTTTCGATGGCGCGTCCGGCTGCAATACACAGACGGCTTCAGTCGAAGTGCGATGGGAGGAGAGAGCATGAAGAAGAGCAAGCAGCTGGTCATCGGCGCTAGTGGATTCCTGGGCTCGCATGTCACCCGACAGCTGGTACAGGCGGGCCACGACGTACGGGTATTGATCCGCAAGACCAGCGACACGCGCGGCATCGACGATCTCGCGGTCGAGTGCCGCTACGGCGATGTCTTCGATGACGCGGCGCTGCGCGAGGCGATGCAGGGCTGCGAGGTGGTGTTTTACTGCGTGGTTGATACGCGTGCCTGGCTGCGCGACCCTGCACCGCTGTTCCGCACCAATGTCGAAGGTTTGCGGCACGCGCTCGACGCGGCGCTGAGCGCCAATCTGAAGCGCTTCGTCTTTACCAGCACCATCGGCACGATCGCGCGCCGGCCGGGCGCGCAGGCGACCGAGGAGGATCCGTTTAACTGGTCCGAGCTGGGCGGCGCGTATATCCGCTCGCGCGTCGACGCAGAGAATCTGGTGCTGCGGTACAGCCGTGAGCAGGTCCTGCCCGCGGTGGCGATGTGTGTTGCGAACACCTACGGCCCGGGCGACTGGGCGCCGACGCCGCACGGCGGTTTCGTCGCCGCGGCGGCGCTGGGCAAGCTGCCGGTCTATGTCAGCGGCATTCGCGCGGAAGCCGTCGGCATCGAGGACGCGGCGCAGGCGCTGATCCTGGCCGCCGACAAGGGGCGCATCGGCGAGCGCTATATCGTCTCGGAATGCTTCGCCGACACGCGCGAGATCTTGGAGACGGCGGCGGACGAAGCGGGCGCGCGGCGCGCGCGCTTCGCGGTGCCGCTGCCGGCGCTGTACGGCATCGGCGCCATCGGCAGCGTCATGGCCAAGGTCTTGCACCGCGACATCCTGTTGACCGTGCAGGCAGTGCGGCTGATGCAGGTGATGACCGCGATGGACCACGGCAAGGCGCAGCGCGAACTGGGCTGGCATCCGCGGCCGGTGCTGGAAGCGGTGCGCCGTGCCGCGCGGTTCTATCTGGAGCAGTCGCGCAAGACCGCGACGTAGCGCAGAACGGAAACGGTGGAGGACAGAGCGATGACGATGAGCCTGCAGGAACTGTCGGACCGCATGGAGATACAGGATGTAGTGGTGGCTTACGCCTATGCCCTCGATCGCGGCCAACTCGACGAGTTGGATCGGGTGTTCACCGCCGATGCGGTGGAGGAACGCAGCTACTTACAACGTACCGCCGGGCTTGATTCCAGACGTGTGAAGCTGGCATCCGGCCGTCGACATGCAGAGCCCTGTATCTGAGTGTGCCGGGCAGGCGTCCCGCGAGTCGCATGCCGCTTTTATTCAGGGCAGGTTCTGCGGCACGTCGTCGAACAGCGCACTGGCATCGGCGTCGAGCCACATGTATTCGAGATAGTGTCCGAGGCGGTCGCGCTCGTCGGTGTACAAATAGGCCGAGGCGCCGAGGCCGTTTTCCATCGCGATCGGATGACGCTGCAGTCGAGCGCTGCGCGGAAATCATCCCAGATGCTGCGCTGGCCGCGCGGCTGGCAGCCCAGATGATGGAAACGCAGCGCGAAGCCGCTCGCCGGCAGACCTCTGAATAGATCTGCAGCTGCCGCCATGCGGCTGGATCAGCTCGATCTGGCGCTCGCCGATCTGCGCCAGCGCGAACTCGATCTCGGCGGCTTCCGGGCCGCGCGATGTCGAGAGGTTCAGTGTCGACACCGGCAGGCGCAGGAGGCGATTGATGCCGTAGTCGAGCCCGAACGCTCGATCGCCTGGCTTAGATCGGTGGTGACATAGGCCAGCTGGAAGCCGCCGCCGAACATCGTCGGGGCTACGATCGCGGCCGAATTCACTCGACCTCGACGGACACCGGGAAGCGCTCGAAGTAGAACGCGAAGTGCTCGCGTATTTCGGCCGGCTTGATGTAGAAGTCGCGTTCCAGGTGGTATTCGATCTGACCGTGCTTGCCGCGCGGGTTGCTCTCACAGACAAACCAGCCGCTCAAGGCGATTGCGCTACAGCTGGGGTTCTGCCACGCCGCGAGTTTCTCCGTCGCTTTCCGCCGCGACTGCGTCGAGACGCCCAGCGCTTACCGCATTCGTACTCGCAGCCGCGCGCAGCAATGCCTGCTGCCGCTGTTGCCTCTGAACGCTAGGCGCGCTCCGCAGGCATCACCTGAAGAAGCCGCTGCAGAGATGAGGCTAAGTTCGATTCAGCCGAGTGCTGCTGCGTCGCTGACGATCGGCCGGCTGGTGCGCGTAGCGCGCAGGGGATTGCCCGGCTCGCTGGCGTCGACAATGTCGATGTGGTCCGCGTTGACTGCGACGATCGTTCCCACGAACGGGAAGTCGCCCAGCTTCGGAACGCGGTAGCTGATGGTGTCACCGACCTTGAAAGTGGTGGGATCGAAATTGAACTCGAATGGGCAGGCTTCAGTCATGGCGTTGATCTCCTCCAATAATGCCGCTCATCATAAAACGAAAAAATCTCCGTGGGTCGGCACAGGCTCCGAGCAGAGTCACCGCCTTGAATGAAGGTTTCATTCGCGCGCACAGATCTTCTCCTGCTTCCATACCAGCGGCAGATAGACGACGCCGTTGACCTGGCCGCTGGCGGTACGCGGGCGTTCGCCCGGCGCGATGCTGAAGTCCGGAATGCGCTTGAGCCATTCTTCGAGGAACACAGCCAGTTCCATGCGCGCCAGCAGCGCGCCGACGCAGCGGTGAATGCCCATGCCGAAGGATGCGTGATGGTTAGGGTTGAAGGGCACGGTGAAATCGACTTTCAGCGGGTCACTGATGTGGCGCTCGTCCACGCCGAACAACCCGTTCGGAATATGGATCATGTCGCCTTGCTTGAGCCGCACGCCGTCCAGAATGCAGTCGCGCGCCACGATGCGCGAGAGGTTGACGATGCCGTAGCGGCGCATCAGCTCGTCGATTGCGTTGGGAATCAGCTCGGGATGATCGATCAGCTGTTGCCGATGGCCTGGGTTTTCGGCCAGGAACTTGGTCATGAATGCGAGCATTGCTGCCACCGTGTCAAGACCGCCAAACAAGATCACCGTCAGCATGCCCTGGATCTCGGCATGGGTCAGAGGACGTCCCTGGATACGGCCGTTGACGATGGCGCTGAAGAGATCATCGCCGGGCTCGGCGCGACGGCGCCGGATCCAACCCTCGATGTAGTTATTGGTGCGCAGGAAGGCGCCCAGAATCTGCAACGCGCTTTTCGAGCGTACGGCTGTTTCAGTCCAGTGCAATAGCTTCTCGCGGTCTTCGGCGGGCAGATTCACCAGCTTGAGAAAGATCGCGATCGGCAGCCGCTTGGCGCATTCTGAGACAAACTCGCAGCCGCCATTCGGCAGCATTTTTTCGATCAGCTCAATCGTCAGTGCCTGCACGCCGGGCCTCATCTTCGACACCGCTTTCGGTGTGAACCAGCCCGCGACCAGCCCGCGGTAATGCTGGTGTTCCGGGGGATTGGCCTCCAGCGGCAACAGACGAAGTGGCTTGGAGCCGCGCGGCAGAACCGTTTCTTCGTTGGAGAATGTCGCAGGGTCGAGCAGTATGGATTCGATCAACGCAGCGCGGGTCACCACCCAGTGCCCGCCTTTGCGCGGCGTCCAGAACAGATCGGGCCCTTCATGCAGGCGCCGCCAGGCGGCATGCACGTCGGCCTCGGCTCCCTCGATGCTGGCGAAGTCGAAGTCCACCACGCGTTCCGCCGCCACATGCGCGGGCCGCGGCACCAGCGCCTTGGGCGCGTTCAGTGCCAACCATATGCCTTTGCCGATTTGGCCGAAGGTCCATTGCCAGGATTCGAGCAGCTGCGAACCCGGCACTCTGCGAGCCAACACGGCGGAAACGGCCGTTTTCATCCTCGTTCTCCTTGCACGTTCTATAAGTACACTATCGTCCTATTAAAAGGACTATAACGTCCTATAGCGTCGTAGACAAGATGCGCGCTAAAATGCGTTGATGTCGTCCCAACATCATTCGCAGACCGCAATCGCGGCAGCGCGCCGCTCTGCTCCCAAACGTCGTCCGCGCGGCCGGCCTTCGCATGCCGACGCGGTTCGCTTCCGTGCAGACTTTCTGGAAATCGCGCTGGAAGTGTTTCGGGACGAGGGCTATGCCGGCAGCAGTATGGACGGCATCGCGCGACGCGCGAAGGTGAGCAAAAACACGGTGTATCTGCAGTACCGCACCAAGAACGAATTGTTCCGGGCGGCGGCGCTGCATGGTCTGGAGACGGTGCGCCGTCAACTCGATACCTCAATTCACACCGAACAGCCAGTGGAGACGGTACTACTGAGCATCATCAGCCAAGTGCAGTCTCTGGCTGCGGATGCCTCCCTAAGGGGACTGGCGCGTTTGCTGATTGCCGAGTCCCAGCGCTTTCCCGATGTGGCAGCGGCCATGTTCGCCGAGGCCAACCACCTCTTCGAGCCGGTCGCTACGTACCTGCGACACGCCGCCAAGCAGAAACGGCTGCGCGTAAAAAATCCAGCGAGCGCGGCGCTCGACCTGGTGACTCTGGCGATGGGCGGCCTGAACTTCGTGCTCGCGGAACCGACCGCATCGGCTCCGGTGCTCAAGGAACGGGCGAACCAGGTTTTGCAGCTGGTTTTGAATGGTTGGCGCATACCCAATGGTGGCTGAGAGCTAGCGCAGGCAGACAGACGACGATCAAGCATGGCGTCGTCGTCCACGCTCCATTACTGCAACAGCGACTCTGGCGTCGCTAGACTTGCGGCGAGCATTGCGGTGAATCGCGCGGCTTCCGCGCCATCGATCACGCGGTGATCGTAGCTGAGCGACAGCGGCAGCATCGTGAGCCAGTCAATATGCTGTGAATCGGCGCCGCCGGGGACCGGCTTCAGGTAGGAACGGCAGACGCCGAGGATGGCGACCTCCGGTGCATTGATGATCGGCGTGAAAGCGGTCCCGCCGATGCCGCCGAGCGAACTGATCGAAAAGCAGCCGCCGGACATCTCGTCCATCGACAGGCCTTTCTCGCGCGCTTTGCGTGAGATTGCAGCGAGCTCGGCGGAAAGCTCGGCGATGCTTTTCTGGTCGCAGTCGCGGATCACCGGTACCAGCAGGCCGCGCGGCGTATCCACCGCGATGCCGATGTGGAAATACTTCTTGAATACCAGGTTCGCACCGCTGGCATCGAGCGAAGCATTGAATTGCGGAAACCGCTGCAGGCCCTTGACGATGGCCTTGATCAGAAACGGCAGCACGGTGACCTTGCCTTCCGGCTGCGCCGTAGCCTGCTGCTTGCGCAATGCATCGAGTGCAGTAACGTCGGCTTCGTCGTGATGCGTGACGTGTGGGATCGTGATCCAGTTGCGGCTCATGAAGGCGGCCGTGAAACGCTTGATGCGCGTCAGCGGCTTAGTCTCCACTTCGCCGAACTGTGCAAAGTCCACTGCGGGCAGCGGCGGTAGCGCTGCCAGCGCTTCCGCCACCGTCGGCGCGGAGATCGCCGGAGCAGGCTTGACCGGTGCTGTCATGCGATTTCGCCGAGCACGGTGCCAACTTCGTAGATCTCACCGGCAGCGGCGATGATCTTGAGCTTGCCGGAAGCGGGGGCTTCGATTTCCTGTACCGATTTTTCGCTTTCGAGGCTATAGAGCGGCTGGCCCTGGGCGACCGTGGCACCGTCTTCGGCGAGCCACTCGGCCACGGTGCCCTCGTTCATCGAAAAGCCCAGTTTGGGCAACAGAACTTGCGTAGTCATGTGTCTTCTTGCTTGGTCGGGAGGAGTGTCAGGCGGCGACGCGCGACTGCAGCGTCCTGCGTATCGCCGCTTCGATTGCATCGGCGCCCTGCATGAATGCGACTTCCAGTGGCTTCGAATAGGGCACCGGGCAATACGGCGCGCCGACGCGCTGTACCGGCGCCTGCAGCTGGTCGAACAGCTCTTCGTGAATGACCGAGGAAATCTCGGCGCCCACGCCAAAGGGCTTGACCGCCTCGTGCGTCACGACGGCGCGGCCGGTCTTGGCGACGGACGCGAGCACGGTCTTCTTGTCCCAGGGCGCGATCGTGCGCAAGTCGATCACCTCAACCGAGATGCCCTCGGCTTCGAGCTTCTGTGCCGCTGCCAGCGACGGCGCGACATGCGAGCCGTAGCAGACCAGCGTGGCGTCGGTGCCGGCTCGCACGACGTTGGCGACGCCCAGCGGAATGCGCTTGCCGGCTTCCGGCGGCTCGCCTTGCGTGAAATACAGCAGCGTATTCTCGACGAAGATGACCGGATCGGGATCGTCGATGGCGGACAGCAGCAGGCCATAGGCCTCGGCCGGCGTCGAAGCCATCACCACCTTGATGCCCGGCGTGTGCGCGAACCAGGCCTCGTAGTAGTCCGCATGCTGGCCGCCGACCGACAGCCCGGCACCGGTGGCGGTGCGGATCACCAGCGGTACGTGAGTCTGCCCGCCGGACATGAAGCGCAGCTTGGCGGCGTGATTGACGATCATATCCATCGCCACCGTGGTGAAATTCATCAGCATGATTTCGGCGACCGGCTTCATGCCCATGATGGCCGCGCCGATCGCCGCGCCGACGATCGCCTGTTCCGAGATCGGCGTGGAGCGGCAGCGCAGTTCGCCGAACTTGGTCGACAATCCCTTGGTGACGCCGACGATACCGCCCTCCTCGGGGTCGGCAACGTCCTCGCCGAACACGATTACATTCTCATCGGTCGACATCGCTTCGTGCAGCGCCATGTTCAGCGCCTGGATCATGCCGATCTTCTTGACTTTAGTTTCGGTTGCCATGTTCTCTCCTGGGCCCGGCGGCATCGGCGTTCGATGCGGCGAGCGCTGTGTCGGGTGTGGCCGGATCAGGCCGCGATTTCCTGGGCGAAGACGTCCTTGCGCAGTTCGGAAACCTCCGGCCAAGGTGCGGCGATCGCAGCTTCGATCGCTTCGGTCAGTTCGGCGTCGATCTGTGCTTCCATCGCCGTCAGTTCATCGGCGCTGGCGTGGCCGTTGTCGATCAGCCACTGGCGGTAGCGTGGCACCGGGTCCGCGGCCATCGCGGCTTTCTTTTCATCGGCGTCCATGTACTTGTCGGCATCGCCGAACACATGGCCGTAGAAGCGATAGGTCATTGCTTCGATCAGTGTCGGACCTTCGCCGGCACGTGCGCGGTCGATCGCCGTCTTGGCGGCGTGATACATCGCCACCGGATCGTTGCCGTCGACGCGCACGCCTGGCATCTGGTAGCTCGCTGCGCGGTCGGCGATCTGCTTGGCGGCTGTCGTCTTCTCGTACTTGGTATGCTCGCCGTATAGGTTGTTCTGGCAGACGAAAATCACCGGCAGCTTCCATATCGCGGCCATGTTCAGGGCCTCGTGGAACGCGCCGATATTCGAAGCGCCGTCGCCGAAGTAAGCCACCGCCACACGGCCGTCGCCGCGGATCTGTGAAGCCAGCGCGACGCCGTTGGCGATCGGCAGGCTGGAGCCGACGATGCCGGTGGTCACCAGCACGCCGGAGGCGGGATGGGTGATGTGCATGGGCCCGCCCTTGCCCTTGCAGGTGCCGGTCGCGCGGCCAGCGAGTTCAGCCCACAAATCTTTCAACGGCACGCCTTTGGCGAGCATGTCGTGGGTCCCGCGATAGATCGTGCAGATGTTGTCCTCGGTGGTCAGATTTACCGATACTGCGGCCGGAATGCATTCCTGACCGCGCGGCGAGTAGTACACCATCGGGATCTTGCCGGTGAGGATGATCGCCCGCGACTTCTCGTCGTTCTGCTTGATCAAAGTCATCTTGCGGTACATCTCCACCAGGATCGCGCGATCCGGTTCCTTCGTCGAGCTCATTGGTCTCCTCCGTTGGTTACGCTGTTCGGCTCTCTGTAGCCGATCGTGCCGTGACATGTCCCCCC
>JAQGNU010000067.1 GCA_028291645.1 Nevskia sp.
CGCCCTTGGCTTCGATGAACAGATCGACCAGACCGTGCCGCGCAACCTGCTCGAGCATATGTTCGAGAAACGGAATGCCGGTGGCGAAACGGGAAACGCCGCTGCCGTCGAGATTGAGTTCGACGACGATCTGGGTTTCGCGGGTATCGCGACGGACGTTGGCGGTGCGCGCGCTCATGTGGGTTCCAACAAAGGGCCGCAAAGGATACTCCGGCAGCCGCGCGAATCAAACAGAGCTGAGCTTTTGCGGTCCGGCAGCATCGAGCCGGTGCCGCACTTCGGCCGCCTCGAGCCCGACGATTTCGATCCGCTTGCGGGATTGCGTATGACCGGCGATGACGCGCACGTCGCGCTGCGCCAGACCGAGCACGCGGGCCAGCAGTGCTTCCACTGCGGCATTCGCCTTGCCGCGCTCGGGCGTCGCCGTGACGCTGATTTTGAGCGCATCGTCGAGCCAGCCGAGCAGCGCATCGCGCGAGGCATTCGGACTGACTTTGATGACCAGCGTGCTCACCGGGAGCAGCCGGCAGTCGGCACCATCGTAGTTTCCGCTACGATACGCGCGGATTTTTTCTCATTCACACCGTTGAGACTTCCCATGCAAATCGCAGATAAGGCCGTCGCCAGCTTCCATTACACCTTGACCAACAGTGCCGGAGAAGTGCTGGATTCCTCCGAGGGCAATGAACCGCTGGTCTACATCCATGGCGGCGGCGGCATCATTCCGGGCCTGGAGAAGGCGATGGTCGGCAAGCAGGCCGGCGACGCCTTCGAAGTCACCATAGCGCCGGCCGAAGCCTACGGCGAACGCGACAGCAAGCTGATCGAGCGCGTGCCGCGGCGCAATCTGAAAGGCATTCCCAATCCCAGCGTCGGCATGCGCCTGCAGGCGAACGGTCCGAACGGTCCGCAGGTGGTGACGATCACCCACGTTGCCGGCGACGTCGTCACCGTCGATGCCAATCACGCGCTGGCGGGTGAGACCTTGCATTTCAAGGTCAACGTCACCGAAGTGCGCGCCGCAACCGAAGAAGAAATCGCGCACGGGCATGTGCATGGGGCGGGTGGGCATCATCACTAAGCGCCTTTCCATATAGTCCATCGCAGAGGCGGATTGATCCGCCGAAAGATGGACTCTAGCGGTTGGCGCGGCACGACGGAGTCAGTGCGACGCTCGCCCGTCTGCAGAACCCGGTGCCATAGAACCTGCAACACCCGATGCCAAAGAGGGCTCGGTCTGGCTTGCGGTCCCGATGTTGTGGTCGAGGAACTGGATCATCTGTTCGTAAACGGCTAGGCGATTCTTCGGCAGCATGAATCCATGACCTTCGCCCTGACGCGTCAACCAGGTGTAGGGATAGCTGCGCTCGTCGAGGGCGTCGCGCAGATACTCGGCCTGATTGAAAGGGACGCGCTCATCCTGCTCGCCATGGATGATCATCACCGCCGCTTTCAGCTGGTCGATGTAAGTGATCGGAGAAGCCTTGCGCAATGACTTCGTGTCGGCACCAATGAACTGACTGATGTAATTGAGGCCCGATTGCTGGCCTCCGACGTCACTGTCGTTTCTCCAGCGTGGCAAGTCGTAGACGCCAGCGAAGCCGATCGTGCACCGATACAAATCCGGTTCGCGAACCGCGCTCATCAAGGCCGCATAGCCACCATAGCTCGTTCCGAAGATGCAGACGCGACGCGCGTCGGCGTAATCCTGCGCGATCGCCCAGCGCGTTCCGTCGGTGATGTCGTCGATCATTGTATGGTCCCAGCCGCGCCTGCCCGCCATCAGGAATTTACGGCCGAAGCCGCCAGATCCACGGAAGTTGACCTGCAGGACGGAATAGCCACGACTGGCCAGCGCGGCTGAGTTCGCGTTCCAGAGCCAGGAATCGCGCACATCGAATGGTCCGCCGTGCGGCATCACCACCAGCGCCTGCTTGCGGGCAGCGCGGCCCCGCGGCATCGTCAGGAATCCGTGCAGGCGCTGTCCATCGCGCGCATTGAATTCAATCGGTACCCGCTCGGGCATCAGGGCGGGATCGATCCAGTCGTACCGCGAAGTCAGATACGAGGCTTTATGCGTCTTTGCATCGAGAAGATAGTAATCGCCGGGATTGCGATCGCTGACGACTTCGATCAGCACCAGATCGCCATGACGCGCCGTCGATACCGGCAGGGCGAGCTGATCGGGGAAGGCTTTTTGCAAATCCTCCAGCATCGTTCGCGTCGGATTGGTCGATGACAGCCAATCGATCTTGGGCTTGCCGAGCTCAAAAGTCGCGGCAACCGGACTGCCCTCGTCATCAAACTCAAACAGAGTGCGCTCCAGATCAGCCCCCGGTTCGCAACTCAGCTTGGTTCGCTCGCCGGACTGTAAATCCTGCTTCTCCAGACAACTCCCGTCGCCCAACTCGTCATCACTGAGATAGATGCTCCGAGCATCGCTGGACAATGCAATCGGGATAATCTGGGCGTCGGGTTGATTGCTATCGATCAACGGCACCCAATCGGGCTTATCGGGCGAACGTCGATAGCTGGAGACATGTCCAACGCCACGATCGACGACCGCGAATCGCACGAAGCCATCGCGATCGGCGACGAATTGAGTGGGCCCGCGCGTCGGCGCGCTGAGGCCTTGATCAAGCACCCCGTCCAGAACGTTCAAGCGGTAGACGATATGGAGTTCGCTGTCACCCCACATTCGCACGGCGATACGAATATGTTCCGGGTCGTTTGGCAGGCTGCGAATAATGGTCGCAACTCCGCGAGTGTCCTTGGCCTCACTCAGGTGCCAGCCAATCTGGGCCGAGCCTCTCGGCCCGAACAGATAAGTTGGATTTTTTCCGTCAGCATCGATTCCGATGAGCTCGCCGGTCGGTAGCGGATAGTCGACAGATCCGTCACTGTCCGCCAGGCCTGCTACCAGGCGGCTGGGACCGGCCCAAACATAGTCGAGAATGCTACGACCGTGGCCCGCCGATATCTTGCTCAGGATTTTTTGCGATGCGAGGTCGATCACGGCAAGCCCCATCGCACCATCAACCGGTACGTGCAGCGCGAGGAATTTACCGTCCGGCGACAGGGTTGCGGAGTTGTAGCTGTCGATGCGCGCGAAGTCCTGCAATGGTACGAGGCTCTTGGCCAATGACGGTTCGGACGCCAAGACCTCACAACTGAACATCAGGCACAGCAGCAAAGCGAGCGGGGGCGAGCAACGAGAATAATCGCTATGGCCGTTAGAGCACCAACGCGACTGGGAGCATTCCAAAGTGAGACGCCTACTTCGGCGCAGAAATGGCATCGATCGCAGGCGCAGACGTGGATGCATCCTGCGCCTGAGTTCCGATATTTTTGTCGAGAAAGGCGATCACCTGCTCGTAGAGCGCGAGCCGGTTCTTCGGAAGAATGAAGCCGTGAGCCTCACCCGGGCGAACCAGCCATACGTAAGGATATTTGCGCTTATCCAGCGCGGCGCGCAGCAATTTGGCCTGGCTGTATGGTGCGCGTTCGTCTTCCTCACCGTGGATGATCATCACCGCCGCCTTGAGCTGCTCGAGATAGTTGATTGGTGAGGCCTTGGCCAAAGCCTCCGCGTCGGCGCCGACGAAATCGCTGATGTAGTTCCTGCCGAACTCGCTTTCTCCGACATCACTATCGCGCTTCCAGCGCCCCAGATCGTAAACGCCCGCGTAGCCAATCGTGCAACGGTAGAGATCTGGTTCGCGCACCGCACTCATCAGTGCAGCGTAACCGCCGTAGCTCGCACCATAGATGCAGATCCACTTCGGGTCCGCGTATCCCTGCTTGATCGCCCAGCGCGTGCCGTCAGTGATGTCGTCAATCAATACGTGATTCCAGCCCTGCCGACCAGCAAGCTCGAAGCGCTTACCGAAACCGCCAGACCCGCGGAAATTCACCTGTAGCACCGCATAGCCGCGGCTCGCCAAAGCCTGCGCGTCGCGCTCCCAGTACCAAGTGTCGCGGATGCCGAACGGTCCACCGTGCGGCATCACGACTAGCGCCTGCTGGGCTGGGTTCGAGGGCAGACTCTTTGGCAGCGTCAATACGCCGTGCAGAAGCTGACCATCACGCGCTTCGAACGCGACCGGAGTGCGCATCGCCATCCGGTCCGGATCGATCCAGTCGAAGCACGAGATCAGATAGGCGGCCTTGTGCGTACGCGTGTCGAGCAAGTAGTAATCGCCAGGGTTGCGATCACTGTCCACCTCTATCAAGGCCTTCCCGCCGTCATGTGTTCGCGACACGGGCCAAGCCAACTGGCCCGGAAAAGCTTTCTGCAGATCCTGCAGCAAGCTGCGGGATGGACTGCCGCTGTCGAGCCATTCGATGGTCGGTCGCTCACCTTCATACTCTGCGGCGACGGGCACACGGTCGTCGTCGAGCGAAAACAGAGTCGCATTGAGATCGACGCCATCCTTGCAGCTCAGTCGGCTGCGTTCACCAGTCGTCAGGTTCTGCTTCACCAGACAACGAAAATCGCCGCCCTCGTCGGAACTGAGATAGACCGTGCCAGCATCCTTCGAAAGACCGATCGGGACTGCGACGGTGTCGCTCATTTCGCCGGTCGTGATCGCTTTCCAGTCCAGCGCAGCTGGAGTCCGCGCGAACGTCTGCAGGTGGCCGGCGCTGTGCTCGACCACGGCGTAGCGCACGAAACCTTGGCGGTCGGCCGCGAACCAGGCCGGCCCGCTGATCGGTGCACTGATTTCGTGGTCGAGCAGACCGTTGTGCACATTCATCAGGTAGGTGGTGCCGAATTCGCTATCCTCGCTCTGCTGCCAGTAGTGAACCGAGATCAGCACACGATCCGGATCATCCAACAGCGCACGGACGATACGCGCGGAGCCCCTCGTCGGGGTCACCTTCGCGATATGCGTACCGATCTGGCTTTCGCCGCGGAAGCCGAATAGGTAAGCGCTGTTCTTGCCGTCGACATCGACCCCGAACAATTCGCCTGTCGATACCGGATATTCGACGGGGCTGAAGTTGTCGGCGAGTGCAACGACCATACGGCGCGATCCGGCCCATACGAAGTTGAGCACGCTGCGATTCTCGCCGACCGATATGCGACTGATGACTTTGTTGGCGGCCAGATCGATCACCGCCAGTCCTACCTGCTCGCCGATCGGCACCAGCAACGCGACGTAGGCGCCGTCGGGTGAAAGACTGGCAGAACTGTACCCGTCGATGCGGGCGAAATCCTCCAGCGGCACCGGCTCGCTGGGCAGCGCATCATCGGCCGCGGACGCGCACACCCACAGGAGCAGCAGTAAGCCGAATTTATTCATCAGGTACCTCCCCGTTCGCAGGCATCGCCGCGCTGCCGCGAATATCAGGTGCCGGTGCTATTGCGTCAATCCTCCGGTTCGTACGCCAGATTCGGTGCCAGCCACTTCTCGGCTTCTTTCAGCGTCCAGCCTTTGCGCTTGGCGTAGTCGGCGACCTGGTCTTTCTGGATGCGACCGACGACGAAGTATTGCGCTTGCGGATGCGCGAAGTACCAGCCGGACACCGCAGCCCCGGGCCACATCGCGTAGCTCTCGGTGAGCGTGATGCCGGCGTTGTGGTCGACATCCAACAACTGCCACAGCGTGCCTTTTTCGGTGTGTTCCGGGCAGGCGGGATAGCCGGGCGCGGGACGGATGCCGTGGCCTTCGGCAATGTACTTTTCGTCGATCAGCGCAGAGTTGTCGAGCTTCTCGTCCGGCGCGTAGCCCCAGAATTCCTTGCGCACGCGCTGATGCAGGCGTTCGGCAAAAGCTTCCGCCAGACGATCCGCGATCGACTCCAGCAGGATCGCGCTGTAGTCGTCGTTGGCTTTCTTGAAGGCGTTGACGCGATCCGATGAACCCAAGCCCGCAGTGACCGCGAAGGCGCCGACGTAGTCGCGTAGGCCGCTCGTTTTCGGCGCGACGTAATCCGACAACGCGCGATGCGGCACGCCGTCGCGGTGCTCGCTCTGCTGGCGCAGCGCGTGCAGCGTCGCGATCTTCTGCTGGCGCGTTTCGTCGGCATAGACTTCGATGTCGTCACCGACCGCGTTGGCCGGGAACAAGCCGCAGACGCCGCTGGCCGTCAGCCATTTCTCGTCGATGATGCGATCGAGCATAGTCTGCGCATCGGCGAACAGCTTGCGCGCGGTGTCGCCGCTGACCGGATTGTTCAGCAGATCGGGATAGCGGCCCTTCAACTCCCAGGAGATGAAGAACGGCTGCCAGTCGATATAGTCGCGCAGTTCCGCGATCGGGTAATCGCGCAGCGCTTTGACGTATTGCGTCGGACCGGCGTGATGCTGGTGATCGCAAGCCGGGCCTTCGCAGACATCCTTGGTCTGCTGCGTCAGCATGCGCGGACGGAACGGCTGGTAGCTGTTCCAGTCGATCGGCGTCGCGTTCGCACGCGCCTTGTCGATCGACAGATATTTCTGCTGCCTATCCTTCGAGCCGTGACGTTCGCGGATCGCGGCATAGTCCTTGTCGATTTCCAGCATCAGCTTGGCGCGCTGGTCCGCGGCCAGCAGCGCGGATGCCACCGGCACCGAGCGCGAAGCATCCTTCACCCACACCACCGGGCCCTTGTAGGCCGGCGCGATTTTCACCGCGGTATGCGCGCGCGAAGTCGTCGCACCACCGATCAACAGCGGAATCTCGAAGCCCTGACGCTGCATTTCCTTGGCCAGATTCACCATCTCGTCGAGGCTCGGCGTGATCAGGCCCGACAGGCCGATGATGTCGGCCTTGTGCTCGCGCGCGGCGTCGAGAATTTTCTGCCCCGGCACCATCACGCCGAGATCGACGACGTCGTAGTTGTTGCACTGGAGCACGACGCCGACGATGTTCTTGCCGATGTCGTGGACGTCGCCCTTGACCGTCGCCATCAGGATCTTGCCCTTGGCCTGCTGCACGTCGCCCGGTTTCTTCTCGGCTTCGATGAATGGGATCAGATAGGCCACCGCCTTTTTCATCACGCGCGCCGACTTCACCACCTGCGGCAGGAACATCTTGCCGGCGCCGAACAGATCGCCGACGACATTCATGCCGTCCATCAACGGCCCTTCGATGACCTCGATCGGACGCGCGAAAGCCTGTCGACATTCCTCGGTATCATCGACCACATACATGTCGATGCCCTTGACCAGCGCATGCTCCAGCCGCTTCGTCACCGGCCAGCCGCGCCATTC
>JAQGNU010000115.1 GCA_028291645.1 Nevskia sp.
CCGGTAAGCGGCTCATCCGGCTGAAGGTGGTTTGACCTACGTCACGCCCGAACTGGAATGATATTCATGAGACACGCACAGATAAGGGCCTCGTCGTGATTGACCTGTATTACTGGACCACTCCAAACGGGCACAAGATCACGATCTTTCTCGAGGAGGCTCAACTCGAGTACAAGCTGCTTCCGGTCAACATCAGCGCGGGACAGCAGTTCGAGCCGAGCTTCCTGGCCATCTCTCCAAACAATCGCATCCCGGCGATCGTCGACCGCCGCCCAGCGTCCGGTCAAGAACCGATCAGCGTATTTGAGTCCGGGGCTATCTTGCTTTACCTGGCGGAGAAGAGCGGTCGGTTCCTCTCAATAGAGCCACGCGAACGAATCGATGCTCTTCAGTGGGTTTTCTGGCAGGTCGCCGGGTTGGGGCCCATGCTGGGTCAGAATCATCATTTCCTTCAGTACGCTCCCGAGAAGATTCCCTACGCTATCGATCGCTACGCGGCCGAAACAAAGCGCCTGTACGCGGTTCTGGACCGGCGTCTCGAAGGCCGGTCCTTCATCGCGGGCTCTTACTCGATCGCCGACGTGGCCTGCTACCCCTGGGTGGTGCCCCACGCGCGGCAAGGGATTGCTCTGGAGCTATACCCGAATGTGGCACGGTGGTTCGACACTGTCGGCCAACGGCCTGCGGTAGTTCGTTCCTACGAGTTGGCGGCACGGGTCAATAGCGCCCCGGTGGTTTCGGCCAGTTCCCGCGAAATATTGTTCGGTCAGTCGGACGCAACCGTCCGTCGAGGAGAGGCGGCTCAACACAAGCAATAGTGCTTTGCCCCATTTCTGCTGCCGGTGCCGGCGCACGACCAATGAGACTGCGCCAGCCAGATGCGTCACGTTTAGGAAAGAAAATACTGCCGCGTTCGCTTGAGAAGCGCATTCGAAAGAGCAGGGTCGTCAACCAACCGCGATAGCACGATCGCGCCTACCATGGCCGAAACAATCGCCGTGGCCGAATCGCGTGCTTGTTCAGTTGTCGAGCCTGGCAATTGTCTGGCAATCGATTCGACCAGACGCCTGTAGCCTGCGGTTGCCTCATATCGAATGTTGTCTCCGGACCTGGCGATCTCGGATCCCAAAGCTGCAAGTGCGCAACCGTTCTCGGGCTCGTCGCGATGCTGGGGCGCAAGGTATCGGACAAGAATGGCCTTTAGGCCGCTGCCGCGATGTGCCGAGGCAGCATCCTCTTCCAGTGAGTCGATCATCGAAGTCAGTGCATGTGCGACGGCTTCTGCCGCGACATGGTCCTTTGATTCGAAGTGCTTGTAAAAGCCGCCGTGGGTGAGCGAGGCCGCGGCCATGATCTCGCTGAGTCCCGTACCGGCGAGCCCCTTGCGCCGGAATTCATCGGCCGCGGCTTTAACGATGCGCCGTCTGGTCTCCGCTGCCTCGGCTTTCGATTTTCTCATTGCCTTTGAGATTCGTGATTTTATTTCTGAAGGTATTGACGAATGGATGACTATTAACATCTAATTGGATTATTGTAAACATCTAAATGGCGACGTGCCAGAAATGAGGAGTCTGCAAACGTGACAAAGGCATTGAATGTACTCATTACGGGAGCCACCGGAGATACCGGTGGATTTGCGGTAGCCCAATTGCTCAATAAAGGTCACCGCGTCCGCGCGTTGGCGCACCGCAAAGACGACCGATCGAAAAAGCTGGAAAATCTCGGCGCCGAAGTCGTCGTCGGAGATTTTCTCGACTTCGACGCTGTGCGCGCAGCGATGGAAGGGATGCAGCGAGCGTACTTCTGCTACCCCATCGTTCGGGGCATCATCCAGGCTACGGCCTACTTCGCCCAGGCAGCAAAAGAGGTCGGAGTCGACGGCATCGTCAACATGTCGCAAATTTCGGCGCGGCGGGAGGCGAAAAGTAACTCGGCGCGGGACCACTGGCTGGCCGAGCGCGTCTTCGATTGGTCCGGCGTTCCGAACGTCGCTCACATCCGTCCGACCTACTTCGCGGAGTGGCTCCTTTATATGGCCCCAATGATCAAGCAGGGCGTCATGCGGGTTCCGTTCAGCAGCGGCCGCCATGCTCCCGTGGCGGCGGAAGATCAGGCGAGGGTGATTACTGGAATACTCGAAAACCCGACGCCGCACAGCGGCAAGATCTACCCTCTCTACGGCCCCGTGGAGATGACCTACGAGGAGATCTCCAAGGTGATTTCCAAGGAGATCGGGAAACCAGTCCAGTTCCAGACCGTTCCGTTCGACGAGTTCTGGGGGATCCTTGGCTCAGCGGCGGCCCTCATGCCCGTGGCCCACGTTGCGCGGTCCATGTATGGCGAGTTCGAGGGTTCGGACAAAGCCAAATCTGGTGATTCGTACCTGGCGCAGCATTTGCGGAATGTCTCCGTGGACCACACGAACGGGATTTTCGCCGGAACGAATGACGTGATCGAGTCTATCGGTGGACAACCGCCAACGACCGTGGAAGCGTTTGTCCGGTCTCACAGAACTGCGTTTATCTAGTATCGGTGAAAGCGGTTCTCGCCAATAACGAGAACCGCTTTTTCAAGCTCTACGTTGCCGATCTATTCCTTATCGTGGGGCGATCACATTGGTCGGGACCCCCTTTTCTCACTTCTTAGCGGCGATTGATCTACGGGATATCGCATGAGCGCCGTGCGAATCAACGCGGCGCACCCTGATCACGAGTGACGAGAGGCAAGTATGAAAGTGCGGGCTGCTGTACTGCGGCAGATGGGCGCCGCCGCTCCATATTCGAACTCCCGACCGTTGAGCATTGAAACGGTCACGCTTGATCCGCCCGGGCCTACTGATATTCTCGTTCGAATTCGTGCGGCGGGCCTGTGCCACTCAGACTTGTCAGTGATCGATGGTTCGAGACCGCGAGTCATGCCGATGGTGATGGGGCACGAGGGGGCCGGTGAGGTTCTCGAATGCGGTGCGGACGTCAAGGACTTTCGACCGGGTGACCAGGTTGTCCTGTCGTTTGTGCCATCGTGCGGGCATTGCACGCCGTGCGCATCAGGGCGGCCAGCACTGTGCGAGCCTGGGGCCAAGTCCAACGCGGCAGGGACGCTTCTTGCGGGTACTACGCTGTGGCACCTGCCCGACGGGGGTAGTGTTTACCATCACCTGGGAGTATCGGCATTTGCGGAGATGGCCGTGGTATCTGCTCGCTCCGCGGTAAAGGTGGATGCAAGCCTGAGGCCGGAGATTGCGGCATTGTTCGGTTGTGCCGTGATGACGGGCGTTGGCGCAGCAGTGAACACCGCGCAGATCCGCCCGGGCGAAAGCGTGGCGGTGTTCGGTCTCGGAGGGGTAGGTTTAGCGGCGCTCCTCGGCGCAAAAGCCTCAGGCGCCAATCCGCTGATCGCTGTGGACGTGATTCCGTCAAAGCTCGATGCCGCACGGGAGCTTGGTGCCACCTGTGCCATAAACGCACGCGACAATGACGTTGTCGCAGCGATCAAGGATATGACTGGCGGCGGGGTTCAACACGCGCTTGAGACCGTCGGCAGCGAATCTGTCCTTGCTCAGGCGTATTCTGCGACGCGCCGCGGCGGGACTACGGTGACAGCAGGACTGCCTCATCCGCAACGCATGTTCTCGGTGCCTGCCGTCAGTCTCGTTGCCGAAGAGAGGACGGTGAAGGGATCGTACATGGGATCGGCGGTTCCCTCACGAGATATTCCCCGCTACATCGACCTCTACAGAGCTGGGCATCTGCCGGTAGATCGTCTTCTGACGCATCGCCTCAAGCTCAAGGACATCAACGAAGCATTCGATAGGTTGGCCAAAGGTGGGGCGATCAGGCAGATTATTGAATTCGACTGATGGCGACGATTCTGGCATCCGAGGGGTTAGGAGGGATCCGCCGTCAGCGCGTGGCCGGGCGCAGCGATCAGTTGTTTGATGGCTTACGTCGATTTTCGAGGAGTTGGGCCGCTCGACTAGTCAACAAAGTGGGAGCTGTGATATGCAGAAATCCCATTACAGACAGTCGGATTCTGCTAGCAAAACTGTGACTGCGGCCAATGAAACTCTCTGTTCAACATTCAAGGCCGAACAGTTGCTGCTCACTACTCTCCTTGGTCGCACTCTCTGCGCACGGGTACTAGCGATCGTCGCGGCCGATGGAGCGTGACTCGACCATCGGGACGGGGCTGCGATGCAGGAGCCGGCCAGGGGGACCACCGCGCCACCAGGTCGAGGGCAGGCGGATATCGGGCAGACTCAGTTCCCATCACTTCTCCCAGTAGCAAGGGATCTAGTTGTCCTCGGGTTCACCGGCGTTCTTGGCCCAGAAGAACTCGTTGAGCACGGCAGTATGGGACTCTCCCTGGTTCCAGGTGGCGCGGAGTGGATGTCACGTCACGATCTGAAAAAAAAGATATCCGAACCGGCGCCGGTGCTCGCTGGCGGGCAGATCGGAATGGTGGTGTTTGCACGAAATGCGTTGTTCCATGAAGGCTGTACCTTCGCTTGAAACGACCTGTTCGCACCTCACTTACGGATCAAGGAATACCTCACTTACAGATCAAGGAATACACTGAGCGGGGCCCCGGGCAATGTGAGAGGCAAGCAGTTGCTCCAGTAGTGAGCGATCGCGACGTATACGACGACGCTGCGATCTGGGCATCTGTAGGTAATGGCACGCCCCGGAGAAGCTCCACGCATTCCGCCATTCCAAGTTCTGGCAGGGCATTCTGGTAGGTCATGACGTGCCCTGGTGCATATAGCTGCAGACGTCCTGGTTCGGCCGACGGTGGGTACTTAATAAAGTTTGATGCCGCTGCAACCCGATTGACAGGTTGGCGCGATAGTTCAGGATATGTAGATGTTGGCCGTCCAAGTGGCCTGTTGCTCGGCGCACCATCGGCACGAGATTCAATCGGCTACGCACTTGCGGTTTCCGAGGTAGGAATTGCTTGAAACCCACCGGCTCCCGCTCATCGTGTCAGCAACGCAGCGTTCCGCAATTTCAAACTACTAGTGGAAGCGGATTTCAGGCGTAAGCAAATTTCGTGGCCGATGCTTTAGCGCCCACACGGACTGGGCGCCTTGCAAGGCCCCGGCTGCGAGTCCAAACGATCCCGCGCTTCTCACTTGCCGATTTTGCCCAGCCCAGAGATGGCTACGATCCGCGCCGGCCGCGGCGAAGTCTTTTCGTTTTCCCATTTGCAAATCTTGATGGAGTGTTGAGTGCTGCATGGAACAGTTGTCAAGCGTTAGCTTTCGGGTAGACATTTTGCTCAGGTGAACGCCCGCTGGCACGATCCGGGCGCTCTTGGCGCTGTTATTTTTGAAGCTTCAGGGCCACAACTCTACGCTCGTCGCGAAGCACATCCAGATAGTCCGCCCAAGCCTGCATCATTTTCCTTCGCTCCGGCAGATACTCGGCATAGTTGTAAGCTGCACGCACGTCGTCGCGCTCGCCGTGTGCAAGCTGCCTTTCAATGGCATCGCGATTCCAACCTTGTTCATTCAGCAAAGTGGATGCGATGCTGCGGAAGCCATGCCCGGTCATTTGATCCTTGCCATACCCCCATCCGCCGCAACGCCGCGTTGACCGTGTTCTCGCTCATCGGCCGGTCGTTGGTGCGCTCGCTTGGGAACAAGTAGCGACCGTGGCCGGTTAGGGGATGAAGTTCGCGCAAGACCTTGAGGGCCTGCTCGGAGAGAGGAATGATGTGTGGCGCTCCGGCCTTCATCTTCTCGGCCGGGATGCGCCACTCGGCGGCGTCGAAGTCGAACTCGTTCCACTCGGCGTAACGCAGTTCGCCGGGTCGGACGAAGGTGAGGGCGCCGAGGATTAGAGCGGCGCGGACTTCGATTGTCCCCTGGTAGCCGGCAATCGCGCGCATTAGCGCGCCAACCTCTGCCGGCTTCTTCACGGACGGATAGTGGTTCTTCACAACGGGCGCCAGGGCGCCGCGCAGATCGGCGGTCGGGTCGCGCATCGCGCGGCCAGTCGCAACGGCATACCGGAACACCTGGCCGCAGTTTTGATGAGCCCGATGCGCGGTGTCGGTGGTCCCGCGGCTTTCGATCCGGCGCAGGACCGCCAGCAGCTCCGGCGGCTCGATCTCGCCAACGGGGCGCGCACCGATCCAAGGGAAGATGTCTCGTTCCAGGCGGCGCAGTATCTTGTCCGAGTGCGTCGCAGCCCAGCTCGGCGAGTGTTTGGCATACCACTCGTGCGCAACGGCCTCGAACGTGTTGGCCGCGGCAGCGATGTTGCGGGCTTTTTCGAGCTTGCGATGCAGGGAAGGGTTGATGCCGTTTGCCAAGAGCTTGCGCGCGGCGTCGCGGCGCTCTCTTGCCTCCGCCAGCGAAACCTCGGGGTACACGCCCAGCGAGATTCGGTTTTCTTTGTTGGCGAAGCTGAATTTGAAGCGCCACCACTTGGAACCGCTGGTGGCTACTTCGAGATAAAGCCCTCGTTCGTCCGTCAGCTTGTATGGCTTCGGATGGGGCTTGGCATTCTTGCAGGCGACGTTGGTGAGGGCCATTTGGGGCAACACCTCTCGGTCCTTGAGGGATTGCCCCACATGTTGCCCCGTCACATGGCTGGATGCAAGCGGATGGCTTTGGACGGCTCCGGACTGTCTAACACCTGGAAATCCCTTTATTTACTTGGACTTCCTGGACGTGTATGGACGTGGTCGGACGGTCTCGGAAAGTAGAAATGGTGGCTAGAGGCGGGATCGAACCGCCGACCTCAGCATTATGAGTGCCGCGCTCTAACCATCTGAGCTACCTAGCCACGCGTGAGGGCGGCAAGTTTAGTGAAACTGGGGCTGCTAGTCGAGCGAAGCCGCGTGATTCCTAAGGCCGCGGCGTGTTCGGCCCTCTAAAACGAGGCGCGCCGATATTCTAGGCCGCTATCGACTGTGTGGCGATCGGGTCGCTGGCACGGTAGAGGTAGTCGCGGGTCAGCGGCAGGCGGTGCAGGTCGCGGGTGAACTGCAGATGGAACACCACCAAGTCGCCCCAGCGGAACGAGGCTTCGGAGGCGGCCAGGTAGAACTCCCACATGCGGCAGAAGCGTTCGCCGAAGCGTTGTTCGAAATCGCTGCGGCGCGTCTGGAAGCGGCGCTGCCATTCGGCCAGCGTCTGCGCGTAGTGCAGGCGCCAGACTTCGAAATCGCTGAGGATCAGGCCGCTCGGTTCGCTGGCTGTGAGCACTTCGGACGCGGCCGGAATGTAGCCGCCGGGGAAGATGTATTTGCCGATCCAGGGATTCAGCACCCCCGGTGGCGTGGTGCGGCCGATGGTGTGCAGCAGAGCAGTGCCTTTCGACGTCAGCAGCCGGCGCATGTGTTCGAAATAGGTGGCGTACTGCGGCCGACCGACGTGCTCGAACATGCCGACGCTGACCACGGCATCGAATTCGCCGGTGACGTCGCGATAGTCCTGCAGCCGGAAGTCGACCTGCGCTTCGAGCCCGCGCTCCTTGGCGCGTGCGTTCGCCACCGCGAGCTGTTCGGTGGACAAGGTCACGCCGGTGACGTGCGCATCGAAGTGTTCGGCCAGGTATAGCGCCAGACTGCCCCAGCCGCAGCCGATGTCGAGCACGCGTGCGCCGCGCTTGAGGTCGAGCTTGGCGGCGATGTAGGCACACTTGCCCTGCTGCGCCTGCTCCAGGCTGATGCCGGACTCGTAGAAATACGCGCAGGAGTAATGCAGATCGCGATCCAGAAACGCGGAGTAGAGCGCGTAGTCGAGATCGTAGTGATGGCTGACGTATTGCCGCGCCCGCAGCGGTGTATTCAACTCACGCAGCTTGGCCAGCCAGATGCCGGGCTTTTCGAGCCAGGCCGGTGTGCTCACCGACGACAGCATGCGCATCGCCACTTCGAGCGTATGCAGCAGATCGCCGTTCGCCGGTTGCCAGGCGCCTTCCATATAGGTTTCGCCGAATGCGAGTCGCGGATTCAGTAGCAGCCGGCGCAGCGTGGCGCGGTCCTTGGCGTCGATCAGCGCACGCGGCGTGCTATTACCGAGAGTCCAAGAGCGTCCATCCGGAGTTCTGAACTCCAGGCTTCCTTGCTTGAATTGGCGTCCTATCCAATTAAACGCGGCTTGCATACACGAATTATATAACTCGTATTGCGCATTTTTTACAGCCCGGACTTAGAAGCGATTGCGCTAAAAGCCAGGCTAGACGTTGAAGCGGAAATGCATGACATCGCCTTCCTTGACGATGTAATCCTTGCCTTCCAGGCGCCAGCGGCCGGCTTCCTTGGCGCCGGCTTCGCCTTTGAAGGCGATGAAGTCGTCGTAAGCGATGACTTCGGCGCGGATGAAGCCGCGTTCGAAGTCGGTGTGGATCACGCCGGCCGCCTGCGGCGCGGTGGAGCCGGTCTTCACCGTCCAGGCGCGCACTTCCTGCACGCCGGCGGTGAAGTAGGTCTGCAGGCCGAGCAGGTCGTAGCCGGAGCGGATCACGCGGTTGAGGCCGGGTTCGCTTAAGCCGAGGTCGCCGAGGAAGGCACCTTTGTCGGCATCGTCGAGCTGCGCGATTTCAGCTTCGATCGCGGCACAGACCACCACCACTTCGGAGCCTTCGCTCTTGGCATAGGCCTGCACGCGTTCGACGAATTCGTTGCCACCGAGTCCGGCTTCGTCGACGTTGGCGACGTACAGCGCCGGCTTCGCGGTGATCAGGTGGAATTCGCGCAAGGACGCGCGCTCTTCAGTATCCATCTCGAGGCCGCGGATGGCGTTGCCGCCGTTGAGGTGCGCCTGCACGCGCTGCAGCAGTGCATGGCGCGCGACGGCGGCTTTGTCGCCGCTCTTGATCGCCTTGGCGGCGCGCTCGGTCGCCTTGGTCACGCTGTCGAGGTCGGCGAGTGCCAGCTCGGTGTGAATGATCTCGATGTCGCGGATCGGATCGACATGACCGGCGACATGGATGACGTCGTCGTTGGCGAAGCAGCGCACCACGTGCACGATCGCATCGGTCTCGCGGATGTGGCCGAGGAACTGGTTGCCGAGGCCTTCGCCCTTGCTGGCACCGGCGACCAGGCCGGCGATGTCGACGAATTCCACTGTCGCCGGTAGCACGCGGTTCGGCTTGACGATCGCAGACAGCGCATCCAGGCGCGGGTCCGGCACCGGCACGATGCCGATGTTCGGATCGATCGTGCAGAACGGATAGTTCTCGGCCGCGATCTGCGCCTTGGTCAGTGCGTTGAACAGGGTGGACTTGCCGACATTCGGCAGGCCGACGATTCCGCACTTGATACCCATGATATTTCCAGCAAACAAAAAGGCGGCGTAGCTTAGCTGAGTGAGGCTCTGCCTGCCGGCTTGGCATGTCGGCGCGATGCCCGGCATCATCGCGTATCACCGCCTGCGGCCGTTCACCGGCAGCGTTGCGCGGTTCCCACTAGACCAGGAGCGTTCGGTGCTTCGATCAAATCGTGTTTGCTGGACCCTGTTGCTCGCCGGCGCGCTCGGCGCGACCACCGCATTCGCTGCGACGCCGGACGCTCAAGCGCCGCCGCAGGAACATCCGGTGCTGCGCGAAATCGCCGCCGCGCCGAACCCGGCGGAAATGCGCGCGACCATCGCCAAGCTGGTGTCGTTCGGCACGCGGCATACGCTGTCCGATACCAAATCCGACAAGCGCGGCATCGGTGCTGCGCGGCGCTGGGCGGCGGCGCGTTTCGCCGCGATCAGCCACGACTGCGGTGCATGCCTGACGCTGGTGACGCCGGCGCAGACCTTCACCGGCAAGCGTATCCCGCAGCCGGCCGAAGTGATGGACGTCGTCGCGATCCAGAAAGGCACCACCGATCCGAACCGCGTGATCATCTTCACCGGACATATCGATTCGCGCGTCACCGACGTGATGAATGCGACCGCCGATGCGCCGGGCGCCAACGACGATGGTTCCGGCGTCGCCGCGGTGATCGAGGCGGCGCGCGTGCTGAGCAAGTATCACTTCCCGGCGACTTTGGTCTATGGCGTCGTCGCCGGCGAAGAGCAGGGGCTGTACGGCGGTCAGGTGCTGGCGCAGTACGCGCAGGCGCAGGGCTGGCAGGTCGAGGCCGAGCTGAACAACGACATCGTCGGCGGCATCAGCGGCGTCAACGGCGTGATCGACAACACCCGCGTGCGGCTGTTTTCCGAGGGCACGCGCGAAACCGAAACCGCTGCCGAGCAGAAGCAGCGTCGGCTCGAAGGCGGCGAACTGGATGCGCCGTCGCGCAATCTGGCGCGCTACATCAAGCAGGTCGCGGAAGCGCTGATTCCGAACTGGAAGGTCGATCTGATCTATCGCGTCGATCGCTACGGCCGCGGCGGCGATCACGAGCCGTTCAATGCGCTCAGCATGCCGGCCGTGCGCTTCACACAGGGCACCGAGGACTACACGCATCAGCACCAGGACCTGCGCACCGAGAACGGCGTCCGCTACGGCGACACCCTCGACGGCGTCGACTTCGGCTATCTGGCGAAAGTCGCCGCCAGCAACATGGTCGCGGCGGCTTCGCTGGCCTGGGCGCCGGCGCCGCCGGATGCGCTGCAGGCCGTCGGCGCGGTCAGTCCGGACACACAATTGAGCTGGCAGCCTGCTGTGAATGACGCGAACCAGACGGCCGGCTACCGCGTCTACTGGCGTGAGACCACGGACGCTGTGTGGACGCATTCGCGCTATGTCGGCAAGACCGTCAGCGCCACGCTGGAGAACCTGGTGATCGACGACTACTTCTTCGGCGTCGCCAGCGTGTCGGCCGATGGATTCGAGAGCCCAGTGGAATTTCCGGGTCCGATCGGCGCGTTTGCGCGGGGGTTGCCGCTGGCGGCTGCGGAGAAAGGTGGTTAGGGTTTCCTGTTACAGAGAACCGTTGCGCAGATTGCGAATGCAGGCTTACCTCTCCCGCTGCGATCGTAGGGAGTCCCGCGGGACGGGAGAGGGCGGCCCTCTCCCCTAACCCCTCTCCCGTGAACGGGCGAGGGGCACTGGTGCTGCGTTCTTAGGGTTCTGTGTGCAGCTGCTGCGCAGCCTTATCCCAGCCCTGGTTGAATAGCGTTTCGACCGCCGCCTGCGCGCGCGCCAGCGCATCGTCGATCAGCGCCTGATCGGCGCCGCTGGCACGGCCCAGCACGTAGTTCAGCACCAGATCGCGATGGCCGGGATGGCCGATGCCGATGCGCAGCCGCAGGTAATCCTCACCGAGATGCTGGTGCAGGCTGCGCAGGCCGTTGTGGCCGCCGTGGCCGCCGCCGCGCTTGAGTCGCACGGTGCCGGCCGGCAGGTCGAGTTCGTCGTGCGCGATCAGGACATCGGCCGGCGTCAGCTTGTAGAACTGCACCAGTTTCTGCGCGGCTTCGCCGCTGCGGTTCATGAAGGTGGCGGGCTTCAGCAGCAGCACATCGGCACTGCCGATACGCAGGCGCGTGAGTTCGCCGCCGAACTTCGATTCGACGCGAAAATTGCCGCGATAGGCTCGCGCCAGATGATCGGCGAACCAGAAGCCGGCGTTGTGGCGCGTGCGTGCGTATTCGGCGCCGGGATTGCCGAGGCCGATGACGGCTTTGAGGCTGTCTGCCATTGAGGGCGGGTCTGCTTCCAACAAGGAGGGGTGCTGCACCCAGGATCATTCTGGCGCAGCTCGATTATTGCGGACAATAAAAAACCCCGTTCACCGGCGGGCCGGATGAACGGGGCGCAAGCTTGAAACCGCTTATTTCTTCTTGTCGTCTTTTTTGGCGTCGCCAGCCTTGGCGGCATCGGCCTTGGCATCGGCGGGCTTCTGCGCGGTCGCCGGAACTTCGGCGGCCGCTTCGGCAGCCGGCGCGGCTTCGACTTCGACGACGACGCGCGGCAGATGCACCGCGGCGACCGAGGTATCGTTGCCGTGCTTGAGCTCGACCGGGGTTACGTTCTCCGGCAGCTTCAGCTGCGACAGATGCACGGCTTCGTTCAGTTCGAGCGCCGACAGATCGACTTCGATGAACTCCGGCAGATCCTTCGGCAGACACTCGACTTCGACCTGAATCAAGTGATGCTCGACCACGCCGCCGCCGGTCTTCACGCCAGGGGCGACATCGCCGCCCTTGAAGTGCAGCGGCACGTGCATGCGCAGCAGCACGTCGGCCAGCACGCGCTGCAAGTCCATGTGCATCACTTCCTCGCGCACCGGGTGGCGGTGCAGATCCTTCAGTACGGCCTGTTCGGCCTTGCCGGCGATGTCGATCGACAGGATGTGCGAGTAAAACGCTTCGATCTTAAGGTGCTTCATCAGCTCGTTATGGCTGACCTGAATCGCCTGCGGATCTTCTTTGCCACCGTAAATGATGGCGGGCACCTTGCCCTCACGACGCAGGCGGCGGCTCGCACCCTTCCCGTGTACGTTGCGGACTTCGGCGACAACGACGAAGTTTTCTTTCATGGTTAATGCTCCAAATGATGGTGAACCCTTAGCGCTGCGACCACGCGAGGGGCGCGAATTGTAGCGATGCAGTGCAGGAAACGCGAGTTTCGGCCGCCCGGAGAGCAGCCAGACCAAGCGCCGCCGCGGCTGCGGGGCGTCGGTTGTAGGGCTAGTCGACGTACAGCGAGCTGACCGACTCCTCGGCGCTGACGCGGCGGATGGTCTCGGCCAACAGCCCGGCGATCGACAGCTGGCGGATGCGCGGGCAGGCCTGCGCGGCCTTCGACAGCGGGATGGTGTCGGTCACCACCAGCGCGTCGAGCGTCGAGGCATTGATGTTGGCGATGGCGTTGCCCGATAGCACCGGATGGGTGATGTAGGCGACCACTTTGACCGCGCCGGCTTCCTTCAGCGCTTCGGCGGCCTTGCACAGCGTGCCGGCGGTATCGACCAGATCGTCGACCATCACGCAGGTCTTGCCGGCTACATCGCCGATGATGTTCATCACCTTGGCTTCGTTCGGGCGCGGCCGGCGTTTGTCGATGATCGCCAGGTCGGCTTCGTCGAGCTGCTTGGCCAGCGCGCGCGCGCGCACCACGCCGCCGACGTCCGGCGAGACCACGATCAGGTTCTCGTACTTCTGCCGCCAAATGTCGCCGAGCAGCACCGGGCTGGCGTAGACGTTGTCGACCGGGATATCGAAGAAGCCTTGGATCTGGTCGGCATGCAGATCGACGGTCAGCACGCGGTTGGCGCCGCATTCGCCGAGCATGTCGGCCACCACCTTGGCCGAGATCGGCACGCGTGCCGAACGCGGCCGGCGATCCTGCCGCGCGTAGCCGAAGTAGGGCACCACTGCGGTGATGCGGCCGGCCGAGGCGCGTTTGAACGCGTCCAGCATCATCAGCAGCTCCATGATGCTTTCGTTGGTCGGCGTGCAGGTCGGCTGGATGATGAAGACATCCTTGCCGCGGACGTTCTCGAGAATTTCGATCTGCACCTCGCCGTCGGAAAAGTGTCCGACGATGGCTTTGCCGAGCGGCTGGTGCAGGTAGTTGGCGATATCTTCGGCCAGCGCGCGATTGGCGTTGCCGGTAAACAGCATTAATTGCGAGGTCGAGTCGGTCATTAGGTGAATGGAGTCTGCGCGCGAGTCCATCAGTAGGCGGTCCGGAAAAACGGCTTCCAGCATCGTACCGGCTGGCCTGAGGTCGAAAGCTTCGAAACGTTTACCGGATCAGACGGTATCGAGTTCAAGTCGCTCAATCCTCTTTGAATCGGTTGGCTGGGGCGGATGGATTCGAACCACCGAATGACGGGATCAAAACCCGTTGCCTTACCACTTGGCGACGCCCCAGTACATATGTCGTTGCGGGCGGATTATAGCTGCCGCGCGGCGCCGATTCAGCAGAATTGAACAATCGGCCGCGTCGCCGCGGCTCAGCTGCCGATTGGCAGTGCGTAGCTGCCGGTCACGTGCGCAATACAGAGTTCCGGCGCCGCCGACGAGAACAGCGCAGCTTCCATCACTGCCAGGCGGCGGCCCAGCTTCAGCAGCTTGCCGTCGGCGATGATGTCGCCCGGTGCGGCCTTGTTGAGGAAGTTGATATTGAGATTGGCGGTCACCGCCATCAGCTGCGGGCCGACGTGCGACAGCACCAGCGCATACATCGCCAGGTCAGCGGCGGTGAACATCGCCGGACCCGACAGCACCTTGCCCGGCCGCAGCATCGAATCGCGGTACAGCAGGCGCGTGCGTACGAAGTTGGGCCGCACTTCTTCGACCGACAGCATCGGCCGCTTGGCGTCGAAGCCGAGATGGATCAGATCGGTGACCTGCTGCGCCGTCATCTTCAATTCCATCTCTAATCCCCTTGGCTGCTGTTTATGCGCCGGCGGCACTGGCGCCGATGCCGCTCCATTGATCGATCACCAGCCGGAAGCTGTGCGTGCCGTCGGCCAGTTCGATCTTGCGTGGCAGTTCGAGCGGGTCGACGGTCTGGTATTCGGTGTACTCGACGCTCCAGCCATCCTGCTTCAGCGCGGCCGCGCGACCGTGCGCATCGAGGATCAGCGACGGCGTGCTGCCCGGCGCTGGCAGGCCCAGCACCCAGTAGCGCAGCTGCGGCACCGGCAGGCTCCAGCCGAGCTGCTGGCGCATGAATGCGCTGGGATCGGCGGTCTGCAACACGCCGTCCTTGGTGCGGATCGAAACCGCATTCGGCTCGCCGCTCAGCAACAGCGCACCAACGCCGAGCGGGCCGGAAACGCGTACCTCAAAGTGCGCCGCGCGCTGCGTCCATTGCAGGTCCGCGCGGTTGCCGCTGAGGCCATGTTCGGCGATGCGACCCTGCAGATTGAAACGCGCGATCGCCAGCAGGCTGGCCTGATGGTTCTGCCATAGCGGACCGGCCTGCTGCTGATCGATCGCGGCGGGCGGCGCGGTCGTTGTCGCGCAAGCAGCGAGGCATAGCGCGCTGGCTCCGAGCAGAACACGCAGCGCGCGATGACTCATGTCCGCGGGCTTGCTCTTATTGCTCGATGCGTTTCACGGCGTCGCGCAGCGCTACATTGTCCGGATCGTCGCGGCTGGCGCGGTCCAGCAGTGCACGCGCCTCGTCCTTGTTGCCGAGCGACCACAGCACTTCGCCGAGATGGGCTGCAATCTCGGCATCCGGAAACATTGCGTAGGCGCGCTGCAGCAGCGGCAGCGCGTCCTGCGCACGGCCTTGGCGGTAGCGCAGCCAGCCGGCGCTGTCGATCACGGCCGGTTCGTCTGGCGTCAACTGCAGCGCGCGGTTGATCAGCTGCTGGGCCTCCTCGTATTTGCTGCTGTGCACGGTCAGCATGTAGCCGAGCGCGTTCAGCGTGCGCGCATCGTCCGGCGACTTCACCAGCACCTGGCGCAGATCGGTTTCGGCCAGCGCAACGCGGCCGGTGCGCTCGTAGACCAGCGAACGCGCGTACAGCAGATCGGCATCGTCCGGCGCGCTCGCCAGCGCGTCGCTATACAGCGCCAGCGCTTTGTCGTTGGCGCCGGCATCGAGCAGGATTTCGCCTTCCGCCAGCAGGAAACGCTGGCTCATCGTCGGCAGTTGTTCCTGCAGTTCTTCGAGCAGGGCCTGTGCTTCGTCGACGCGTCCGAGCTTGCCGAGCATCGCTGCGCGCCGCACCATCGCGTCGAGCGCCTGCGCGCCGTTGCCGACTTTTTCGTAGTGCGCGAGCGCCGCCGCCGGATCGTGACGGAATTCGGCGACGCGACCCAGGTAGTACTCGGCGTCCGACTTGCGGCCGCCTTTTTTAGCCAAGATTTCGAACTGTGCCTGGGCCTCGTCCGGTTTGTGCTCATCGAGCGCCAGCAGGCCCAGCAGGAAGCGCGCATCGGCGTTGTCGGCATCGGCCTTGAGCAGCCGTTCCAATTGCTCGCGGCCCGCTGCGCGCTGGTTCGACTCCAGCAGCAGCTGCGCATATTTGAGCCGCAGTTCGTTCGCGTCCGGATTGTTGTGGGCGACGCTCTCCATCATCGGATCGGCCTCGCCGATCTTGCCCTGCTTGACCAGCGCACCGATCAGCAGCAGCGTCGATTCTTTCGATTGCGGCTGCAGTTTCAGCGCCGTGCGGGCGGCATCCTCGGCCAGTTGATTCTGGTTGTAGCGCTGCGCCAGCAGGCTTTGCGCGCGATACGCGCCGGCCAGCTTCGGATACGCGGCAACCAGGCGGTTCATCAACGCCAGCGCGTCGCCGGCCTTGGCCGGATCGCCCGACAGCAGGATGGCGACATGGTGGAAGCCGTCGTCCTGGCCGCCCGGATGGTCGCGGATGATGCGGTCGCACTGCGCATAGACGTCTTCCGGCAGACCCTGATGCAGCGCCAGGCGCACGATCACTTCACGCGCTTCCAGGCTGGTCGAGTCCAGCGCGATCCAGCGGCGTGCAGCGGTCAGCGCCAGGTCGACATCTTCCGACTGCATCGCCAAGGTGGTCGCGCGGGCTGCCAGATCCTTGTCCGGCGCGGTATCCAGCGCCTGCAGGAATTCTTCAGCGGCGACGTGCGGCTGCTGGCGCCCGGCGGCGAGCTCGCCTGCCAGGATGTGGTACTGGGTCTGTTCGGTCGGCGATGCCGGTGCGCTGGCAATCGCTTTCGATGCACGCGGCTGGTCGTCGGCGGTGGCGACGCCCGCGGGCGTCAGCGCGCAACCGCCGATCAACGCCAATAGCGCGGCCAGGCACGAGGCGCAAGGCAGGTGGAAGCGGGTGATCGGCACGGAGGCAACACGGGAGGGTATTTTCAAGGCGTTTATTCTAGCGTGAGCGCGGTATTGCCGCCGGCCGACTTGTGATGGCGGGGTGCTTGCCGGAGAATTGGCGGGTTGAATTGGAAGCTTGCGTATGCCTCTTCTGACACTAGGACTCAGCCATCATTCCGCGCCGCTCGACGCGCGGGAGCGGCTGGCCTTCACCAGTGAGGAGTTGCCGGCCGCATTGATGCGCCTGCGCGCGTTGCCGGGCGTGGAAGAAGCGGCGATTCTGTCGACCTGCAACCGCACCGAAATATTCGCCGTCGCCGCGCCCGAAGACAACCAGCGGCTGATGGAGTGGTGGCGCCGCGAGCGCCAGGCGCAAGCGGCGGAACTTGAGCGTTACGCCTACACCTTGCGCGATCAAGGCAGCGTGCTGCACTCCCTGCGCGTCGCCGCCGGGCTCGATTCGATGGTGCTCGGCGAACCGCAGATCCTCGGCCAGATGAAGCAGGCCTTTGCGCAGGCGCAAGCGGTGCAGTCGGTCGGACCGGTGCTGTCGCGGCTGTTCCAGCACGCATTCTCGGTCGCCAAGCTGATCCGCAGCACCACCCAGATCGGCGCGCATCCGGTCACCGTCGCATACGCAGCCGTGCAGCTGGCGCAACACATTTTCGCCGACCTCGGCAAGCAGACCGCGCTGCTGATCGGCGCCGGCGACACCGTGCAATTGCTGGCGCGGCACCTGCGCAGCCGCGGCGTCGGCCGCATCATCGTCGCCAACCGCAGCATCGAACGCGCGCAAGCACTGGCGCAGTCGGTGCAGGGCTACGCGATCTCGCTGGCGGACATCGGCACGCATCTGGCGGACGCCGACGTCGTCATTTCCAGCACTGCCAGCCGCGATCACATCCTGCGGCGCGATGCGGTCGCACGCGCGATCACCAAGCGCCGCCGCAAGCCGGTATTGATGATCGATCTGGCGATGCCGCGCGATCTCGATCCGGCGATCGCGCAGCTCGAAGATGTCTATCTGTATTCGCTCGACGATCTGCGTGCGGTGATTGCCGAGAACATGAAAGTTCGCGAAGCCTCGGCGCAGCAGGCCGAAGCATTGGTCGAAGACTATGCGCGCACGTTCGAGCGCTGGATGGAGAGCCGCGATGCCGGCGCTACCATCCGCCGTCTGCGCAGCCGCGCACGCGCGCAGCGCGACGAAGTGCTGATCAAGGCGCGGCGCAAGCTCGCCAACGGCGAAACGCCGGAAGCGGTGATGGCGTTCGTCGCCGACACGCTGGCAAACAAGCTGCTGCACGCACCGAGCGAACGCCTGCACAAGGCCGACGTGGTCGAGCAGTCGATGCTGATCGACGCCGCGCACAAGCTGTTCGATCTGCCGGATACCGACAACTAGCCCTATTGCCGGGTTGTTGCGGTGGCCGCGCAACGCACTTCAGCGTTGCCGAATTTGAACCCAGCCGCTGCGGCCCGAATCGAGACCGATGAAAGCCAGCCTGCTGCAGAAACTCGAAACGATGGCCGAACGCCGCGATGAAATCGCGCGCGAGCTGTCGTCGCCGGAAGTGCTCGGCAATACCGACAAGTTCCGACGCCTGTCGCAGGAATACGCGCAGCTCGGACCCTTGGCGGAAACCTTTGCGACGTACTCGAACACGCTGAAGGAAATCGCCGGTCTCGAAGAACTGCGCGGTGACGCGGAAATGCGTGCGATGGCGGAAGCCGAGCTGCCGGGCATAAAGGAACGTGCCGAGAAACTTGAAGGCGAACTGCAGGGCTTTCTGGTGCCGAAGGATCCGCTCGACGGCAATAATGTATTTCTCGAAATCCGCGCCGGCACCGGCGGCGACGAAGCGGCGATCTTCGCTGGCGACCTGTTCCGCATGTATAGCCGCTATGCCGAATTGCAAGGCTGGACGGTGGAGGTGCTGTCCGAGAGTGAAGGCGAGCACGGCGGCTACAAGGAAATCATTTCGCGCATCGCCGGTTTCGGCGCCTATTCGCGGCTCAAGTTCGAATCCGGCGCGCATCGCGTGCAGCGCGTGCCGGAAACCGAGGCGCAAGGTCGCATCCACACTTCGGCGGCGACCGTGGCGGTATTGCCAGAGTTGGAGGAAACGCAGGCGATCGAGATCAATCCGTCCGATCTGAAGATCGACACCTATCGTTCCAGCGGCGCCGGCGGCCAGCACGTCAACAAGACCGAGTCGGCGATCCGCATCACGCATCTTCCGAGCGGCGTCGTCGTCGAATGCCAGGAAGAACGCAGCCAGCACAAGAACCGCGCGAAGGCGATGAGCCTGCTGAGTTCGCGTCTGCTCGATGCGCAGCGCCACAAGGAAGACAGCGAACGCGCGGCAACGCGCAAGAAGCTGGTCGGTAGTGGCGACCGCTCCGAACGCATCCGCACCTATAACTTTCCGCAGGGCCGCGTCACCGATCACCGCATTAACCTGACGCTATACCAGCTCGATCGCGTGATTCAGGGCGATGTCGACAGCATCATCCAGCCGCTGCTGGCCGAGCATCAGGCCGAGCTGCTGGCGGAAGCGGCGGCCGAGACGACATGAGTGTGGTTGCTACGATAGATGTA
>JAQGNU010000148.1 GCA_028291645.1 Nevskia sp.
GTGCTGACGACCGAACTCGCTTCGTCGCGGATCGCTTTCAAATTCAGGTCGACATTCGAACGCACTTCATCCGACTGCTCGCGCAGGATGCGATGCGCGTCCTGCACCTGCTGTTTCATCTCGACGATATGCGTCTCGCGCTCGAGTTCGGCAGTGAGGTTGCGCATGTAGCCGCGCGCCTTGCCGGTCCAGCGGCCCACCGCACGCGCCACACCCGGCATGCGCTCGGGACCGAGCACCACCAGAGCGACGACGAAGCACAGCAGAAGTTCGGAAAAACTGATGTCGAACATGCGCGGCGACTCAGGCGTTCACAGCCGCGATCGACACAAGTCCACTCCCCGCGGTTGAGTTTTAGGAGTGCTCGTCGCGCGACGGCGCAGACTGCGGCGGCGGTGCCGGCTTGGCCTGTGCGGTCAGCTCGGCGGCGTGCTTGTCGGCCTCGGCCTCGCCTTCTTTCATCGAGCTCTTGAAATTCTTCACCGCCGCGCCGAGATCGCCGCCGGCGCTGCGCAGACGCCGCGTGCCGAACACCAGCACGACGATGGCGAGAACGATCAACCAGTGCCAAATACTGAAACTGCCCATACATCCTCCAGAACCTGGGTGCGGCCGACAGCGGATTGGCGCCGGCGCGACCTGCATGATAATCGGCCCGATGCAGCAGCCGTGAATCCTCTAGAACCGCTTCACTCCGGCGTGCGGCTGGCCTTCTCGTCGAGTCCCGAGCGGCCCATGCGGCGCGCCAGTTCGGCGGTCAAGGCTTCGAGCGGAATATCATACGCCGCCATCAGCACCAGGGTGTGAAACCACAGGTCGGCGAGTTCGTGCACCAGCGCGGCGCGATCCTCGCCCTTGGCGGCGATGATGGTTTCCGCCGCTTCTTCGCCGATTTTTTTCAGGATCGCATCGGCGCCCTTGGCATACAGGCTGGCGACGTAGGATTGGCCCAGATCGGCGCTCTTGCGCGCCTGCAGCGTTGCCAGCAGTTCGGCGATGACTTCCGCACCTGGGTCGATCGTCTTGGGGGCGTCGCTCACAGCCGCATCCTGACACCGCGTCCGGCCAGATACTGCTTGGCCTCGCCGACCGTGTAGGTTCCATTGTGGAAAATGCTCGCCGCCAGCACCGCGTCGGCACCGCCGCTGGCGAAACCTTCGTACAAGTGTTCGAGCGTACCGACACCGCCGCTGGCGACCACCGGAACCGTCACCGCGTCGCTGATCGCGCGCAGCAGTTCGACGTCGTAGCCGGCCTTGGTGCCGTCGCGATCCATGCTGGTGACGAGCAGTTCGCCGGCGCCTTTTTCGACCATCTTCGCCGCCCACTCGATCGCATCGAGTCCGGTGGCCTTGCGGCCGCCGTGCGTGAACACTTCCCAGCGCAGCGGATCGCTCTTCTTGCGCGTCTTCACGCGCTTAACGTCGATCGCGACGACGATGCACTGCACGCCGTAACGGCTGCCGGCGGCGGTGACGAAATCCGGGTTCTGTACGGCGGACGTATTGATCGCAACCTTGTCGGCACCCGCCGACAGCAGCGCGCGAACGTCGGCATTGGTGCGAACCCCACCGCCGACAGTCAGCGGAATGTAGATTTCGCGCGCGACCGCTTCGACCGTCTTGAACAGTGTCGGCCGCGCCTCGTGGCTGGCAGTGATGTCGAGGAACACCAGCTCGTCGGCGCCCTGCAGGTCGTAGCGGCGGGCGACTTCAACCGGGTCGCCAGCGTCGCGGATTTCCTGGAATTTGACCCCTTTGACGACGCGGCCCTGGTCGATGTCCAGGCAGGGAATGACACGTTTGGCCAGCATGGAGTGAGCTTTGTTAGCGCCGGCACCGCGTAACGCAGGGAACCGCTGAGGTGATGGCGGTGACGCTCATTTTCAGCCGCCGACCGCTTTCAGACAGTCCTTGAACTGCAGACCGCCCTCGTACAGCGCGCGACCGATGATGCAGCCGGTGACGCCGTCTTCCGCCAATTCGTTGAGTGCGCGCATGTCGTCGAGGCTCGATACACCGCCAGACGCGATCACCGCGGTCTTCACCGAGCGCGCCAGTTCGCGCGTCGATTCCTTGTTGAAGCCACCCATCATGCCGTCGCGGCCGATGTCGGTGTAGATGATCGCTTCGACGCCGTCGCGTTCGCAGTGCTGCGCCATCTCCATCACGCCGTGATGCGAGATCTTGCTCCAGCCGTCGAGCGCGACGCGGCCTTCCTTCGCGTCGAGGCCGACCATGATGTGACGCGGATACTCAATGCATAGGTCGCGCAGGAAGTGCGGGGTGACCACCGCCTTGGTGCCGATGATGACGAAGCTGACGCCGGCATCGAGATATTTCTGCACGGTTTCCTCGTCGCGCACGCCGCCGCCGGCCTGCACCGGCACCTTGCCGACCGCAGCGGCGATTTTCTCGATCGACTTCAGGTTGATCGGCATGCCTTTCAGCGCGCCATCGAGATCGACCACGTGGATGCGCTGCGCACCCTCGTCAACCCAGCGCTTGGCGACGCTGACGGGATCGTCGGAAAAGACGGTGACGTCGTCCATCCGGCCTTGGCGCAGGCGCACGCACTGGCCGTTCTTGAGGTCGATCGCGGGAATCAACAGCATGGGAAGGTCGGGGACTAAGCGATGTTGAGCGTGGCCGGCAGGCCGAGAGGTCGTTGCACAAATGCCGTTGCGCGGAATCGAGTTCCCTGAAGACGTGCAAGCACTGTGCCTCAAATGCGCGTCGTGAGGCAAGCGCTGCATGCGGCGGCGGCGTGAACGACGACCGAGCATGCGCTTCAGGACAGTGATTCGAGAGAATTATCGCCGCCGTTCGAGGCGCATCGGAGAGCGGGGCCTGCCATGCGCTCATCGGATCGAGCGTCACTGCCATCCATGGCGCAATTGCGTGGTTTCGATAAACCCCGGCCGCGCCATCCATGGCGCGGCGGAAATCGGGGCCGAGCATGCTCGGCCTCACCCGATTTCCCCATTCCAACTGGCGAAGTTGGCGAGCAGACGCAGGCCCGCGCCCTGACTTTTTTCCGGATGGAATTGCACGCCGACGATATTGTCGCGCGCGATGGCGGCGGCGAAGTTGTGTGAGTACTCGCTCTCGCCGAGCGTGTGCGCGGCATTCTGCGGCGCCGCGTAGAAACTGTGCACGAAGTAGTACCAGCTGTCGTCATCGATTCCCGCCCACAGCGGATGCGGGCGCGATTGCTTGACCCGGTTCCAGCCCATGTGCGGCACTTTGAGCCGTTCGGTGCCGGGTTCCGGCGGCGGATCGGGGAAGCGCACCACTTCTCCCGGAATCAAGCCGAGCGCGGCGACACCGCCATTCTCTTCGCTGTGATCGAGCAGCACCTGCATGCCGAGACAGACGCCCAACAGCGGTACGCGGCGCGCGGCGGTGCGCAGGAAATCGACCAGCTCGAGCCGCTTCAGCTCATCCATGCAACCGCGCACGCCGCCGACGCCGGGCAGCACCAGCCGGTCGCATTTGCTGAGGCGCTCGATGTCCGAACTGATTTCGATGCGGCGCTCGCCGGCGACCCGCTCTAGCGATTTCGCCAGCGAGTGCAGATTGCCCATGCCGTAATCGATGACGCCGATGATTTCCATAGCGCGAAGCGGCGTTGGCCGTTAAAGAACGCCCTTGGTCGAGGGCGTGTTGTCGCCCATACGCGCGTCGGGTGCCGCGGCCATGCGCAGCGCGCGGCCAAACGCCTTGAAAATGGTTTCGGCGACGTGATGCGCGTTACGGCCGCGCAGCGCGTCGATATGCAGCGTCACCTTGGCGTGGTTGGCGAAACCCTGGAAAAATTCGCGGAACAAGTCGACATCGAAATCGGCGACGCGCGCACGCGGAAATTCGACGAACCATTCCAGCCCCGGACGGCCGGAGCAATCCAGCACGACGCGTGACAATGCTTCGTCGAGTGGGACGTAGGCGTGGCCGTAGCGGACGATGCCGCGCTTGTCGCCGAGCGCCTTGTCGAAGGCTTGACCGAACACGATGCCGATATCTTCCACAGAGTGATGGTGATCGATGTG
>JAQGNU010000155.1 GCA_028291645.1 Nevskia sp.
ATTCAGCAGGCCGTGACAGATGTTCATCAGCTGGCCGAGATGTTCCAGATCGCCGCTCTGCACCGCGTCCAGACCCTGCAGCGTCAGCGCGTCGATCTCGCGGAAGATGCGTTCGTACAACTCCGGATTCTTCTTCCAGGCTGCGCGCACGCCGCCGACGGTTTTCGCCGTCAGGCTTTCCTTGCCGCTGATGCCGATCACCAGCGGGATAGGTTTTGCCGCCTTGATCTCGCGCATCAACGGCGCACGGCCATCGTCGTAGCGCTTGTACAGCAGGAACTGGCCGTAGGTGGCAACGGTGTTGTCGATGCCCGACGGCGTGCCATGTGCGACCTTCTCGCACTCGAAGGCCAGTGCGTTGACTTCGGCATCGCTCAAAGCCAGCTTGAAGTGCTGGTCGAGTGCTCGCACGATCGCCACCGCAATCGCCGACGAGCCGCCGAGGCCCATGCCGCGCGGTACGTTGGGAAACACTTCGATGCGCATCGAACGCTCAGTGAGACCGAGCTTGTCGAACACGATGCCGAGCGAGCGCTGGAACGAATCGCGATGCGCCGGATCCTTGTGCAGACGCGATTCCATGCCCCAGCGCGGGATGATCAGATCGACACCCGGGTTGGGACCACCGGCATCGGAATCCTGTACCACCGCTTCGATCGCCAGCGGCACCGGTGCTGCGATCGCATGACTGCCGTAGACCACTGCATGCTCGCCGAGCAGGATGATCTTGCCGTGACCCTGCGAACGTGGTGCGGTGGAGACGGCTTCGACCGGCTCGTGGCGCGACTGCTTGCGCACCTGCACGACGATTTCCTGCGCCTTCCAGATCTTGATGTCGCCGCCTTCGATCAGGCGTTCGACCACGGTGTCGAAAATCTCCGGCGTCGCACCCGCAGCGATCGCAACACTGCGCGCGTGCAGCGTCATGTGGCCGACCTGGATGCCCTCGGTGACCAGTGCACGCAGCGCCGAGAAGTTCTGCGCGAGGCCGACCGCGCCCATCACTTCGGCGAGTTCGCGCGCCGACTTCACGCCGAGCAGGCGATGGTTCAGCGCGACAGTTGGATTCGATTGCAGCGGACCGCCGACGGTGCCGACTTTCAGCGGAATCTCGATCTCGCCGATCAGCGCGCCGTTGTCGCCTTTGTACCAATTGGTCAGCGAGGTGTAGCGGCCGCCTCTGGCGGCATAGGCATGCGCGGCCGCTTCGATCGCGCGCCAGTCGTTGCCGGTGGCGAGCGCGACCGCGTCGACGCCGTTCATCACGCCCTTGTTGTGCGTCGTCGCGCGATACGGATCGACGCAGGCGAAATCGTTGGCGAGGATGATGCCGTCGCGCACCTGTTCGCCGTCGAAGCCCTTACCGGCGAGATGCTCGAACGGAATTACCGCGCGCGCCTTCACCATCGCGCGATCGGTCAGGTTTGAAAGTATCCGCAGGAACACTTTGCCGCCAGTGATCTGTTCCACCAGCGAGGCCACGCCCTCGCACATGGTGTTGACCAGATTGGCACCCATCGCATCGCAGGTATCGACCAGCAGATGCACCACCAGCATGTCGCCGCGGCCGTTCGGCAATGTGTGCAGATGCACTTCCAGATCCTGGGCACCGCCGCCGCGCGCCACCATCTGCGGATGCAGGCTGTTGGCGAGGTTGAGGATCTCGGTCTTGCGTTGCAGCACCGCAGCCTGCGCTTTGGCGACGTGTGGAATATCGACGACCTGCACCTGGCCGATCAGAATCGGCTCGGTGCTCTCGGCGCTGAAACCGCCGGCAGCGCGCACGATCTTCGCCGCGGACGACAGGGCTGCGACGATCGAGGGTTCTTCCACCACCAGCGGCACGATGTAATCGCGGCCGTTGATCAGGAAATTCAAACCGAGACCGACCGGCAGGCCCATCACGCCGACGACGTTCTCGATCATCTTGTCGGCACGGTGCAGCTTCAGCGTGTGCTCGCCGGAGATCAGCGCCTGGTAGTCGGCTTCGGAGAGCCAGCCGCGCTCGCGCATCAGGCGCGCGCGATCGGCCACCGACAGCTTGTAGAACTCGGGGAAGCGTGCCCGGTCCGGCGCGGCCGCAACAGCGTCCGCGGGGGGAGTCGTCACGCCAGAAGGTTTGCTCATACTTCGTCAATCTCCGTGAATTCCAGCCGCAGACCGCCTTCGTCGACGGCCATCGGCACGCGCAGGAAGCCTTCCTGCGCCAGTGCGGATGCATAGTGCTGCAGACCCTGCGGATCCAGCGCGAACGCCACACCGACATCGCCACCGCCTGCACCGCAGGACTTGTAGACCACCCCGGACAGACGCGCCAATTCTGCCAGACGCAGATGTTCCGCAGAAAAGATGCCAACACCGCTGGCGGCGCCGAGCAGGCGCAGCGCAGCGGCATAGGCTGCCGCGGTCTGCAGCAGCGCCGCGGCGTTGTCGCTGCGCACCGCGGCGATGCCGGCTTCGGCGATCGCGCTCAGTTCTGCGATGCGCGCCGCATAGTCTGCCGCGTGACCCTTACTCCAGGCTTGCAGCGTCGCCAGCAGCTGTGGCGTCGACGCCGAGCGGCCCGACCAGACGAAGCAGTAATGCAGCGCCTGCGGCCAGCGCGCGGCGCGCGCCTGCGGCAGCGTGCCGCCTTCGCTCAGCCGATATTCGATCAGACCGCCGACCAGACTGGTGGCGACATCGACGCCGCTGCCATGCCCGGATTGAAACTCGCGGTGGATGTGCAGCAGCCGTTCAAGCCAGACGCGGCGGTCGGCCGCAGCCGCGCCGCGGCCGAAATGCGCGACCAGCGCCGAGGCCAGCGCTACGGTCAGCGCAGCACTCGAACCGAGACCGAGCTTAAGGCGCTCGCTGCCGACCTGATCGAAGAACGCGGAGGTATCCAGTTGCAAGGCAAAGCCGCGCCCCAGCGTCGGCAAGGCGCGTTCGTGCGCCAGCCCGCGCAGCACCTGATCGACCAGCGCCAGCGATGCGGCGGTCGCGCCGTCGCTCCACTGCGGCGCGCCATCGGCGGAGAACGTTAGCGCAGCCGCCGCACTGAGAATGTCCGGCGCTTGCACTTCACAGCGGCTGCCGAGCCGCGGCGTGATGCGCGCGACCGCGCGGCGATCCACCGCCATCGACAACGCCGGTGCGCCTTCGAGTACCGCGTATTCGCCCAGCAGAACGACTTTGCCGGGCGCGCTGGCGACGATCTTCATGCTGCGAGCGGCTCCAGCGACTCGATCAGCCGCGCCGGACCACCGAGTCCGGTCTCGACCACGTCGAGCACGCCCGGCACTTCGCGCAGTGCGGCGGCTACTGCAGCAGCAGCCTGCGGTTCGCAGACCGCTTTCAATTGCGGGCCCGCGTCGATCGTGAAGAACACCGGCACGCCGGCCGCGCGCAACGCGCGCACGCGATGCATGCAGTCGACCGTCGCTGAATTCCAATACAGCAGCCCCGGCTGTGCGGCCAGCGCCAGCGCGTGCATCTTCAGGCAGCTGTGTTCGGAAATCGCGGCGAGCCGTTCGAAATCGTGCGCATGCACCGCGGCACGGGCGATGTCGAGATCGGCTGCCTGGCCGTCGATCCAGGCACGCTGATACGGCGAGGTGTCGGCGGTGCGGTTCATGCCCTCGGTCGA
>JAQGNU010000204.1 GCA_028291645.1 Nevskia sp.
AGGATACGATCCCAGTGGATACCGCCGTCGGCGGCATTGGCCGGCGACAGCGGCGTGGCGATGCGCAGCACCTCGTCGGGCACGCCGGATTGCATGCTCGGCCAGGCATCGAGCTTGCCGATGAACAGCGCTTTCGCTGCCGCGTGTTCGAGAATCTGCCGGACCGAATCCGCCGCCAGCGTCGGATACAAGGGCACGCTGACGTGACCCGCCATCCAGATCGCAAAATCCGCCATCACCCAATGCGCGCAGTTCTTCGACAGAATCGCGATGCGACTGCCCGCCGGCCATTGCTGCGCCTGCAAATAGGCGGCGACCCGGCGCGAGTCGCGGATGGCCTGCGCCCAGGTCCACTCGCAAATAATGCCTCCGCCCATCGGCTGGCTGAGGTACAGCTGCGTCGCACGCTCACGCTCCCAACGATAAATTCGCTGTAACGGAAGATCTTCGGGGGCAAGCGACAGCATGAATCTCTCCTCGGCGGTGGCGTAATCGCCATTGTTATTGGCAACGATAATGTAGCGATAGTAACCAAGCCGCTAGACTGATGACCAACCATGCCAATCGGAATGTTTGATTACCATGACTCGGTCGACCGCCAATCTGATCGCTTCACCGTTCTATACCGCCGAGCACGAGGAATTCCGCGCGCAGATCCGACGTTTCGTCGAACGCGAATGCATGCCGCATATCGAGGCTTGGGAGCAAGCCGGCGAACTACCGCGCGAACTGCATCGCAAGGCAGCCGAAGCCGGCCTGCTCGGCATCGGCTTTCCGGAAGCGTACGGCGGCATTGAGGTCGACGACCTGTTCTACATGGTGGTCGCCGTTGAGGAACTGATGCAGACCGGCGCCGGCGGCCTGATCGCCAGCCTGCTGTCGCATGGCATTGCAGTGCCGCCGGTGATGCACGTCGGTACGCACGAACAGAAGGAGCGCTTTCTGCGGCCGGTACTGGAAGGCAGCCGCATCGCGGCGCTCGCCATCACCGAGCCCAGCGGCGGCTCGGACGTGGCCAATCTGCGCACCACGGCCAAGCGCGATGGCGACCACTACCTTGTCAACGGCTCGAAGACCTTCATCACTTCCGGCATGCGTGCCGACCAGTTGACGGTCGCCGTGCGCACCGGCGCAGCTGGCCTCGGCGGCGTCTCGCTGCTGGTGATCGAAGGCGATACGCCGGGCTTGTCGCGCAGCCCGCTCGAAAAAATGGGCTGGTGGTGCTCCGATACGGCGACGCTGTACTTCGACAATTGCCGCGTACCGGTCGCCAATCGGCTCGGCCCCGAGAACGGCGGCTTCATGACGATCATGCTGAACTTCAACAATGAGCGACTGATGCTGGCGGCGCAGGCCTGGGCTTCGGCCCAGGTTTGCTACGAGGAATCGCTCGCCTATGCGCGCGCGCGCCAGACCTTCGGCAAGCCGCTGATCCGCAATCAGGTGATCCGTCACAAGCTGATCGATCTGAAAACCCGCATCGATGCGGTGAAGGCGCAACTCGATCTGCTGTGCTGGCGCGTATCGCGCAAACAGTTGCCGGTGGCCGAAGTCTGCATGCTGAAGAACCTGGCGACGCAAACGCTGGAGTACGTTGCCGGCGAAGCCGTGCAGATCTTCGGCGGTGCCGGCTATCTGCGCGGCGCCAAGGTCGAACGCATCTTCCGCGAGACCAAGGTGCTGTCGATCGGCGGCGGCGCCTCCGAGGTCATGAAGGAACTGGCGGCCAAGCAGTTGAGCTACTAGGTCTGCGCATGCGAGTGCGGCGCTTATCCAAGCCGCCCCGTCCAACTGCAGTCCGACCACGCGCGACAAGCTGTCGCTACGGATTTTGTGCAGACGAAATCTACTCGGAAGATCGCGAATAGAGCAGCCGACAGAAGTTCCGCGATAGTAATTAATTTCAACCGAATTCCTCTGAAACTTCCAAAGAATCAGCCGGTCGAACACGCGATTACCGCATATTTATGTAAGGCGTGCGTAAGTTAATGGGAATTATCATTCAGCTTATATAGCCATATGTATAAGAACGGTAATAGATACAAAACACGTAGTGAATAACAGGCATCTATCTATAGATGCCATGACAATTGGCTGAGTCCCCCAGGAGAGTTAAATGAAGTCCCGACAAAATAAACTAAAACGTGCGGCGCTGAGTGCGGCTTGCGCCGCCTTCGCGCTGCCCCTGCTGGCGCATGCTGGCGATGGCCCCTACATCGGCGTCGAAGGCGGCGCCAATTGGCAGGCGCCGCAGAACTTCGATTTTGGCGGCGGCGTGAATGCCGACGCCAAGTTCAAACACCCGTTCGACGCCGGCTACATCGGCGGTCTGACGTTCGGCTACGGCACTGCGTTCGGCCTGCGTCCAGAACTGGAACTCGACTATCGCCGCAACGATGTGAAGAGCTTCGGCGGCGGCGCCATCAGCGGCTACGAAAATGCGTACAGCGCGATGGGCAATCTCTGGTACGACCTTAAAACGCCGACCGGCATCTTCAGCGTCGTCCATCCGTACCTCGGTGGCGGCGTCGGTGGCGCGCGGTTCGCCGTCCGCGGCACGCCTGGGAACAACGATTTCAGCACCAAATTTGCTTACCAGGGCGGCGCCGGCCTCGGCTTCGATGTCACGCCGAATCTGACGCTATCCGCGGACTGGCGCTACCTGCAAACCAGCCGTGGCAATTTCGATCTCGGCGTTGGTTCCGATGCGCGCGCGCGTTATCGTTCGCAGTCGGCAATGCTCGGCGTGCGCTACTCGTTCGGTGCCGAACCGACTCCGCCGCCACCACCGCCACCGCCACCGCCGCGTCCATTGCCGCCACCACCACCGCCGGTTCTGGATAGCGATGGCGATGGCGTGCCGGACAACCTCGATCGCTGCCCGGGCACTCCGCATGGCTTCAAGGTCGATTCAACCGGCTGCATCATCGAGCAGACCGTGGTGCTGCGTGCCGTGAACTTCGAGTTCAACTCGGATCAGCTGACGCTGCCGTCGCAGCAGACGCTGGATGAAGTAGCGCATGCGCTGAACGGTCAGCCGACGCTGAGCGTGCAGATCGGCGGCTACACCGATTCGGTCGGCTCGGCCAGCTACAACCTGAAGCTGTCGCAGAAGCGCGCCGAGTCTGTGCGTCGCTACCTCGCCGGCAAGGGCGTAGCTTCGGGCAATCTGGTGGCCAAGGGCTTCGGCAAGGCCAATCCGATCGCCAGCAACGACACCGATTCGGGGCGCGCCGAAAACCGTCGCGTCGAGTTCGTCGTGCTGAACAAGCCTTCGACCGTGAAGGTGATCGACAAGGGTTCGACCGACCAGTCCAAGGCCGCGGCTGAAGGTGGCACGGCTCCGAAAGCCAAGCCGCATCACAAGCGCAAGGCTGCGATTCCTGCCCCGGCGGTGACAGCGCCGCCGCCGCAGTAAGGCTTAGCCGCTTCAGGTCGTACACAGGCGCCGGAGTTCGCTCCGGCGCTTTTTTTGTTGGCGCTCGGCGCCGCCGTACCGATCACTGCGGCTTCAATTGCACCAACAGCTGGCGGCCTTTGACCTGCAGCCCGGCTTCGACGCTGACCGCTTCGACCACGCCATCCAGCGGCGCAGCCAGCTGAAATTCCATCTTCATCGCTTCCAGCACAACCAGCGTCTGGCCTTTCTGCACCGTATCGCCCGGTTTGACGTGCACCGCGACGATCTTGCCGTCGCTATGTGCAGTGATGCGGCCATCCGAGCCTGCGGCGGCCACTTCCGCCGCTGCATAGGTGCGATCGACGAAGCGCTCGATGCGATCTTCGGCATCCAGCCACAGTGCCTGCGTGTCGCGCGCATAACGCGCCAGCTTGCGCACACCGCCGCTGCCGTAGCGAAACTCGCCCGCGCTCGACCACTCCGCATCGACAACGACGGTCTCGTCGCCAATCCTGGCTTCGAAGCGACGACCCTCGTGTACTTGCACTTCGACTTCGTAGTCGCTGTTGTTCCAGCGCAACTGGAAATCGGCCGGCGTTTCATGCGAGCTGTGCCAACCGATCATCTCGCTGCTAAGCTGATGTTCACTGGTGAGCTGCGCGGCGTCGTCGAGATACAGCGCCACTGCGGCGAGCAGGATCTGAGTTGCCGAGGGTCGTTCCTGAGCGATACGGTCCTGTGAAAAAAACTGACCGACGAAGCCGGTGCTGAAATCGCCCGAGGCGAAGGCATCGGTCGCCAGCACCGCACGCAAGTAATCGCGATTCGAGACGACGCCGAGCAGGCTGGTGTCTTCCAGCGCCTTCAACAGACGCGAACGCGCAGTCTCACGATCCTCGCCCCAGGCGATGATCTTCGCCTGCATCGAATCGTAGAACGGACTGATGCTGCTGCCGCTCTCGAGATAGGTATCGACGCGCACGCCATCGCCGCTGGGTGCCTGCCAGCGCAGGATCGAACCGGTCTGCGGCAGATAATTCTGGCGCGGATCTTCGGCGCACAAACGCACTTCGATTGCGTGCCCGAAGCGATTGTCGAGAATATCGGCTTGCGCAATCGGTAGCGGCTCGCCCTGGGCGATGCGCAGCTGCCATTCGACCAGATCGACGCCGTAGACCAGTTCGGTCACCGGATGCTCGACCTGCAGGCGCGTGTTCATCTCGAGGAAGTAGAACGCGCCATCCTTGCCGAGCAGGAATTCGACAGTGCCGGCGCCGACATAGTCGACCGCCTTGGCGGCCGCCACCGCTGCCGCGCCCATCTTCAAACGCAAGGTCTGATCGACCGCCGGGCTCGGCGCTTCCTCGACCACTTTCTGATTGCGCCGCTGCACCGAGCAGTCGCGCTCGCCGAAATGGACGACGTTGCCGTGCCGATCGCCGAACACCTGGATTTCGACATGCCGCGCGTCGATCACGGCCTTCTCGATCAACAACTGGCCGCTGCCGAAGGCATTGCTCGCTTCGGAGCGTGCCGATTGGATATCGGACAGCAGCTTCGATTCTTCGTGCACCAGTCGCATACCGCGACCACCGCCGCCGGCCGCGGCCTTGACCATCACCGGCAGGCCGGCCTTGATCGATTCCGCGACCAGCGTCGCATCGGTTTGATCGTCGCCCTGATAGCCCGGCACGCAAGGCACACCGGCCGCGAGCATGCGAATCTTCGACGCGCTCTTGTTGCCCATCGCCTCGATCGACGGCGGATTCGGACCGATAAAAATCAGTCCGGCGTCCTGCACCGCCTGTGCGAAGTCGGCACGCTCGGACAGGAAGCCGTAACCCGGATGAATCGCCTGTGCACCGGCAAGCTTGGCTGCAGCGATGATCTTGTCGATCACCAGATACGATTCTTTCGCCGGCGCCGGACCGATGCAAACAGCTTCGTCCGCTTCGCGCACGTGCAGCGCAGCGCGATCGACTTCGCTGTAGACCGCGACGGTTTTGTAACCGAGCTTCGTAGCACCGCGGATCACGCGTACCGCGATCTCGCCGCGATTGGCTACCAGCACTTTGTCGAAACGTTTCATCGAATCCCTACTCTGTGTTCAGCGGAAATCTTGTTGTTGGTAGCGTCATATTCGGCGAGCCAGCCCGCCGCATCGCGTTCGAAATAAGCGACGTTGGCATAAGCGGCGTAGGCCGGATGCGCGAACGTACGCTCGCCCTTGCGCCGCAAGCCGCATTTCAGCAGCACACGCTGAGACGCATGATTGTCCAGATGCGCGTTCGCAGTCAGCGTCGGCAGCCGCTTATGTGCGAAGCCGTAATGCAGCAAGGCGAGGCTCATCTCGGTGGCGTAGCCCTGCCCCCAGAACTGCGGGAACAGGCGATAGCCAACCTGGATCAGCGTTTCGCCCTGCACATGATTCAGCAGGTGGAATCCGATGCACTCCTGCGACTCCCGCAGCAAGCTCGCCCATACGCCGAGACCGGGATGCTCGTCGTAGTAGCGCAGGATGCGGTCATGCAGCACCACGCGTGTCGCATCCAGCGTCGCCGTTCCGCCGAGATAGCGCATCACTTCGATGTCGGAGTTCAGTCGATCGAGTAGCGGCAGATCGTTCGGCGTGAAGCGCCGCAAGCGCAGTCGCGCGGTGCACAGGCCCTCGCCCGCATCCGTCGGACCGCTGTAACTATTTCTAAACGCCGCAGTCACTGCACCCACTTGGGCTTGCGTTTTTGCATGAAGGCGCTGATGCCTTCCGGCGCTTCGCTGCCGCGCACTGCGCGTGCGAATTTCTCGGCGGCATCGTCGAGTACGAAGTCCATGTCCTGATGCGCGACATTGAGGATAATTTCCTTGGTCATCGCATTCGCAGCAGGTCCGCAGTTCAATATCTGCGTCAGCGTCGCATCGAGCTTGGCATTCAGCTCCGCTTCATCGCCGAAGCCCTCGTGCACCAGCCCCAGACGCAGCGCTTCGGCGCCGTTGAACTGCGCACCGGTCAGACACAGCTTGCGCGCAGCAGTCAGGCCGATGCGCTCGACCACGAACGGCGTGATCTGCGCGGGCGGCAAGCCGCGCGTGGTTTCCGGCACGCCGAATTTCGCATCGACATGGGCCAGCGCGATATCGGAGACGCAGGCCAGGCCGAAGCCGCCAGCCAGCACCGCACCCTCCAGTACCGCCACCACCACTTGCGGC
>JAQGNU010000233.1 GCA_028291645.1 Nevskia sp.
GCCACCACCACCGCGGTAACCACCGCCGCCCCCGCCGCCGCCGCTACGTTCTTCACGAGGACGGGCTTCATTAACCGTTAGCGGGCGACCGCCAAAATCAGTTCCATTCAACGCCTGGACAGCAGCCTGGGCACCTTCCTGGGTTTCCATGGTAACGAATCCGAAGCCGCGAGGACGGCCGCTGAATTTATCCATGATCAAATCAACACTGGTCACCGGACCGTGTTGGGCAAACATATCCTGCAATTCATTTTCAGTTGCAGTAAATGGGAGATTTCCCACGTAGAGTTTAGTACTCATGATGATTTACTTTTTACTTAGACTGACCGTTTCTTTCCAGACCGTTCCCGACCGCCGGGTTTCAAATCATCACTGAATACTCGTTCAACTGAAGATTTTCCTAGCCTTGAAATCGACAAGTTATCTAACAAACACTGTAATCATAAACCTGCATATAGAAAATGCAATGGTTAATACTGCTGCTCTATGGGGTGTTTTACCCGCTGATTATAAGCGTGTTAAGAAACTCTCCAACCATCTGGCATTTTTACTCTCGATTACAATCCCGGAGCCCGTTTCCACTTGGCTTGGCGAGGTTCGTCCAGTACTAAAGAACCAGACCTAAATACTATATGACCATCATCATAGGCTGTCTGATTGGGTTCGTTGCATGGTTTGCCATACGTTATGTTGCGGGAGGGTTTTATACCGTAGACCAAAATGAACGAGCGGTAAAAACCAGCTTCGGACGTGCCGAACGCGTTCCCAACGTGACAACTCCGGATGATCCCATCTCCGAACCTCTCGATACCGAAGAAAAGGAACGATATAATTACCCGCAAGTCCGGGTAATCCCACCGGGAGGGCCCTATTGGAAATGGCCTTGGGAAAAAGTCTATAAGGTCACTGTGTCCACCCAGACTCTGAACATGGCTTACGATCCGGAAAACCGCTCAGCAAATATGAGCGGGACCATTCTGGAAGCAGTAACCAAGGACCAGTTGAATACTGGTCTTACCGGACAAATTCGTTACCGCGTCGCTGAGCGGAACCTCTATGCTTACTTATTTGCAGTAAAGAATCCGATTGCACACGTCATGGGCTATTTCGTTTCTGTGTTACGTGAGCGGATTGCCAACTTTGAAGCGCCAGCAATATCTTCAAATCAGACCGATGGAGTCGTCAGCACTTCCGGAATCTCCATCAATGATCTACGCAAGAACTTACGCGACTTGAATGAACGCATGGACCGCGAGTCTCGTTCTTCCTCTGCACGATATGGCATTGTTCTGGATGCCTCCTTGATTACCGGCATTGATCCGCCACCGGAAGTGGAATCTGCTTTGGCCGCGATTAACACGGCACACAATCTGGTGTCCTCGGACATCAGCCTGGCCCAGGCAGCCGCCGATCAGCGCATTGAACAATCGAAGCGCGCTGTGGAAATTGAAACGCTCAAGGCCCAGGCCGAGGTGGAACCATTGAACTCGCTCGCGAACCAACTCACCGAGTTGAAGCGGAGCGGGAAGGAAGCTTTGCCCTCCTACGTGCGAAATGTACGCCTCACTCTTTTCAATCAGGCACAACAAGTATTTCTGGAGGTAAAAAAATGATTAACCTTTTAATGGCTGCAGCCATCACGTTCGTGGCCTGTTTTATCATGGTGCCTATCCTGCTTGGCATCTTAAGAATCTTCGGTTTATACACCATCGTGGAGGAGCGCCGGTGCCATGTCTACATGCTCTTCGGAAAAGTAGTGACTACCATTGATGAGCCCGGCCTTCACATTCTGTTGTTCAAACTTGGCTGGCGTGCACCAATCATTAATTGGGTTGGTCATCGATTTGTAATCGACCTGCGCCTGGATCAGGAATATCTCCGCAGTCAACCGGTGAACTCCGAAGAAGGAGCCCCGATGGGAATTGGAATCTGGTATGAAATGTTCATTAGCGACCCGGTCTTCTACCTGTATAAGAATGCCGACCCTCGCGGTTCGCTTGCCGCCAACGTCAGCAACTCAACGGTCCGCTGTCTCAGTAATCTCAAACTTGCGGACATGTTAGAAAATCGACACTCCATGAGCCAGACCGTTCGTAATGAGGTTTCGCCCCAATCTCACGAATGGGGTTACAAACTCGGGTCGGTTTACATCCGCAAAGTTCACTTCCGCGATATCGGCATGATTAAACAAATCGAGGAAAAGGTGGTAAATCGGCTGCGCCAAGTCACCTCTGCAATCAAGCAGGATGGCGCCAACCAGGTGAGCATCATTACCAGTACTGCAGAGCGTCAGGCAGCCATTGCCTTCGCGAAAGCGGGTGCCATGCGTCCGCAGATTGTCGGGCAGGCCCTGCAAAAACTTTCACAGGACCCGGAAGTTGCCGCAGCGCTGTTTGAAATCCTGGAAACCCAGAAGATCATCGAAGGCGAAGCCCGCATCACTCTCATTCCTGAAAAGAGCGAGTTGATTACTCAATTGCTTGCGGCTCAGCCCGCGAAGTAAAAGAACCAACTCGCACCAGATTAAAGACCACCGTTTTTGCGAAGGACGTCGGCGATCTTCACCGGCTTGCCGCCTTCCCGTTTGCTTTCATCCGCAGCTTCCATGAAGGCATAAATGGCGATGGTCTCTTCATTCGGCACAGGAGCGACGCCAGTTTGGAAAAACTTCATAATCTGCCTCACCAAAGGGGCGTAATCATCGTTTCCTTTCGCTTGCTCAACCACTGCCTTGCTCCCAAAGACAGTTACTTTGTGAGCGTAAGCAACAGAAGAATTCCGAATACCGCGGAAGGTTCCCACCCGACCACCAGCCCACACGCCTGTGGCCACATCCGTGTCCAGGGTTGAAGTCCGCACCACGCTCTCACAATCAGGGCCCATTATCGTAAAAAGGACCTCGGTGGGATGGATGCCATACCAAAAGAAATCAGGATGATGCTCTTCCAGTTCGCAAGGGCCGTATGAAATGGCTCCCTTAATGGTTCCGACATTGGTTCCTTTCAATTCGACCATGCTGTCGTAAAAACGATATGCGGAAGAACTAAACCATGGAGTATTGTTTTTTTTGGCCAATTTGTTGATGGCCAAAGCATCCTTCAATGAACCAGCAATCGGCTTGTCGATGAATACAGGTTTATGAGCTTCCAATACCGGACGCACCTGCTCCAGCTTGGGACGTCCATCCAAGCTCTCAAGCAAGACCACATCAACCTCTTTGCACAAGTCCTCAACGGAGCTCACTTCCTTCACGCCGTATTTCTCACGTAAGTCATGGGCAATGTTTTCAACCCGGTCGGCGCTCTCCTTGATGTCGGGACTGCCGCCTTTATAAAAAACAACGACTTTG
>JAQGNU010000036.1 GCA_028291645.1 Nevskia sp.
AGATCGGCGGCGAACAGCGCATGCACCGGGCTGACGGCGACCGCGTCGGCACCGCTGCGTGCAGCGCGCTGTGCAAGATCGGCGAGCGCGGTGAAATCGCCGATGCCGCCATCGCCGGCGCGACGCAGCGAGTAGAGCTGCGCCGCCAGTCCCCAGAGGCGGCGCGGCGCGGTGCCGCCACGCAGATCGGCGATGCCGAACGCGCGGCGCGGCGCAACCGCCAGCGTGATCTCGCGATCGGCGAGTTGCAGCCGGTGATAGCCGGCTTCGGCAATCGCCGGAAGGAACACCCGCGCAGCGTCGGCCGGCAGCGTGGCGAGATCGCGTTCGCTACCGTCTTCCAGACGCAGGCGCACGCGCTTGCCGACACGATCGGGCAGCAGGGTCGGTTCGCCGGCAATCGCGGTGATCAGCGGCGGCAGTTGCGGATCGGCGCGCTCGGCGGCGACGCGCTGCAGGCTGTCGGCGATCTGTGCTTCGCTATCGCAGCGCAGATCGAGTGCCGAGAGAATGCGGCGCAGGCTATCGGCGCCTACTGTCTGCGGCTGGCTGCGATAGTCGGACCAGTGTGTCGCGATGCCGGCACCTGCAGCGAGGTCGTACAGCGGTTGATCGCTCAAGCAGGTTGCTCCCGTGTACGACCCGGCGAGGCCCCAGGCTGCATATGGGAGACCTCGTCCCGTGAACGGCCCGGGACCTCGTCAATGAAGACGCAGGTCGACTGTGCCGGCAATTGGCCGGCGCGCGCCGCGAGCGCTGCACCCGCGCCGGTCTGATAAATGCTGCACGCGCCGAAGACGAACTGGTCCGCGGCGAAGTCGAGCGCATCGGCGCCGAGGTTGGTCGCGATCGTCAGGCGCATGCCATCCGCCAGCAGCCAGCTGGCGATCACGGCGGCGGCACCGACCGCGCTGGCGCCGAGGCTGCTGCTGCCGGCGATGCGTGGCGCAATATGTTGGCGGCGCAGGCGCAGCAGCTCGCGGTATTCGGCGTATGTTTTGATGCGCACCGCCTGGCTCGCTACAGCCGGATCGGCCTGCGAACGCAGAAACGTGCGCTCCGCATTCGGGTCGGGAATGCGCGCGCGCGATTTGGCGTCGGCGAATGCGGCGAATGCGGCGAATTCCTTGCGCCGGCCTTCGCGCACCGCATCGGCCAGTGCGTCGTGGAAGTCGGTAAAGAACAGGAACGGTGCGCGACTGCCCCATTCCTCACCCATGAACAGCAGCGGAATCTGCGGACACAGCAACTGCAGCGCGGTGGCCGCGCGCAAGGCTTGCGGATCGGCCAGATGGGTGAGCCGTTCGCCGAACGCGCGATTGCCGATCTGGTCGTGGTTCTGCAGGAACAGCACGAAGGCGCTCGGCGGCAGATGCGCGCTCGGCGTGCCGCGCACGCGGTTGTCGTGACTCGGCATCGGCTCGCCCTGATAGGCGAAGCCTTCGGCCAGCACACGCGCAAGTTTTTCGGCCGGCGCATCGGCGTAGTTGGCGTAATAGCTCTCGGTCTCGCCGGTCAGCAGCACGTGCAGCACGTTGTGGCCATCGTCGTTCCACTGCGCGTTGAACTTGTCGGCCGCCGCACCTTGCAGATGGTCGGCGGCGTTGCGCTCGTTCTCCAGCACCAGATGCACGTGACGATGGCCTGCGGACTCCGCCGCGATGACGCCGCGCACGGCTTCCGCCATCTCGTCGAGCCAGGCCGGATCGCAGATCGCGTGCACGGCGTCGAAGCGCAGACCGTCGAAGCGGTATTCACGCAGCCAGTACAAGGCGTTTTGGGTGAAGAACTCGCGCACTTCGCGCCGCTGAAAATCGATCGCCGCGCCCCAGGGCGTCTGCAGCGCGGGGTCGAAGAACTGCGGCGCATAGGCCTGCAGATAATTGCCGTCGGGTCCGAAGTGGTTGTAGACGACGTCCAGATAAATCATCAGTCCGAGACCGTGCGCGGCGTCGATCAGCGCCTTCAATTGCGCGGGCGTGCCGTAAGCGGAATCGGGCGCGAACGGCAGCACGGCGTCGTAACCCCAGTTGCGTGCGCCTGGAAAATCGGCGATCGGCATCAGCTCGATCGCGGTAATGCCCAGGTCCAGCAAGGCCGGCAGGCGCGCGACCACGCCGGCATAACCGCCGCAAGCGCCGACGTGCAATTCGTAGATCACCGCCTCGGTCCACGGCTGGCCGCACCACTGCGGATGTTGCCACTGGTAGGCGTGCGGATCGACCACCAGGCTGGGGCCGTGCACATCGTCTGGCTGAAAGCGCGAAGCCGGGTCCGGCACTACGAGATCGGTAGCAAGGCGATAGCGATAGCGCGCGCCGGCGCCGCAGCCCGCATCGACTTCGAACCAGCCGTCCTCGGACGGCAGCATCGCCTGCGGCGCCAGGCCTTCGACTTCCAGCGCCACCGTCTGCTGCGCTGGCGCCCACAGGCGAAAGCGGGTACGTCCATCTTCGAGCAGCGTGGCGCCAAACGGCAGCGGCTGCGCAAAGCCGGCGCGAGCCGCGAACGGGCTCACGCCTGCGGCTCGAGATTGCGTACCGCCAGCAGCATCACACCATGCGCGACGACGTTGATGCGTTCGTCCTCACCGATGCCGCGTTCGACGGTCTGCAGCTGCGCGCTGTCGAGCAGCAGGCGCCAGGGCATCAGCGGCTGCGGCAGAACGAACTCGCGATCGTCGCCCGAGTTGTTGACCAGCAACAGCGTCGCCTCGACCCGATTGTGCTGATCGCGCGTCAGGCGCCGCAGGGCCAGCAGGCGGCCTTCGTAATAGCCCCAGCGATCGTCGTCCATCGCATCGCCGCTCTCGTCGAACCATTCGACGTCGAACAGGCCGGGCGCGATTTCCTCGCGGCCATGCATGAACGACAGGCCGCGCAGGCTCGCATGCTGGCGCCGGATCGCGATCAGCCGTGCGAGGTAAGCACGCAGCGCTTGGCCGGCTTCCGACTCGATCTGCGTCCAGTCGAACCAGGCCAGCTCGTTGTCGTGGCAGTAGGCGTTGTTGTTGCCGTTCTGCGTACGGCCGAATTCGTCGCCGCCGAGCAGCATCGGCGTGCCGTGCGAGAACAGCAGCGTGGCGAGTTGCGAACGCTGCACGCGCTCGCGCGTGGCGTTGATCGCGACATCATCGGTCGGCCCTTCGATGCCCCAGTTGTTGCTTTCGTTGTCGTTGCCGCCGTCCTTGTTGTCCTCGCCGTTGTCCTCGTTGTGCTTATCGTTGTAGCTGACCAGATCGCGCAAGGTGAAGCCGTCGTGCGCGGTGATGAAATTGACCGAGGCCCAGGGCCGCCGCTTGTGATGATCGAACATGTCGGCCGAGCCCTGCAGCCGCGCGGCCAATGCGCCGCGCATGCCGGCATCGCCTTTCCAGAATTTGCGCACCTCGTCGCGATATTTGCCGTTCCATTCGCCCATGCCGGCCGGATGATTGCCGATCTGGTAGCCGCCCATGCCGATGTCCCAGGGCTCGGAGATCAGCTTGACGCGCGACAACACTGGATCCTGCATCAGGGCATCGAAGAAACCGGCACCCGGATCGAAGCCGGTCAACTCGCGGCCGAGGGTGACGCCGAGATCGAAGCGGAAGCCGTCGACGTGAAATTCCTGCACCCAATAGCGCAGGGAATCCATCACCAGCTGGATCACGCGCGGATGCGTCAGGTTCACCGTGTTGCCGCAGCCGGTGTCGTTGATGCAGTAGCGCGGCTCGTCCGGCATCAGCCGGTAATAGCTGGCGTTGTCGAGGCCGCGGAACGACATCGTGGTGCCGAGCTCGCTGCCTTCGCAGGTGTGGTTGTAGACGACGTCGAGGATTACTTCGAGACCGGCCGCGTGCAGCTGCTTCACTGCCCATTTCATCTGGCCGAGCGTGCCGTCAGATAGGTAACGCGACTCCGGCGCGAAGAAGCCGAGCGTGTTGTAACCCCAGTAATTGCTGAGGCCTGCTTCAACCAGCCGGCGATCGTTGACGAAAGCATGGATCGGCAGCAGTTCGACCGTGGTGATGCCGAGGCTCTTCAGGTATTCGACCGTGCGCACATGACCGAGCGCACTGAAGGTGCCGCGATCCTTTTCCGGCAGATCGGTACGCAACTTGGTAAGACCGCGCAGATGCACTTCGTAGATCAGCGTATCCGACCACGGCACGCGCGGCGGCCGGTCGTCGCCCCAGTCGAAGTGCTCGTCGGTGACGACACCTTTCGGCATCGCGAACGCACTGTCGCGCCGGTCCAGTGAGAGGTCGGCTTTCGGCGACACCAGGCGATAGCCATGCAGCGCATCCGACCACTTCACTTCGCCTGCGATTTTGCGCGCGTAGGGATCGAACAGCAGCTTGTGCGGATTGAAGCGATGGCCGTCTTCGGGCTGGTACGGCCCATACGCGCGATAGCCGTACTGCTGACCCGGCCGCGCATTCGGCAGATAGCCGTGCCAGATGCCATTGGTGCATTCGGGCAGTTCGAAACGGGTTTCGTGCTTGCCGGAATCATCGAACAGGCACAGCTGCAGCCGGCCGGCGTTCTCCGAGAACACCGCGAAGTTGGTGCCGTTACCATCGAAACTGGCGCCGAGCGGGTACGGCGAACCGGGGTCGAGGCGCTGCGGGAATTGGCTCATGGAGCGGTCATGGAATTAGCGGTTGAGCCGAGCGAAGCCGACCGGCGTAGATGCTTGCGGTCGGTGAGCCACGTAGCCACGTGGCGTACGGCCCGTGCACGAGTCGGTGCTGAAGCTTTTGCAGGCGCGAAGCGAGACTTGTCTGTGCTTGCTGAAAGTTTTTGTTCCGCCTCTGCCGGGCGGGTTACTTTTCTTGGTGTGCGCCAAGAAAATGTAACCAAAAGAAACGCACCCCATCGAGCGCCCGCTACGCGGGTGCCCTGTGCTTCTCGCCCGCGTCGGGCTTTCCGACGCGCCATCCCTGGCGCGGCGGAAAGGCTTCGGCTCCTGCCTCGCCTCGCTACGCGAGCCTGGTCGACGCGGGCTGCGATGCTCGGCGCTCTCAAGGGGAGGTGAGTCAAAAGCGAAAGAAGAAGCACAGGCAAAGATTGTTTTTGATTTTGATTCACCGGGGTCCCCCTGGATGGCGCTGAGCATCGCAGCGCGCGCAGGGGAGGGCCGACACGATGTCGGCCCAGCACCGTCAAGGCAGGGATGCCTTGTCGGTGCGGTGCCCCGAGCACGTGAGAAGCGCAAGTGTCCCCGCGCAGCGGGGCGCCATCCTGGGGGTGTGCTTTCTTTGGTTACATTTCTTTGCACAAGCAAAGAAAGTAACCCGCCCGGCAGGGGCGGAACAAAAGCGCTCAGACGAAGCGCAGGCCAGTCTCTCCTCGCACCTGAATAAATATCAGCACGGAAGGCGGGATGCTCCCGCCCTACACCGCCCGCATATACAGAAGTTTCAGCGCGAACGCCGCAACGCGCAGAACCGCTCGCTTCGCCTAAGGCGCCTACGCTCGCTGCCCACTCGGTTCTATACGCGCTGTAGCCGCCAGCCATCGTCATCCCTCATACATCAGAACCAGCACCGCCAGCGGCGGCAGCGTCAATTCCAGCGACGCCGGCAGGCCGTGACTCGGAATGGCCTGTGCAACAAGCGCGCCGCCGTTGCCGAGGTTGGCGCCGCCGTAAATGCCGGCATCCGAGTTGAGCGTTTCGACCCAGCGGCCGGCATGCGGCACGCCGACGCGATACTGGTAGCGCGGCACCGGCGTCAGATTGCACGCCACCAGCGCTGGCGGCGCGTCGTGCGCCAGACGCAAATAGGCGAACACGCTGTTCGCACGGTCGTCGCCGACAATCCAGCGGAAACCCGCCGGCTCGCAATCACCGAAGTGCAGCGCCTTGGTGCGCGCGTAGAGCCGGTTGAGATCGCGCAGCAGATATTGAGCACCGCGATTGAGCGGGTCGTCGAGCTGGAACCAGTCGAGCTGGCGATCATGGCTCCACTCACGCTGTTGGCCGAACTCGCAGCCCATGAACAGCAGCTTCTTGCCCGGATGCGTCCACATGAAGGTCAGATACGCGCGCAGGTTGGCGAACTTCTGCCAGCGATCACCCGGCATCTTGGCGATCAGCGAGCCCTTGCCGTGCACCACTTCGTCGTGCGAGATCGGCAGCACGAAGTTTTCGCTCCAGGCGTAGATCAGGCCGAAGGTCATCAGGTCGTGATCGAAGCGGCGATAGACCGGATCGCGCTCGATGTAATGCAGCGTGTCGTGCATCCAGCCCATGTTCCACTTGTAGTTGAAGCCGAGGCCGCCTTCGCGCGTCGGCTTGCTGACACCCGGCCAGGCGGTGGACTCTTCGGCGAGCGTCATCGCGCCCGGCACGCGCGTGGCGATGACGTCGTTCAGGTGACGCAGGAAGTCGATCGATTCGAGATTCTCACGGCCGCCGTATTTATTCGGTACCCATTCGCCGGCCTTGCGGCTGTAGTCGCGATACAGCATCGACGCGACCGCATCGACGCGCAGGCCGTCGATATGAAAATGCTCGAGCCAGTGCAGCGCCGAGGCCAGCATCCAGCCGTGCACTTCGCGCCGGCCGAGGTTGTAGATCAGCGTGTTCCAGTCCTGATGGAAGCCTTCGCGCGGATCGCCGTGTTCGTACAGATGGGTGCCGTCGAACTGCACCAGACCGTGCGCATCGGTCGGGAAATGCGCCGGCACCCAGTCGAGCACGACGCCGATGTCGGCGTCGTGACAGGCATCGACGAAGGCGGCGAAATCCGCCGGCGAACCGAAGCGTCCGCTAGGCGCGAACTGCGACAGCGGCTGATAACCCCAGGAGCCGCCGAACGGATGCTCCATAATCGGTAGCAGTTCGACGTGGGTGAAACCCATCTCGCGCACATAGGGGATCAGCTTCTGCGCCAGCTCGCGCCAGTTGTAGATGCGGCCGTCGTCGCCGCCGTCGCGCATCCACGACGCCGCGTGGACTTCGTAGATCGACAACGGCGCATGCACCGACTGACGTGCGGCGCGCTGTCGCATCCACTCGCCGTCGGTCCATGCGAACGGCGCCGCATCGGCCACCACCGATGCGGTGCGCGGCGGCGCTTCGGTGGCAAGCGCAACCGGATCGGCCTTCAGCGGCAGTACGCCCTGGCTCCCTAGGATTTCGTATTTATAGGTTTCGCCGGCGCCGAGGCGCGGGATGAACAATTCCCAGACGCCGGCCGTGTGACGCAGCCGCATCGGATGGCGCCGGCCGTCCCAGCCGTTGAAATTGCCGACCACCGACACACGCCGTGCATTCGGCGCCCACACCGCGAAACGCACGCCAGGCACCGCGTCGATCTGCATGACTTGCGCACCGAACACGCGGCCGAGTTCGTAGTGCTTGCCTTCGGCGAACAGATGCAGATCGAGTTCGCCGAGCAGCGGCGCATAGCTGTACGGATCTTCGACTTCCTGCACCGTCCCTTCTCGCCCAACTCCGGGCCAACGGATACGCAAACGGTACGGCTGCATATGCGACAGGCGGCCGGCGAACAGACCCGGCACTTGCAGCGGCCGCAGCGTCGTCAGCACTGCGCCGGTGCTGCGATCGAGTGCCTCCACCGCCAGCGCATGCGGCAGGAAGACGCGCAGCACGGTGCCGCTTGCATCGGTATGCGGACCCAGCAGGGCGAATGGATCGCCGGCATAGCCGGCGGCGAGCGCGGTGGCGGCGACAGGCGGCAACAGCAGTGCCTGGTCGATGTCCGGCTCAGCTTTCATTGCGTGTTTCCGCGGAGGTATCGAGCAGATGTTCGGCGATGACGGCCAGCCCGCGTAGCGGCACACCGATCCAGGTCGGCCGGTTGGCCGCTTCGTAACGCACCTCGTAAGCGGCTTTTTCCAGCGTGAACAGATCGATCAAAGCGGATTCTCCGGCAGGGTCTTGCCAATGATGGGCGACACCGGCCGCAGCGCTGCGGTAGGCGAACAGGAACGCACGCTCTGACACTTCGCGGAAGCGCGTCGTCAGCTGCCTGCGCTGCAAATCGGCGGCATCGTTCGCTGCGGTACCGGTGGCGGCATTTGCCGCGGCGCTGAGCGCCATCGCCGCGGCATAGTCGAACGAGCGCAGCAGGCCGGCAACGTCCTTGTACGGGCTGGTCTTGGCGCGGCGTTCGGCCAGCGGGCGCGCCGGCTCGCCTTCGAAATCGATGAAGCAGGCATCGCCCTGCGCCACCAGAATCTGGCCGAGATGGAAATCGCCGTGGATGCGCGTGCGCAGCGAACCGATGCCGCGCTGCGCCAGCGCCTTCACCGCTTTGATCAGTGCAGCGCGATGCCCTTGCAGAAAGCTCGCCCGTTCTTTATCGGCCGCCTGCGGCCATTCGCTGCGTTTCGCCAGAACGTCGAGTGCTTCGTTCAACTTGGCGACTACCGCATCGGCCCATTCCGCGACATCGTCCTTGCTTGCAGGCTCGGGCGCGAATGCAGCATCGTCGCAGGGCTGCGCCAGCACGGCGTGCAGTTCGCCCAGGCGCATACCCAGCAGCTTGGCGAAGGCTTCGAGTTCGGCGAACGCATCCTGCTCGTTGTCGATCTCGGATGCACCGACGGCGGTGGCATCGCGGATCGCGCGCTCCAGCGTGTTCAGCGTCCACACCCAGGCATCGCCCTGGTTATGTTTGAAGCCCTGCAGCACGGCGAGCACGTGCGGCGTGCCGTCGGCGGCGATGCGGGTGACTTCGCCGAGCATCGGCGCGACATTGGCATAGCCGCGCTCGGTCAGCGTGCGGCCCATTTCGGCTTCCGGATGAAGGCCGCCGGAAGTGCGGCGGATCAGCTTCAGAATCGCCAGATCGCCGATCACCAGGGAACTGTTCGACTGCTCCGCCGAGAGCCGGCGGATTTCCGCATCCGCTGCGATCGTCAACCCAGCCAGCTGCGCAGTCGGCACGAAGCGCAGCTCGCCGTCGCCTATCTGCAGTGTCTTGTTTTCGCGCAAGCCGTCGACGATGCCGCGCGCCAGCGCATCCAGCGTGAACGCATCGGTGAGATAGCCGACGTTGCGGCCGCGGCGTACGCGCGCCAGCGCCAGTTGATACGGCAGCGCGGTGATGACGTCGGTCTCCGGCAGGAACCCCAGCGGCAAGAAGTAGCGCTCGCTGCCGGCGGCGCTGCGCACTTCGATTTCAGTCAACAGGATCGGCCGCGATGTGCCCGGCAGCAGAACCGCTTCGGCGATGCGCACGCCGAGCAGCTTCTGGTCCTTCGCCGCGAACCAGCGCCGCTTCGGCAGATACGCCATCAGCTCGTGTTCGAGCGCACCGCGCACCGGCTCGGCGAGAATTTCCGAGACATCCTTGCGCAGCACCAGCGTGATCAGTTCCGGCATCGCTTCCGGCGGCGGCGAATGCCAGGCCGGCATCTGCGCCTCGGCGGCCAGCAGAAACCAGTAGAAGCCATACGGCTGCACCGTCAGCAGATAGGGCAGCTGGCCGATCGGCGGGAACGCGGTGCCGCCGAGCATCTCCACCGGCACGCGGCCGGCGAACGCAGCAAGATCCAGTTCGACTGCCTGCGCGGCGCGCGAGACGTTGGCGATGCACAAGATGGTTTCGGTCTCGGCCTTGTCGTTGGTGAATTCGCGCAGGTAAGCCAGGATGCGGCGATTGCTCGGATACAGAGTCTTCAGCGAGCCGCGACCGAATGCCTTCTGCTGCTTACGCACCGCCAGCATGCGTCGCGTCCAGTTCAGCAGGGAATGCGGATCGCGCGCCTGCGTCTCGACGTTGATCGACAGATAGCCGTACAGCGGATCCATGATCGGCGGCAACACCAGGCTCGACGGATCGGCACGCGAGAAGCCGCCGTTGCGATCGATCGACCATTGCATCGGCGTGCGCACGCCGTCACGATCGCCAAGATGGATGTTGTCGCCCATGCCGATCTCGTCGCCGTAATACAGCACCGGCGTGCCGGGCATCGACAGCAGCAGCGAATTCAGCAATTCGATGCGGCGCCGATCACGTTCGAGCAGCGGCGCCAGGCGCCGACGGATGCCGAGGTTGATGCGCGCGCGCTTGTCGGAGGCGTAGTAGTTCCATAGGTAATCGCGTTCCTTGTCGGTGACCATCTCCAAGGTCAGTTCGTCGTGGTTGCGCAGGAAGATCGCCCACTGGCAGTTCGACGGAATATCCGGCGTCTGCCGCAGGATGTCGGTGATCGGGAAGCGGTCTTCCTGCGCCAGCGCCATGTACATGCGCGGCATCAGCGGAAAGTGGAACGCCATATGGCATTCGTCGGCTTCGCCTTTCTCGTTGACGTCGCCGAAATACTGCTGCACATCCTCCGGCCACATATTGGCTTCGGCCAGCAGCATGCGATCGGGGTAGTGCTGGTCGATCACCGCGCGGAATTTCTTCAGCAGCGTATGCGTTTCGGGTAGGTTCTCGTTGCTGGTGCCGTCGCGTTCGATCAGATACGGCACCGCATCCAGGCGCAGGCCATCGACGCCGAGATCGAGCCAGAAGCGCATTACGCTCAGCACCGCTTCCAGCACCTGCGGATTGTCGAAATTCAGATCCGGCTGATGTGCATAGAAGCGATGCCAGAAATAGGCATTGGCGACCGGATCCCAGGTCCAGTTGGATTTCTCGGTGTCGAGAAAAATGATGCGCGTGCCGGAATATTTCTGGTCGTTGTCGGACCAGACATAGAAATCGCGCCACTTGCTGCCCGGCTTGGCGTGGCGCGCACGCTGGAACCAGGGATGCTGATCGGAGGTGTGGTTGATCACCAGCTCGGTGATCACGCGCAGGCCGCGCGCGTGCGCTTCGCGGATGAAGCGCTTGGCGTCGGCCATGGTGCCGTAGTCTTCGTGCACGCCTTCGTAGCGCGCGATGTCGTAACCGTCGTCGCGCCGCGGACTCGGATAGAACGGCAGCAGCCAGACCGTGTTGACGCCCAAGCCCGCGATGTAATCGAGCTTCTCGATCAGACCTGCGAAATCGCCGATGCCGTCGTTGTTGGCATCGAAATACGATTTCACATGGACCTGGTAAATCACCGCGTCCTTGTACCAGAGCGGATCGTCGATGAACTTCGCTTCGGGTGCTGCTTTCGACGCGCGCTTCCTGCTGCGTGGCGGCTGCTTGGCTTCCATGATCATGCTGGGTCTATCCTTGTACCGGCGTGCGCAGCCGCCAGATGCCGAACGGACAAGCCCAAGGCTCGATCCGCATGAACTGGGTCTTGCCGTGCCACCACCAGCGATGGCCGTTCATCAAATCTTCGCCTTCGATGGACGCATCATCGGGCAGACCGAGCTCCCACAGCGGCAACTCGAAATGCGCCTCCTGCGCCTGATGCGGATCGAAGCTGACCGCCACCAGGATGAAGTTGCGCTTGTCGGCGGTGGCCTTGCCGAAATACAGGATGCGATCGTTCCAGGCGTTGTACAGCCGCAGGCCCAGGTGCGTCTGCAGCGCCGGATTCTCGCGGCGGATGCGGTTCAGCTGCGCGATTTCGCCGATGATGTTGTGCGGACCCGGCCGGAAGTGTTCCAGCGGCTGCGGCCTGATCTGGAATTTCTCGGAGTCGAGATATTCCTCCTTGTCCGGCAGCGGCGTCGCTTCGCAACGCTCGAAGCCGGCATACATGCCCCACAGGCCGGAGCCCATCGTCGCGAGTGCGGCACGGATCAGGAAGCCGGCGCGACCGGAACTCTGCAGGAATACCGGATTGATGTCCGGCGTGTTGACGAAGAAATGCGGGCGGTAAAATTCGCTGACCGGTTTGGTGTTCAGCTCGGTCAGATACTGCGCGAGTTCCTGCTTGCTGTTGCGCCAGGTGAAATAGGTGTAGCTCTGCGAGAAGCCGATCTTGGCCAAACGGTACATCATCGCCGGCCGCGTGAAGGCTTCGGCCAGGAAGATCACCTCCGGGTGGCGTCCGCGCACATCGGCGATCAGCCATTCCCAGAACGGCAGCGGCTTGGTGTGCGGATTGTCGACGCGGAAAATCTTGACGCCTGCGCCGACCCAGCCGAGCACGATATCGCGCAAGCTGAACCACAGATCGGGCTTGGCATCGTCGGCGTAGAAATCGACGTTGACGATGTCCTGGTATTTCTTTGGCGGATTCTCGGCATATTTCATCGAGCCATCCGGGCGCCAGGTGAACCAGCCTGGATGCTGCTGCAGCCAGGGATGGTCGGGCGAACATTGGATCGCGAAGTCGAGCGCGATCTCCAGACCTTGTTCGCTTGCAGCAGCGATCAGCGCGCGGAAATCTTCCAGCGTGCCCAGCTCGGAATGGATCGCATCGTGACCGCCTTCCGCACCACCGATCGCGTAGGGACTGCCCGGATCGCCTTTGCCGGCTTTCAGCGCATTGTTCGGACCTTTGCGATGGGTTTTACCGATCGGATGGATCGGCGGAAAATACAGCACGTCGAAGCCCATCTCGCGGATCAATGGCAGGCGTTCGATCACATCGGCGAAGGTTCCATGACGCTTGGCGTCGTCGGTCTGCGAGCGCGGGAACAGTTCGTACCAGCTCGCGTAACGCGCCGCGGTGCGTTCGACTTCCAACGCAATCGCCGGTTCGCGCTGCACCGAGAACGGCCGGTAGCGCGCGGCCGCAACCGCGGCTGCAGTTGCGGGCGCCAGCAGTGTTTCGAGCCGCTGCGGCGCCTTGGCTTTGTTCAGACTAGCGGCAATGGCGGCAACCCCGGCGGCAAGCTCGCCATCGCTCGCCGCGGCGATCTGCGCCAGCAGCAGACGGCCCTCTTCAAGTTCGAGCGTGATGTCGATGCCCGCCAGCTGTTTCTTGGCGAGCCCCGACTGCAGCGATGCGAACGGGTCGTCCCAGGCCAGCACGGTGAATTCGTGGCGGCCGATGCGCAGCGGCGTGAACGCCGCACGCCAGCGATCGTTGCCGAGTTCCTGCAACGGCACTTCGTTCCAATCGCGCTGATCAAGCGGACGCCACAACAGCGCGGCGGCGATCAGTTCGTGGCCATCGCTGAAGATGTCGGCTTCGACCTGGATGGTTTCGCCAGCGATGCGGCGCAGCGCGAAGCGGCCACCATCGACGCTGGGATTTAGATTTTCGATGGCGATGCGCGGCGCACGCAGCGCGGCCTCGACCGCACGCTTGCTGCGCGTAGCACTCGGCGCCAGCACTGCGGCGGTAACTTCGGCTTGCAGTACGCGCGTCTCGCCCGCGCCCAGATGCAGCGGCGCAGCCTTGTCGGCGATTTCATCGACCGCCGACGAAGCCTTGGTTTGCAACTGTCCGAGGCGACCGCCGGCATACGGCAAAACATCGTCCGGCGCGAGTGTGCGCGCGGCATCCAGATCGGCATTGACCAGAATCAGCTGCGCCGACTGCGCCGCACGCGGATCGGCTTGGGCTGCGCGCAGGAACGCAGCGACCGGCGCGTCCGCAGCCGACAGCTGACGCAGGCTCGTAGCAGCCTGTGCACGCAAGGCATCAGCGGCGATGAAGGCATTCGCCGCGACGATGTCGGCGCTCAAGTCGTACAGCGGCTGTGCCAGCAGGCGTTTGAAATCTTCGGCGCTGCTGCGCGCCGGATCGAGCGCCGCCCGCGCACCGAATTCGAAGCCCATAGTCATCATCCAGTCGCTGCCGATCGAAGCACAGAACCACAGCGCGCGACGGGCGGCGCGCTGCCGCAGCGCGGTATCGGCGACGTGGCTGGCGATACGCAGGTCGAACGGACTTTCCGGAAAGCTCAGCGGCGGCGCGATCCGTGTCAGCCGCTGCAGCTCGTCGGCGAACCAGCCGGCGCGATAATCCCACCAGGCGGCCGACGACGCGGTCGCGTCGAAGCCGCAAGTCGCGAGTGCGGCGACCTGCGCCGGCAACAGTCCCGGCGTCCAGGCCAGGAAGCGCACCTCGGCTTTATGGCGGCGCGCGTTCTTGATCAGGGTTTGCCACAGCGCAGCGGGTGTCTGCTGCAGGCCCAGGCAGCGAAAGCCATCGACGCCGGCATCGATCCAGGCCTGCAGGCGCGCGCTCCACCAGGCCATCGCCGATGCGTCGATGACCGCGGCATACGCCGCCATGCTCTCGTTTACGTAGCGGAAGGTTGCCGCGCCGCGTTCGAGCGCGCTGCGGCGCGGATCGATCGCCAGCAGCGAATCGTCGCGGAACCACGCCGACTCGCTGCGCGCCAGCACGCCATCGGCAGCGACACGGTCGATCGCCAGATCCAGCAGCAGCGATAGACCGCGCGCCTTGCAGGCCGCCGACAGTCCACGCAGCAAGCTCAGGGCATCGCCGCTGAATTGGAGCTCGCCATGCGGCCGCTCGTGATCGGCCGTCAGAAAGACATTCTGCGTGCGCCCGCTGGCGAACGGCGGTGCGATCAGCAGATGGGTAAAGCCCAATTCGACACAGCGATCCAGGTGCGCATCCCACGGCAGCGTTCCCGCCAGCAAGGGATGCAGATAATAGATTCGCGCCGCGCCACTGCCGACCATCGGGTCCTGATGCCTCCCTATCGAGAGCTACCGTATTGTGTAACTTTGCGCGGCAAGCTTGAGGCAGGGCCTCGTTGCGCGCGACCAGCGGCCGTTCACATGCCGCCGCCAGCAGTTTGTCCACCTTGCAAGGTCTGATCGTCGCTGGCGCGGATGGTTCCCATGGACGGCTTCCAACGCGCTGGGCATCGGCGACGCGCGCGTCCACCGATTGCTAAGGCACGCGCACTCAGCTGAGCAGCATCTCGCGCGTCACCAGCGTCACCCCGCCCTCGCTGACGTGATACAGCTTGCGGTCCTGCACCAAGTCCTCGCCGATCACGCTGCCATCGGGAATGTGGCAGTCCTCGTCGATGATGGCCTTCCTGATGCGGCAGCCGCGGCCGATGGTGACGTTGGGCAGCAACAGTGAATTGTCGATCAGGCTGGCGCTTTCGACGCGCACATTGGAGAACAGCACGCTGCTGCGGATTTCGGCGCCGGAGACGATGCAGCCGCCGCTGACCAACGAGTCGATCGCATGGCCGCGGCGATGCGGCTCGTCGAATACAAACTTGGCTGGCGGCACCTGTTCCTGCAGCGTCCAGATCGGCCAGTCCTGATCGTACAGATTCAGTTCCGGCAGCACGCCGATCAACTCCAGATTGGCTTTCCAGTACGCGTCGACGGTGCCAACGTCGCGCCAGTAACCCTGCTTGTCCGGATTGTCGAGTTCGGTGAACGGATAGGCGTAGACCTCGCCACCGAGAATCGCCGCCGGCACCACATCCTTGCCGAAGTCGTGACTCGATTCGTTGATGCCGGCGTCGCGTCGTAGCCATTCGAGCAGGAACATCGCATCGAACACGTAGATGCCCATACTGGCCAGCGCCATGTCAGGCTTGCCCGGCATCGATCGCGGCTGCGTGGGTTTCTCGTCGAAGCGGACGATGCGCGTGTCCTCGTCCATTTCCATCACACCGAAGCTGCGCGCCTCGTCGAGCGGCACTTCCAGGCAACCGACCGTAACCTTGGCGCCGGTGCGCGCGTGATGCGCCAGCATGCGGCCGTAGTCCATTTTGTAGATGTGATCGCCGGCCAGGATCAGCACCTGTGCCGGCTGATGCAGCTTGATGAATTCGATGTTCTGGAACACCGCATCGGCAGTGCCGGCGTACCACGATGCGATTTCGGTGCGCTGTTCGGCCGGCAGTAGTTCGACGAATTCGCCGAACTGGCCGCGCATGAAACCCCAGCCCTGCTGCAGATGGCGGATCAGCGAATGGCTCTTGTACTGGGTCAGGACGCCGACGCGGCGGATGCCGCTGTTGATGCAGTTCGACAAGGTGAAATCGATGATGCGGAACTTGCCGCCAAACGGCACCGCCGGCTTGGCCCGGGTCGAAGTCAGTTGCATCAGGCGTGAGCCGCGACCGCCCGCCATCACCAGTGCCAGCGTTTCGCGGGTCAGACGGCTGACGAAACGCGTGTCGCGGGTGCCGTTCATCCTTGCATCCTCCTGCGCGCTTGGCCTGTTCGATGAATGCGGCGGATCCTGCCGGGCGCCGCTATGATCGCGCAAAAATCCTTGCTGCGCCTTCGCGGTGTGGTTTAAATGATGAACCTGGCGTGGCCAAGATCGACGCAGTCGCGCAATGCGCGTCCACGACGTTCGACCGCGGTTTATGCAAAAGTTTCGCCCTGTGAAGTGTCACCCCTGCTCGCCACCCAATCGCCCGCATGAAAATCCTGCACGCTGCCGCCGAATGCTTCCCGCTGGCCAAAACCGGTGGCCTCGGCGATGTGCTCGGGGCCTTGCCGTTTGCACAACGCAATTTGGGTGCCGATGCCCGCGTGATGCTGCCGGCGTATCGCGGCGTCCGCCAAAAATTGGGCAGCACCCGCCGCCTCGGCGAACTGCAGCTGCGGGGTCAGCGCTGCGAAATCTTCGCCGGCGAGTTGCCGTCCATAGACGGCGGCACAGCGGCGCGACTGCCGGTACTGTTGTTCGATTGTCCAGCGCTGTTCGACCGCGACGGCGGTCCCTACGAAGATGCCAACGGCCGTGCGTTTGCCGATAACGCCTGGCGCTTCGGCTGCTTCGGCGAGGCGGTGGCGCAGATCGCCAGCGGCGCCGTCGCCGGCTTCGAAGCCGACGTGGTCAACCTGCACGACTGGCAAGCCGCACTCGCTGCACCGCGGCTTTCGGCGCAGGCGACGCGGCCGCGCATCGTCTTCACCATCCACAATCTCGCCTACCAGGGCCAGTTCGGACGGCGCGAGTTCGATGCGCTGGGTCTGCCTTTAGCTTGGTGGCAGCCCGACTTTCTCGAGTTCTGGGGCGGCTTCTCGTTCATGAAGGCCGGCCTCAATTTCAGCGATGCGATCAGCACCGTCAGCCCGACCTATGCGCGCGAGATTCAGACGCCGGCGTTCGGTCAAGGCCTCGACGGCGTGTTGCGCGCACGCGCTGCGATCCTGCATGGCATCGCCAACGGCATCGACCAGACGCTGTGGAATCCGGCGACCGATCCGCTGATCGACCAGAACTACACGCTGGCCGATGTCGATGCCGGCAAGCGCGCCAACAAGCAGGCACTGCTGCAGGAACTGGCGCTCGATGCCGACGAGCGTCCGCTGGTCGCCTTCATCGGCCGTCTCGCCGAACAAAAAGGTGCGGATCTGATCCTGGCGGCGCGCGAGCAACTGCTGGCACTGCCGGCGCAGTACGTCGTTCTCGCCGCCGGTGACCCGCAGTTGCAGAACGCCTTCCGTTCGCTGGCGTATAACGCACCCGAGGGCCGCATCGCCGTGCACATCGCGCACGACGAACGCTTCGCACACCGGCTCACCGCCGCGGCCGATCTGCTGCTGATGCCGTCGCGCTTCGAACCCTGCGGTCTGAACCAGATGTATGCGCAACGCTATGGCACGCTGCCGCTGGTGCACAACACCGGCGGCCTCGCCGACACGGTCGTCGATGCGACCGCGGCAACGCTGGCCGACGGCTCGGCGACCGGCGTGCAGTTTCGCGATGCCGATGTCGGTGGCGTGGTCTACGGCGTGCGCCGCGGGCTTGAACTGTTGGCCGACGTCGGCAGCGCGGATCGCCTGCGCAAAACCGGCATGCGCCGCGATTTCTCCTGGACGCGTTCGGCGCAGCGCTATCTGGAGCTCTACCAGAGCCTGATCGACGCCGGCTGAAGCGGCCGAAGCGCGTCACGCAGCATAAAAAAAGCCGCCCGAAGGCGGCCTTTAACATGCAACGTGATTCAACAACTTCCCCCCTTGAATTCCCTGAGCCTTGGTATCTTTTATCTCAAAGCTTCTGCACCTTGCTCCGGTCGACACGGCTGCAGTACCTGCGCCATGCTCTGTTCCGGGCCTACATCGTGCTGTATCGGCAGGTTTCGGCCAATAGTAAATCCGGCTCCCTGATCGCTTAGGATTCGACCGTCTTATGCAGACTGACCACATGCGGGTGCTCGGCGTTTTGTATCGGCGCGACTGCCGCCAGCCCGTGCGGAATCAGCGTGCGTAGCATCAACTTGAAGTACTCGCGGAATTCGGTGCCGGACGGAAACTGCTCGGGCGCGTCGCGATGTACCTGCTGGTTGCCGATGAAGGTGGCGTAGGCGAAAGTCGACCACAGCCGCGCATCGTGTTCGTTCAGACCGAGCGCCTGGTAACTCTGCTGCAGGTAGGCCAGCCTTTGTGCCGACACGCGCTGCACCACCGCACCCACCGCAGGATCGTCCGAGGCCGCTGCGAGCGCCAGATACAGGCGTCCGGCGCGATGCGAAGTATTGGCGCGCTTGAACAGCTTGACGATGCGTTCGTAGGGATCGGGTTCGTCGCGCACCAGCGCGATCGCGTCGGTGGTCTCGTGCCGTTCCCACAATTCCAAAGCGGCGCGCACCAGCGCATCGCGGTTGGCGAAATGCCAATAGAAGCTGCCCTTGGTCACGCCCAGGCGTCGCGCCAGCGGTTCGACCGACACCGCTTCAAGGCCACTGCTGGCCATCGCATCGAGCGCCGCCTCGGCCCATTGTTCGGCACTCAGATTTTGCTTGGCGACGGGTTCACTCATGGGACATCGGAGCTCGGGGATAGACTCATACGACAGCGGAAACAGTGCGGAAAGTTGAAAGTCATTCAATCAGTACGCCAGCGTATGCTGCAAGTGTTCGTCGAAATGTACAAGTGCGCCTGGCGCGCCGTTCGCAAATCGCAATGCAGACGGCACTCATCGCGAACGCGCCATTTCTGCGCAGTTGCGCGCACCACTGCGCGCGATCGAGGCCTTGTTACACTCGCGGCATGAAACGTTTTTTCGGTCTGCTTTTATGCTGCGCGCCGCTGCTGGCCTCGGCGCAAATCTATCGCTGGGTCGATAGCAGCGGCCAAGTGCATTTCAGCCAGAATCCGCCCGCTTCGGGAGCCTATAAGAATGTAACGCCAGCGGCTTCGAGCGTTGCGCCGTCGCCGGGTCGCGCGAAAACTGCGCTCGGCGATAGCGTCGATCAGCAGACACTGAAGCTCAAAGCCGACAACGCGGAACGCTGCGCCAAAGTGCGCGAGCGCATCAGCTTTCTCGAACAGAAGACCGCAAGCCGTCTGTTCAAGACCGGCGACGATGGTCAGCCGACGCCGCTGACGCAGGCAGAATTCGATCAGCAGCTGAACGACGCGAAAACGGCCGGCTCGAAATACTGCAGCTAGCATGCATAAAAAAGGCCCGGCAATCGCCGGGCCTTTTTACGACTGAACTGCCGTCGTTACTGACTTACTTCTTCGCCGGCTTGGTTGCCGGAGCCGTCGGCGCCGTTGCGGCCGGCGCAGCGCCCGGCTTCTCGATGCTGAGCAGTTCGACTTCGAAAATCAGCGTTTCGTTGGGGCCGATCTTGACGCCGGCGCCACGCTCGCCATAGGCCAGGGCCGCCGGAATGTAGAACTTGTACTTGGCGCCCTGCGTCATCAGCTGCAGACCTTCGGTCCAGCCGGGGATGACGTTGGCCAGCGGGAAGCTGACCGGCTCGCCGCGATCGTAGGAGCTGTCGAACACGGTGCCGTCGATCAGCGTGCCCTTGTAGTTGACGGTGACCTTGTCGTCCTTGCCCGGGTGATCGCCCTTGCCTTCGGTGACCACTTCGTACTGCAGACCGGACGCGGTGGTCTTGACGCCGTCTTTCTTGCCGTTGTCGGCGAGGAACTTGTCGCCATCGGTCTTGGCCTTGTCGGCCTTGACCTTGTGCTCTTCCATCTGCTTCTGCTGGATCTTCACGGAAACGGTTTTCTTGATTTCGTCACGGGTCTTGTCGTCCAGGCGCGGCGTCTTGCCGGCGGCGGATTCTTCAAGACCGGATTCCAGCGCCTTGATGTCGACGTCGTCCTTGACCGGCCCGAGCGAGTGGCCGAGATCGATGCCGATCGCATAGCCGAACTTCTGCGCATCGGTGGTGAGGTCGGAAGGCGTGGCGGCCGCGTCGCTCTTGTTGGCGTCGCCAGGCTTGGCGCAGGCGGCGAGCAGCGCAACGCCGGCAAGCGCGGCAAATGCACGGGAATGCTTGAACATGGAAGCAGCCTCTTTAGGAGTGGATCAGGGGATGATGACGGCTTCAATACGGCAGCCGCATGTATAGGACTTTGCTAAAACGAGCCGGATTATAGCCCAGGCCAATTCGCGGCTAAATTGGCGCCTGCGCCGCGCTCGGCACGCGACGCGCCAGCAGCTGCAGCAGCATCTGGCGGGTTTCGTCGGACAACAGCTCGATCGAGCGCTCGGCGATGCGCTCGACGCGCTCGGTCATCAGCAGCTGCTGATTGGCATCTTCGGCGACCACGCCGATCTTGATCAGCGTATCCAGATAGCCTGCGAACAGCGCGCGATCGAACAGCTCCGGCGCTTCGCGGCCGGTCAGCACAGCGATGCGTTCGGCCAGCAGGCGACAGTCATCCTCAAATTTCTGTCGCGGCAAAGGCACGCCGGCACGACGTTCTTCGGCCAGCAGCAGCACCGCCATCGCATGCCGTTCCAGCGTTTCACCGAGCACGCGGCCGAGTGCGGCGAAGCTGGCGAACGCTTTGCTGCCGACCTGCGGACGCAGGATGCGGTCGTCGTCGTCGCGCGTCAGCAGCCCCAGCGCGAGCATGCGCTCAAGGTAGGCACGCACCGCCGCTTCGCAATCGGCCGGCTCCCACGGCAGGAAAAACTCGGTGCGCAAAAAAGGGTAAAGCGCGCGGCAGCCGGTCAGGATGGCGTCTTCCGACAGCACGCCGCGGGTGCGGAACAAGCGCGCGATCAGCGCCGGCAACGCGAACAAATGCTGGATGCTGTTGCGGTTGTAGGTCAGCAGCACACCGTCGCGGCCGGCAGCGGCCAGCAGATCGCCCCAGGGGTGCGCCATGCGCTGGATGCGCGCGATCGGCACCGCCCAGGCGAGTGCGGCTTTCGCGTCGCGCTCGGGCACGCGCAAGCGCTCGCTATCCGGCCACGGCTGCAGCAGTTCCAGCAGATGGCCGATCTGATCGACCAGTTCGTCTTCGTCGGTCGCGCGCATCGGTGCCGCCAGCAAGGCACAGGCGGTGAGGCCAACCGGATTGACCACCGCGACGGCATTGACGCGGCGCATGTGATCGACTGCAAGCTGACGCACCCAGTCGGCAAATCCTGCAGGACGTTCCTCGTGATCCGCCGTGAACGCTTCACGCCAGCCGGGCAATGCGGCATCCGCGGCGTCCTGCAGAATCAGCGGCTCGCCGAAGCTGACATAGGCCTTGCCGTACGAACGCCCCAGGATCTTGGTCGCCTTCAATAAACCTTCGGCGGATTCGCGCTGCTTGCCGCCGCCACGCAGTTCCTTGAAGTAGCTGCTGACTTCCCAGACTTTGTCGTAGCCGATGAACACCGGCACCATCGCCACCTTGCGCACGCGCTGGCGCAGCGCCGATTCCGCGACCATCGCCAGCAGTCCGGTCTTCGGTGGCAGCAGCCGGCCGGTGCGCGAGCGACCGCCTTCAGGAAAGAACTCGATCGAATAGCCGCGCCGGATCAGGCTGTCGACGTAGGCGCGGAACACCGCGGTATACAGCGCATCGCCGGAAAATTTGCGGCGCATGTAGAACGCACCGCAACGCCGCAGGAAACCGCCGATCGGCCAGAAATTCAGGTTGATGCCGGCGGCGATATGCGGCGCCACCAGACCGGCGTTGTAGAGCGTGTACGACAGCAGCAGATAGTCGGCGTGACTGCGATGCGAAGGCATGTAGAGGATTTCGTGCGACTGCGCGATCTCGCGCAAGCGCTCAAGGCCATGCACGTCGACGCCCTTGAACACGCGATTCCAGACGCGGAACAGGATGCGTTCGAACACGCGGATCGAAGCCGCCGAATAATCTGCTGCGATCTCATTGCCGCAGGCGCGCGCACGCGTCTCGGCCTGTGCCAGCGTCAAGCTTTTTTCTTTCGCTTCCTGCTCGATCGCGTGGCGCACGCTGGGGTGCGTCAGCACGCCGCGGATCACTACCGAGCGTCGCAGCAGCGTCGGCCCCAGCGTCGCGGTACGTGCGCGCAGGAAATGGAAATGCAGCGCGCGCGTCAGTTTCTTCTCGGCGCGCACCGGGTCGGCCACCGACTGCAGATAGTTGCGATACGACAGCGGCAAACCGAAGTTGGCCAGCACGTTGCGGCCGTTGGCGATCAGGATCAGGAACTTGCGCACCGCGCCGGCCTGCACGCTGTCGGCGAAGATGAGCCGGAACAGCGAAGTCTCCTGGCCGGGATCGCGGCCCCAGAAAATCGATACCGGCACGATCTGCACGTCGTAGCCGGCAGTCGCGGCGGCAGCCGCGAGCACGCTGGAAAGACCGGTCTTGCGCAGACGCGTCTCCAGTAGCGCCGGCAGATACAGATAGCCCGCCTTGCCCGCTTGCGGCAGGTTTGCCGCGGCGCGCTGCGGTCGCGGCAGGCCACATTCGCGGCAGATGCGATCGAGCGCGAACAGATCGATCCAGCTGCGCACCGGCAGTACGTAACAGACCGGGCGCGACGGATCCAGGTCCAAGCCTGCAGCCGCGGCCAGCGGCACGGTCTTGTATTTCATCGCGCCGATAAAGGGCCGCAGCAACAGGCGCGAGATTGCGAAAGCCAGTCCGACCAGCGCGTTCATCGGCCCAGCACTCCAGCGCGGCGGCTACCTGGCGTCATCTTTTTTGTGGTTCTACTTTCGGACTAGACAAAAGTATAGGGAGTCCTAGCGCCGATGGTGGGGCCAACGGTTGGGGCCAACGGTGGCGCCGGCGCCCGCATCGATGCTGCCGGGATTGACCCGAGGCGGCGTGCACGGCGATAGTCGCGGCATACGCCGCACCGTTTCGCCGATTGTTCAATTGCCGAACGCCGCGCCGCTGCTTGCGGCGACGCCGCAGGACGATTGCATGCTGCGAGCAAACGCGGCTCCAAGTCAGGGAGACATCCGATGGTCAACAAGCTATGGGCTGGCATGTGCGCCAGCAGTCTGCTCGCAGTGCTTGCCGCTTGCGGCGGACATCAACCCGGCACATCCGCTACCGCAGCCAGCGCTGCACCACCGAAGGCGACCGCGGCCGATGCGGCGAAATTCGTCGCCAAGGTCAACGCGGACGACAAGCAGCTCTACCCGGAATTGACTGCGGCCAACTGGGTCGCGGAAAACTTCATCACGTCCGACACGCAGTTGCTCAACGCCAAAGGCGGCGAGCGTGCGTTGACGCTGCAAAGCCAGCAGATCGAGCAGGCCAAGGCCTTCGTCGGACTCGCCGATCTGGCGCCCGAGGTCGCGCGCCAGTTGACGCTGATCAAGATCTCCAGCGCGATACCGCCGCCGAGCGATCCGGCGCAGCGCGCACAGCTCGCCGCGCTCGGCACCAAGCTCGACGGCGAATACGGTGCCGGCAAGTATTGTCCGCCGGGCAAGAGCGGCGCCGACTGCATGAATCTCGACCAGCTCGAACAGATCATCGATCACTCGCGCGATCCGAAAGCGCTGGCCGATGCCTGGGCCGGCTGGCATTCGGTCGGCAAGCCGATGCGCGAGGACTACAGCAAGTTCGCCGGCCTGATGAACGAAGGCGCGAAGGAACTCGGCTATCACGACGTCGGCGAACTGTGGCGCGCCGGCTACGACATGAGCCCGGCCGATTTCGCCAACGAAACCGAACGGCTGTGGACGCAGGTGCAGCCGCTGTACGAACAACTGCATTGCTATGTGCGCGGCAAGCTGCATGACAAATACGGCGACGCGGTACCGGCGAATGGCCTGATCCCGGCCGACCTGCTCGGCAATATGTGGGCGCAGCAGTGGGGCAACATCTACGACCTCGTCGTGCCGTACAAGGACGCCGGCAGTCTCGACGTATCGTCGGTGCTGCAGGCGCGCCACGATGCGCTGGAGAAGAAGGAGCTTGTCGCGTTCCGGCAAAGCTTCGCAAAAGCGCATCCGGGCAAGCAGCCGACGGTCGGCGATCTCGACAATGTCGAGCATAAGGTCGACACGCAGTACTCGATCGAAACCGCCAAGATCGCCGAGGATTTCTACACCTCGATCGGCCTGCCGCCGCTGCCGGCCTCGTTCTACGAGAAGTCGCTGCTGACGCGCCCGCGCGATCGCGACGTCGTGTGTCATGCCAGCGCCTGGGACATGGATCAGAACGGCGACGTGCGCATCAAGATGTGCATTCGCCCGGACGAGGAAAGTCTGGAGACGATCCATCACGAAATGGGCCACATCTATTACTTCACCATGTACAACGGTCAGCCTTTCCTTTATCAGCAAGGCGCACACGACGGTTTCCACGAAGCCATCGGCGACACCATCACGCTGTCGCTGACGCCGCAGCATCTGCAGAAGATCGGTCTGGTTGCCAAAGTCAGCGACGATCAGAAAGCCCTGATCAATGCGCAGATGAAGCGCGCACTCGACAAGATCGCGTTTCTGCCGTTCGGCAAGCTGATCGACCAGTGGCGCTGGAAAGTGTTCTCTGGCGAGATTTCAACGGCCGACTACAACAAGGGCTGGTGGAAATTGCGCGAGCAGTATCAGGGCATCGCGCCGCCGGTGACGCGTACCGAAGAAGACTTCGATCCGGGTGCGAAATATCACGTGCCCGGCAACACGCCGTACACGCGCTACTTCCTCAGCTTCATCATCCAGTTCCAATTCCACAAGGCATTGTGCGATGCGGCCGGCTTCAAGGGCCCGCTGTATGCCTGCGATATCTACGGCAACAAGGATGCAGGCGCGAAGTTCATGGCGATGCTGAAACAGGGTGCGTCCGAACCCTGGCCGGATACGCTGGAGAAATTGACCGGCACGCGACAGATGGATGGCAGTGCGATCATCGAATACTTCGCGCCGCTGATGGAATATCTGAAGCAGCAAAACCAAGGCAAGAGCTGCGGCTGGCAGCTGCCGGACGATCCGCTCGCAGGCCCAAGCTCGCCAACGACTTGATGGCGTGAAGCGGCGCTGGCGCACGCAAGCTGCGCCAGCGCTGCTTCATAGCTGGCCGAGAAACACCTTGGTGTCGTACGGAAACTCGACGATGCCGTTCTGCGCATGTTCGGTGAACAGGGCGTCGCAGGCCGCAACGATGGCTGCGTGGCCGGGCGCATCGGGCGCCGGCACATACGAGGACGACAACAGGCGTCCGCGCAAGCCTTCTGCATCGAAATGCTGCAGGTATTCGAAATCCTGCTGCTGATAAGACTGCGATGCAAAGAACGCGTCGATCTGCGGAATCGAGGCCTGCTCGGGCACACCGGCCTGACCATAGTCCGGCGCCAGACGCCGCAGCATGTCCTCGTAAGCTCGCAGGAAGGGCGTATCGACGCGACGCACATTCCAGATCAGTGCAACCCGACCGCCCGGCTGCAGTATGCGGACACATTCGGCGCGCGCACGCGGCACATCAAACCAGTGAAATGCCTGGGCGGCGCTCACTAAGCGAACGCTGTGCGGCGCTAAACCAGTGACTTCCGCACGACCATCGACGCTGAGGAAATCGCTATTGCCGGCGAAGTTGCGCTCGGCCGCCGCACGCATCGCTGCATTCGGTTCGATGCCATAGACGCGCAGGCGCGCCGCGAGCAGATCGCGTGCGAACAAACCGGTACCGCAACCGATATCGGCCACTGCATCGCCTGCGGATAAACCACAGCGCTCGATCAACCACTGTGTCAGCGCCGCTGGGTAGCCGGGCCGCCAGCGTTCGTAGTCGGCCACGCGGTTGCTGAAGCGCTGCGTCGGCGCGTAGCGCTCGGTGGCGTCCGCGGAATGTTGTGGCATACGCATCGCTCCTGAGACTTGAATCGAACATCGCACGAGCCTGTGGCCCGGCGCCTTCGCACGCTGGCGGATTCGCCTCCAGCCGCGGGCACGATGTTAAGCTTTGCGGCACTCACTTTTCAGAAGACATCGAAAGCCTTGGACAGTCGTGCGATTCTCGCGCACTGCGCGCTTTTCGCCGATCTCCCCGCTACCGCACTCGATCGGCTCGCAGGACTCTGCACACCACGCAGTCTGCGCGGCGGCGAAGTATTGTTCCGCACCGGCGACGCCGCCGACCATCTGCACATCGTCGCCAGCGGACGGATCCGCATCCGCGGCAACGACGGCAGCCTATTCGCCGACGTCGCGCGCTATGAACCGATCGGCGAGATCAGCCTGCTGTCCGGTGATCATCGCAACGGCGATGCCTATGCGCTGCGCGACAGCTTGTTGCTGGATATCGAAGGCGCGGCGCTGATGGCCTTTGTGCTGACCTATCCGACCGCGCTGCTGGCGATGACGCGCATCATCGTGCAACGCATGCGGCGCGACCGACGGCAGACTTTGCTCGAAGCTGCGCGGCGCGAACATTCGATCGCAGTGGTTTCGCTACTGCCGGACGTCGACGTGGAAGCAATCGCCGATCAGATCTGCGCGGCACTGCGCGGCTGCTGCGCGACGCCTTGCGAACGGATCAGCGCGGCGTCGGTGGATGCCGCATTTGGCAAGGGCATCGCGCAAACGCCGCTCGGCGAAACCACTGCGCATCACCAACTGATGGCCTGGCTCGATGCGCGTGAACGCTGCGACCAACATCTGGTCTACAGCGCCGGTCCTGCTGACGATGCCTGGACCGAACGCTGCCTGCGTCAATGCGACCGCGTGCTGGTGGTAGTGCCGGCGCAGAGCGTGCCGAGCGATACGGCGCTGCTGGAGACGCTGCGTCAGCTTGAGTTGCGCGTGCCGGTCGATCTGGTGCTGTTGCGTCCGGAACGGGCAGCGGCCGGCGACGTTGCCGGCTGGCGCTTGAAAGTCGGCGCCGGCACGCATTACTTCGTCCGCCCTGACGTCGCCGACGACTACGCCAAGTTGGCGCGGCAACTGTCCGGCCACGGCATCGGCCTGGTACTCGGCGGCGGCGGCGCACGCGGCTTTGCCCATATCGGACTGCTGCGCGCACTGGAAGAACTGCACATCCCGATCGATCTGACCGGCGGCACCAGCATGGGCGCGTTCTTCGCCGCCTTGCGCGCTTGGGGGCTCGACAGCCGCGAGGCGCAGCGCGTGGCGCGCGCCAGCTTCGTCGATCACAACTATTTGAACGACTACGTGCTGCCGCGCGTATCGCTGCTGCGTGGCCGTAAGTTTCTGCAACATCTGCGTGTACTGTTCGGCGATACGCGCATCGAAGAGCTGCGCACGCCGTTCTTTGCCGTCAGCACCAATCTCACCCGCGCCAGCACGATGGTGCATGACAGTGGGCCGCTGGCCACCTGGGTCGGCACCAGCATGGCGGTTCCAGGCGTGGTGCCACCGGTCGCCTGGCATGGCGATCTGTTGGTCGACGGTGCCGTCACCAACAGCTTGCCGACCGATGTGATGCATGCAATGGGGCGCGGCCCGATCATCGCCTCCGACGTCAGTACCGAAGGCAGTTTGCAGGCACCGGGCATCGAGGGACCGGACCCTGAAGCGCTGCTCGATCAACGCGGCAGACCCGGCAACGTGACCTTGATCGACATCCTGTTTGGCGGCATGTCGCTGACCAGCGAAAGCGGCGTGCGCATGCGCGCCGAGCGCGCCGATCTCTACCTGCGGATGCCGGTCGCCGATTTCCGCCTGTTCGACTGGAAGCGTATAGACGCGGCGGTTGAGCGCGGCTATGCCTATGCGATGGAACAACTGCAGAAGGACGGTCAGGAATTTCTGAGGCGGCGCTGAATCGAGTCGAGCAACTTCATCAGCCAATGCCCGGCGGCCAAATCCGGCCGCTGACGATTAGCCCAGTGCGCATTTCGCATGGCGTCGCGCGGCAACTGCCAACCGACAAGCGTAAAAAAAACCGGGGCCGAAATATCGGCCCCGGTCGGTACTCTACGTCAGCTGCGCTCGACGATTACTTCGCCGGACGCGGATGCGGATGCTTGCGCTGCGGCACCTTGACGATGGTCTTGCCACCCGGCGTCTTCTTCTCGACCACAGCGTCACCGGCAATCACCTTGAACTCGACACGGCGGTTCTCGGCGCGACCTTCGGCGGTCTTGTTATCGGCGATCGGCTTGGTCTTGCCATAACCCTTCGAGGTCAGGTGCGTCTTGGCGACGCCCTTGCCGACGAGATAGGTGACGACCGACTGCGCACGACGCTGCGACAACTTCAGGTTGTACGGTGCCGAACCGATTGCGTCGGTATGACCCGAGACTTCCACCTGCAGCGTCGGCTGACCAATCAGACCTGCTGCGACTTCATCCAGCGCGCTCTTCGACTCCGGGGTCAAGGTTGCCTTGTTGAACTCGAAGTTGACGGTGCGCAGAATCACGGTCTGCTCGATGATGCAACCGCTGGCGTCGACCTTGAAGCCGTGCGGCGTGCCCGGGCACTTGTCGACTGCGTCGCAGACACCATCGCCATCGCTATCGATGCACGGCGCTGGAGGCGGCGGCAACGGCGGCGGCGGGGGAGGTGGCGGTGGCGGCGCTACCGGCGGTGGCGGCGGTGGCAGAGGCGTCGGAATGACGTCGCCCATCGAATACTGCACGCCCA
>JAQGNU010000046.1 GCA_028291645.1 Nevskia sp.
CGAAGGCGCGACGGCTGGCGTCGGCGTGCGTGGTTTCCTGGCGGATCGCGGCGGCAGTCACAACGACGGCGGCGGTGCCGCGCTCGGCGGCAAGCTCGGCTATCGCATTCCGCAGCTGAATAAGCGCCTCGGCGTCGGCGGCTATCTGTACTATTCGCCCGACATCCTGACGTTCGGCGACTTCAAGCATTATCTCGAGTACGGCTTCGACGTCGACTACCAGATCATTCGCCCCGCCTTTATCTACGCCGGCTGGCGTCGCCTGGAGTTGGCGGTGGACGATCGCTCCGACAAGGCCGACCAGGGCGTGCATATCGGTCTGCGTGTCAACTTCTAAAGCCTCAATCGGGGAACAGCGAGAAACCCATGGGCCGAGGTCCGAGCATCGAAGGACGCAAGAACGCCACTGATGCGGCGAAAGCAAAGTCCTTCACCAAGTACATCCGCGAAATCAACGCGGCAGCGCGCGCCGGCGGCGGCGATCCCGCCGGTAATGCGCGGCTGCGGATGGCGATCGACAAGGCGCACGCGGCCAACGTCACCAAGGACACCATCGAACGCGCGATCAAGCGTGGTTCGGGCGAACTCGGCGCCGAGCAGCTGCACGAAATCCGCTACGAAGGCTACGGCCCCGGCGGTGTTGCGGTGATGGTCGATTGCATGACCGACAACCCGACGCGCACCGTTGCCGACGTGCGCCACGCATTCACCAAGCACGGCGGCAATCTCGGCACTACGGGTTCGGTAGCGTTCCAGTTCAGCGAAACCGGCGAGATCATTTTCGATATTCGCGCCAATCCGGCACAGGAAGAAGAAATCATGATGCTGGCGATCGAAGCCGGCGCCGACGATGTGCAGACCGAAGACGGTTTCAGCGACGTGCTGGTGTCGCCGGCCAACTTCCAGGCAGTGAAGGCCAAGCTCGAAGCCGCCGGCTTCAAGCCGATCGAGGCGGATATCGTCATGCGTCCGGCGAATCGCGTCGCCGTCGGCGGCGAAGCGGCGGAGTCGCTACACAAGCTGCTGGAAAAACTCGAAGAACTCGACGACGTGCAGGACGTGCATCACAACGGCGATCTGCCGGTATCGGTCGCTTCCTGACCGTGCGCACGCGCGTGTCGCATCCATGACGCGCATCATCGGGATCGATCCCGGCTCGCGCGTCACCGGTTACGGCATTGTCGAAATCACCGGCACGCGCAGCCGCTGGATCGCGCATGGACGCATCGCCTGCGCCGCTGGTCCTTTGCCGCGGCGCCTGCTACAGATTCTGCAGCAGCTGGATGCGGTGATCCGCGAACATCAGCCGCACGAGGCCGCGATCGAAGAAGTCTTCGTCAAGAACAACGTCGCCACCGCGCTCGTGCTGGGGCAGGCGCGCGGTGCGGCGATCTGCGCGCTGGCCGCCGCCGGACTCGAAGTCGCCGAATACGCGCCGGCCTCGATCAAGTCGGCCATCGTCGGCAGCGGCCGCGCCGAGAAGGCGCAAGTGCAGCACATGATCAAGGTGCTGCTGAATTTGAATGAGACGCCACCGACCGACGCCGCCGATGCGCTTGCGGTCGCGCTGTGCCACGCCCATCAGCGCGGCGCTGCCAGCTTGAAAACCGTGCCACGTACACGCAGCGCGCCGTCGTGGCGGCAGATGCAGGTCGATGCCAATGGCAAACTGGTGAAACGATGATCGGGCGCCTCGCAGGAAAACTACTCAGCAAGCAGCCGCCGCAGCTGTTGCTGGATGTGAACGGCGTCGGCTACGAAATCGAAGCGCCGATGTCGACCTTCTTCAAGCTGCCGGCAGTGGGCGAGCCGTTGGCGCTGCACACGCATCTGGTGGTGCGCGAAGACGCGCAACTGCTCTACGGCTTCGCCACGCTGGTCGAGAAAGCGCTGTTCCGCGAACTGATCAAGATCAGCGGCATCGGCCCCAAGGTCGCGCTGGCGGTGCTATCCGGCATCAGCGCCGACGATTTCTGGGCCACCGTGCGCGCCGGCGAAACCGGACGCCTGGTGAAAGTGCCGGGCATCGGCAAGAAGACCGCCGAGCGCATCGTCGTCGAGATGCGCGACAAGGCCGGTGCCGGCGATGCCGGCAGCTTCATCACCATCCAACCCGGAGTGCCGGCGAGTCCGCTCGCCGAAGCCCGCGGCGCGCTGGAAGGGCTCGGCTACAAGCCGGTGGAAGCGCAGCGCCTGACTGATGCCGTCAAACAGGATGGCATGACTACTGATCAGATCATTCGTGAAGCGTTGAAGCGCGCGGCGCGTTGAGCGGAAACCCGCTTACTGCGTGCGTAGCTGCGGTGCTAATCCAGTGGACGCAGATTCCCACGGAGGTTAAATTCGAACTTGGCGCTTTAGCCGACAGATTTTTTTCGGTTCTATAGATCATGTGGCTATTCCTCCGAATTTTGATTGTGTCGTCGACTGCAGTTGCGATTTTCAACTATCCGAGCGAGCGATCAAATTTCACCTGGGCTTGGGGGGCGATAGTTGCTGCGATCGTCGGGGGCCTCTACGTTTGTTCGGTTTAAAACTTTGCGTATAGGCTCGTTGGAAAACTCTTTCTCGATGTCTAAGCCGCTTTTGCCCATAAGTCTTTACCCTGGACGTATCTGGTATCTCGGTGCGTTGGGATCCGTGGTTGGTGGGCTTTGCTCATTGATAGCTAATTTAGCTTGGCTGCATGGAAATACAGGGTTTGACGGCAGCCTCTTACTGATTGGTGCCGCAATAACTTTAGGATTGTTTCTTGCAATCAAGACACGTCAAAACGTCCGGTTAGACTAGCAGTTGCTGTAGACGCTACGGCGCTTGCCCCTCCGGCTGCGTCACAAATCCAATCTTGGTCACACCCGCTTTGCTCGCTTCGCTCATCACTTCGGCCAGCGCCTGATAGGTGGTGAGCTTGTCGGCATGCAGATGCAATTCCGGCGTCGGGTTGCGCTGGCCGGCATCGTGCAGGCGCGTGCGCAGCATCGTGGCGTCGATCGGTTCGCCGTTCCAGTAGTCTTGTCCGGCGGCGTCGATCGCCAACTGGATGTTGTCGGCCTTGGAGATGTTCGGCGTGCTGCTGGCTTCCGGCAGATTGATCTTGACCGCGTTGGTCAGCAGCGGTGCGGTGATGATGAAGATCACCAGCAGCACCAGCATTACGTCGACCAGCGGGATGATGTTGATCTCGGTCATCGGTTGCGTATTGCCCGGCGCACGGGCGTTGCCGAAGGCCATCTCAGGCGCTCCGGCCGGCGACGCCGGTCTTGATCGGTGCGACGTTCGGTGACGACATCTGCGGTTCGATCTTGGCGCCGGTGGCGAGGAAGGTGTAGAGGTCGTGCGCGAAGGCGTCGAGCCGCGCCAGCACGACGCGGTTGGAGCGCACCAGGAAGTTGTAGCCGAGCACCGCCGGAATCGCCACGCTGAGACCGATAGCGGTCATGATCAGCGCTTCGCCGACCGGGCCGGCAACCTTGTCGAGCGTGCCGGCGCCGCTGAGGCCGATCGCGGCGAGTGCGTGATAGATGCCCCAGACGGTGCCGAGCAGGCCCACGAACGGCGCGGTGGCGCCGATCGAGGCGAGCACCGTGAGGCCGGATTCCATCCGCGCGGTTTCTTCGTCGATGGTTTTGCGCAGCGTGCGGGTGACGAAGTCGCCGGAGCTGCCGGCCTCGTTCAGGCGGTTGATGCCGTGGCGTTCGTGATGCTGGCTCGCAGCGATGCCGTGATAGGCCAGATGCGAGAACGGTTCATCCGGATGCTGTTCCTCCAGATGCGCGCCGACCAGTTCCAGCGACGGCGCGTTCCAGAAGAAATCCAGAAAGCGCGCGCTGCGCCGGTTCACGCGCCAGTTGGAGCCGGCCTTGGTCAGGATCAGATACCAGCTGATGATCGAGGCCAGCAGCATCGTCAGCAGAATGAATTTGGCGAGCGTGTCGGCGTGACTGATGAAGTGGCCGAAGCCGATGGCAGAGGTGGTTTCCATACTCGTTTCCATAGATGTGACGTTGGTTGTTACTGGCTGAGATTGAAGTTGATCGGAATCAGTACCCAGGCGGCGACCGCCTGGCTGCCTTGCTTGGCCGGCACGAAGCGCCATCGGCGCACGGCTTCGATCGCGGAACGATCAAGCCGGTCGAAGCCGCTGCTGCGGTCGACCTCGATCTGCTCGCTGTGACCTTCGGGACTGACATACACGCGCAGCAGCACGCGGCCATGCTCGCCGAGATTGCGCGATACCGGCGGGTAGGTCGGCGCCGGATTATCGAGATAGCCGGCCACGAAGTTCGGCGGCGTCACTGCGGGCGGCGCCGGTGGGGCTGCTTCCGCGGGCGCCTGTGGTGGTGGCGGTGGTTGCTTCGGCTCGTCCGGCTTCGCTGCTTGCACCGCGGCCGGCGCCGGGCTTTCGTGTGCGATCAAACGCGGCGCCGGAGTCGGTTTCACCACTTGCGGTTTCGGCATCGGTGGTGCGGGCTTGGGCGCCGGCGGCGCGGCCATGAAGCTGACGAAAATCGGTGCGGCTTCAAGCACCGATTCGCGCACCGCATCGATCTGCATCAGCCCGAACAAGCCGCCGACATGCAGCGCTACGATCGCGCCGATCGCAAGCCAGTTCGCACGCCGTGGACGTGCGTGCCAGCTACCGCGATCGGCTGTCTTGATTCGGTTCAGGGACATGGTTGCAGCGGCCATTAGATCACCTGCAGCGCCAGTAGCAGTAGCAGCGTCAGCGAAGTCGTTGCAATCGCCGCACCGATCACGCGGCGCCGGTTGAGCTGCGTCCACAGCACCACGCCGGTCAGCGATAGCAGGATGATGCTGCCGCCGAGCGTGTCGACCAGCAGCACCCAGCCGACGCCGAGGCCGACTCCTTTATGCAGATTGCTGAGCATGGCGAACAGATTGCCGTCGGCGCGTTTGACCGCGACGAAACCATTGCCGACCCAGTAGTCCGCCTGCACATTGGTGCGTGGCGATGTGAAGCTCAGCGTCCAGTGCGCCGGCTGCTGCATGGTCTGATCGCCCCAGGCGACCGCGTGCGCGGGTTCCTCGCGAATGCGCGGCTTGTTATCGCCGAGCGGCAGCTGTGTCTGCAACCATGCGGCCAGCGCGCGTGCACTGGCGGGCGCCGGTTGCGGCAAGGGCAGCTGCAGATTGCTTTCCTGCGTCTGCGCGGCCGGAATCTTCAGCAGCGCGCGATGGTTCATCAGGATGCCGGTGGTGCCGAACAGCAGGCCCAGCGCGGCACCCCAGAGCCCGATCCAGCCGTGTGCCTTGCGCAGCCAGCGGATCGCGCTGATGCGGCGTGGTGGCCTTGGCAGCGACGCCGCTGGCGTGGTCGCCGCGGCGGAGACTGTCGCGTTAGCGGACATTGAAATGCGCACGCAAAACCTCGTGACGATGTTGGAATACGGTGCGCACGAACCAGGCGACCAGACGGCGCGCGCGGCGTGGCTCGAAGCGCAGCCGGTCGATCAGCAGCACTTTCGCCGGCTGGCTCGGATGCGCGACGATGCGCCGCTCGTGCCGCCAGAGTTGCATCGACGCCATCGGCGACTGCTCGACGAAACCGGCGCCGGGTTCCAGTTCGAGCAAGGTCAGATCGCTGCGGTCGATCGGGATGAAACCGAACAGCAGCACGATGCTGCGCAGCAGCGGCACGCCGGGCTGGAACTGCAGATCGCCGAGATTGCGCAGCTGCGGCGGTGCCGTCATGCGGAACCACGGCATGGTTTCGCGGCAGATGCCTTGCCACGACGTGATCCATTGCCAGACCTGCGCCGGCGAAGCCGCGAGCGTCGATTCGAAGTACAGCGCAATCGCCGTTTCCGGCTTGGGCTGCGGGCAGCTCATATCTCGCTCCACATGCGCAGCAGGTTGTGATAGCAGCCGGTGAGCTGCAGCCGGGCCGCTGCGTCGGCCTGGGCGACATTGAGCGTCTGCACCGCGCGATCGAGTTCGAATAGCAGCGCACGTTGCGCATCGTCGCGTACCAGGCTCTGCACCCAGAAGAAACTGGCGAGCCGCACGCCGCGCGTCACCGGTGTCACCCGATGCCGGCTGCTCGATGGATACACGACGAGGTCGCCTGCCGGCAGTTTGATGGTCTGCTCGCCGTAGGTGTCTTCGATCTGCAATTCGCCGCCGTCGTAGTCCTCCGGTGCATTGAGGAACAGCGTCGCCGAAACATCGGTGCGCAGCTTGGCGCCGCTGCCCGGAATCAGCCGCAAGGCGCCGTCGATATGGCTGCCGAAATGCATGCCGCCGGCGTAGCGATTGAACATCGGCGGATACACGCGGTTCGGCAACACGGCGCTGATGAAGGTGGGATGGCGCTCGAGCGCGCCGAGCACCAGGTCGCCGAGCTGGTGCGCGAACGGCGAGTGCTCGTCGATCTGCTGATTCTGCTTGACCGGCGCGCCCTGATAACCGGCGGTGACGCGGCCGTCGACCCAGGGCGCATCAGCCGAATGCAGATGTTCGCGCACGATGCGCAGCTGGTCTGCATTCAGCGCTGCGGCAATCTTCAGCAACATCGGCGTCGGCCCGGTTCTAGAAACGGTAGTTGAGCGAGACCAGCGCCGTGCGCGTGATGCCCGGCACCGAGCGCCCGCCGTCGGACTGGATCAGCGAATCGAAGTAATGCGTGTTGGTGAGATTCTGCAGATTCAATCGCACGTCGTACTTCTGCTGATGGAAGGCGAGCGTTGCGTCCCAGCGCGTGAAGCCGGGCACCGAGACGACGTTGGTGGTGTTGACGTAGCGCGACGACGAATACACCAGTCCGGTTCCCGCTTCCCAGGCCGACCACGGCATGTAGGTGGTCCACAGCGTGGCGTTGTTGCGCGGCGTGTTCGACGGCGTATGACCCTTGGTGCCGTCGGTGCTCGAAGCCTTGACGATCTCTGGATCGAGGTAGGTGTAACCACTGAACACCTGCCATTTCGGCGTGATGCGGCCGCTTGCAGTCAACTCGGCGCCGTTGACGCGGATGGTGCCGTCCAGCGTATAGACGCCGGGTTCCACCTGCGAACGCGCATTGGTCTTTTCGATCTGGAACAGCGCCGCGGTCAGTCCGAGATTGTCGCCGAACAGCGACCACTTGCTGCCGACTTCGTACGAGCGATTCTTCTCCGGCGGCACGTTCTGGGTGCCGTTGGTCAGCGTCAGCTGTTCGAGCGAAGGATCGAAAGACGTGCCGTAGGAAACATAGTAGGTCTGTGCGTCATCCGGCTGATACAGCAGTCCGCCACGGACGCTGTCGTAATACACGGTCTGCTGAGCCGCCGCAGCCGTGGTGGTGGTGCTGATGGTGTTAGTGATCTGCGAGTCGTAACGGTCCCAGCGCACGCCGCCGACGGCCTTGAAGTGCTCGCCGAGCGAAACGGTGTCGTTGACGAAGGCCGCGTAGGTGGTGGCATCGGCCTGGGCGAGATTGCCTGGCGTGAGGGTGACGCCGGCCTGCTTTCCGGAAATATGCTGCGGATCGGTCAGCGACAACACCGGCAGGTTGCCGAGCGTGATTGCCTGGTTCTTGTAGGTGTCGCGGCCGAGCTCGAAGCCGGCGATCAGCAGATGATCCAGCGGGCCGGTGGCGACCTTCCAGGTGACGTCGCCCTGGTCGAAGGCGGAAGAATCGTGGATGTTGCGGTCGTGACTGCCGAGCTGTACGAACAGATCGTCGGGCGACAGATCGGTCGTATTGCCGGCGGCTTTCGTTGGCAGCACAGTGAAGTTGGCGTTGGTGCAGGGATTGGCGCTGCAGGTGCCCACCGAATTGGCCGCGGTTTCGCGCGCATCGATGCGGTACTTGCTGTACTGCGCCTGGTTGCGCAAGGTCAATTCCGGCGCGAGCTGATATTTCAGGCTGCCGTTGAGTACCTGCACATCCTGCCGCGTGGTGTCGTCGGTCAGGCCATAGAAATTGTCGCGCGACACTGGCGCCGGGCGATTGTTGAGCGGCGGCAGGCCGTAATCCGGCATGTCGTGGTTATGTTCGAGCAGCGTGGAGACGGTCAACACCGTCTTCGGACTGAGATCGACTCGCAGCGAGGGCGCGGCGCCGTAATCTTGGTTGTGCATCACGTCGCGCGTGGAATGTACCGTCTGCGCCATGACCGGCACGCGCACCGCCACGGCGTCGTTCAGCGTGTGATCGAAGTCACCGGTAAAGCGGTACTGGTCGCTGGTGCCGATCAACACCGAGACTTCATCGTGCGGCGTGCGTGATGGCAGTTTGCTGCTCTGGTTGATGATGCCGCCGGTAGAGCCGCGGCCGAACAGCATCGACGACGGGCCTTGCAGCACCTCGATCGAATCGAGGAAGAAGGTATCGCGGTAATACTGGCCGCGGTCGCGGAAGGTGTCGAGATAGATATCGGTGCGGGCCGAGAAGCCGCGCAGGTTGATGTTGTTGCCGATGGTGCCCCCTTCGGCTGCAGTGAAGGTGATGCCGGGGACGTAACGTAGAGCACTCTCGAGCGAAGTTGCACCTTGCGCGTCCATCACCGCGCGATTGACCACCGTCACCTGCTGCGGGATGTCGCGGATCGGTGTCGGCGTCTTCGCACCGACGGTCGATACAGGCGCGTTGTAGTCGTTGTTGATCTGCTGGCCGTTGACCGTGACTTCGCCGAGCCGGGTCGCGGACGCGGTTTCGGGAGCGCTCTCCTGCGCCCAGGCTGCCAGCGGAAACGAGAACAACAGCATTGCCTTGGCGAATGGGCTGGGGCGGAAAGGGGCGCGCAATAAAGTCATGAGCTAGCTCGATTGATCGTTGGAGGCGTTGGCTCGCGACCGATTGGCGCTGGCTAGGATTGGTGTTGCGGTGCAGAATCTAATTCAAACGATAATCATTATCAATAGAGAATGACTCTCGACTTGGCGGGAATCTGGCATTTGCGCAGCGACACCGCATCCGTTGTGCAGCGAAATGCCGGCCGCGGACGGTTCGATTCGAGCGCCCGCGCTGTAGGTCCGGCGACGGCCTCCACTACAATGAGCAATGAGCTCCGCATCCGATGGCGTCGACGCCGGCAACCGCTTGATTTCCACCGTGGCGGCCGGTGAGGAAGAGCGTTTTGAACGTGCGTTGCGGCCGCGTCGGCTGCAGGATTACGTCGGCCAGCCGGCGGTGCGCGAGCAGATGGGCATCTTCGTCGACGCCGCGCGGCGGCGCGCCGAAGCGCTCGACCATGTGCTGATCTTCGGTCCGCCGGGCCTGGGCAAGACCACGCTGGCGCACATCCTGGCGGCCGAGATGGGCGTCAACATGCGGCAGACTTCCGGGCCGGTGCTGGAACGCGCCGGCGACCTCGCCGCACTGCTGACCAATCTGGAGCCGCGCGACATCCTATTCGTCGACGAGATTCATCGGCTGTCGCCGGTGGTCGAGGAAGTGCTGTATCCGGCGATGGAGGACTACCAGCTCGACATCATGATCGGCGAAGGGCCGGCCGCGCGCTCGATCCGGCTCGATCTGCCGCCGTTCACGCTGATCGGCGCCACCACGCGCGCCGGTGCCTTGACCGGACCGCTGCGCGACCGCTTCGGCATCGTCCAGCGCCTGGAGTTTTATTCGGTCGCCGATCTGACGTCGATCGTGCGGCGCTCGGCCGAAATCCTCAAAGTGCCGATCGACCAGGACGGTGCTACGGAAATCGCACAGCGCTCGCGCGGCACGCCGCGTATCGCCAACCGCTTGCTGCGCCGCGTGCGCGACTATGCGGAAGTGCGCGGGCATGCGGCCGACCAGGGTCGCATCACGCGCGGCGCCGCCGACGCTGCGATGAAGATGCTGGCGGTCGACAGCAACGGTTTCGACTTGATGGACCGCAAACTGCTGATGGCGCTGATCGAGCGCTTCGACGGTGGTCCCGCCGGCCTCGATAACCTGGCTGCGGCGATCGGCGAATCGCGCGACACCATCGAAGACGTGATCGAGCCGTTCCTGATCCAGCAGGGTTATCTGCTGCGCACGCCGCGCGGTCGCATGGCCGGCAAGCTGGCGTATCAACATTACGGTTTGAAGCCGCCGCAGCGTAACGGCGAGGCCGATCTATTCGCGGGCGCCGAGTAATCCGCCGGTAGTCGCCGGTAACCGCCGATCGAGTAAATTGAACTGCTGTCAGTCCACTGCGGTCTGTGCTGCGCTTGCTGCCGCCGACCAAGCCAAATAAGAAAGCGTCCGGATCAACCATTTTGAGACCAACCGTCGCGCAAGCTGCCGTCGAACTGTTTCGTTGGCCGATCCGCGTTTATTACGAGGATACGGATGTCAGCGGCGTGGTCTACCACGCCAGCTATCTGCGTTTCTTTGAGCGTGCGCGGACCGAATGGTTGCGTGCGCTGGGCTATTCGCAGGAACGTCTGCGGGTCGAACTGGGCATCGCGTTCACCGTCGCCGACCTGTCGGTGAAATATCTGCAGCCGGCGCGGCTCGACGATGCTTTGATCGCGACCGTCGCGCTGTCGGAAAAGCGCCGGGTCAGCATGACTTTTGCACAAACGCTGATCGATTCCGCCGATAATGCGCGCGTCCTCAGCGTGGCCAGCGCCCGCGTGGTCTGCGTCGATGCGCATACGTTCAAGTTACGCGCGCTGCCCGATGCGCTGAACACCGCGCAACCCATCTAATTTCTGCTGCTTACTGAACTGAAGGCGACTCTCAGATGAATGGAACCTTGTCGATTAGCGCACTGATACTCAGCGCCAGCCCGCCGGTGCAGGTGATCCTGCTGCTGTTATTGGTCGCCTCGCTGGTGTCGTGGACGGTGATCCTGTCCAAGCGCGCGCTGTTGTCGCGCACGCAGAAGGCCGCGGCCGCATTCGAAAATCGCTTCTGGGCGGGCGGGACGCTTGCCGAGATTTACGAAGCTTCGCGGCGCCTTGCGGTGAGCGAAGAGGGCATCGCCCAGATCTTCCGCGCCGGCTACGAGGAATTCACCCGCCAGCAGGGCAGCAACATCAATCCGGACGATGCCTTGGCCGCAGTGCAGCGGCAGATGCGTGTCGCGCAGTCGCGCGAAGTCGAGCGTCTCGAAGGCGGCCTGTCGCTGCTGGCGACGATCGGTTCGACCAGTCCTTACGTCGGTCTGCTCGGTACGGTGTGGGGCATCATGATCGCGTTCATCGCGATCGGTAACGTCAAGCAGGCGACGCTGGCCTCGGTCGCGCCCGGCATCGCCGAAGCGCTGATCGCCACCGCGATGGGTCTGTTCGCGGCGATTCCGGCAGTCATCGCCTACAACTGCCTGACGTCCAACGTCGACCGCCTGGAAAACCGTTTCGGCACTTTTGCCGAAGAACTGACCGGCATCATCGACCGCGGTCTGCGCGGCGTCGGCAGTCGGGCGCAGTAATGGCCGGCGCGCTCAATGGCAGTGGCCGCGGCAAACGGCGGCTGAATGCCGAGATCAACGTCGTGCCGTACATCGACGTGATGCTGGTGTTGCTGGTGATCTTCATGGTCACCGCGCCGCTGCTGACGCAGGGCATCGACGTGCAGTTGCCGGAAGCCAGCACCGAACCGCTGTCGACCGAAGAGCAGCCGATCACGATGTCGGTCGACAAGTCCGGCCGTTACTACCTCGACGTCGGCGCGGGCACCGATAAGCCGCTCGGCGACGACGATGTCATGGATACCATTGCAAAAGTTCTGCGGCAGAAACCGGATACGACGGTGCTGGTGCGTGCCGACAACGGCGTGCCGTACGGCGATGTCATCCGTGGCATGTCGCTGCTGCAGGCGGCCGGCGTGAAGAAGATCGGTTTCGTCACCGATCCGAAAAGCATCGGCAAGAGTACCGACCCGAAACGTCCGCGCGGATGAATCTGAGTCGTCGCCATCTGTTATTTGCGCTGCTGCTGCACTTGGCGCTGTTCGGTTTGCTGTTCACCGGCGTGCAGTGCAGCCGCCAGATCGAAGCGCCGCCGGTGATGCAGGGCGTGCTGATCAACCCCTCCGATCTGCCGAAGCTCGATGCGGCGCAGCCCAAGCAGCTGCCGGATCAACCGCCTGAGCCGCCGAAGCCGCCGGAGCCGAAGCAGGACGACAACGCCAAGCAGGTCGAGCAGCAGAAGCAAGCGGCGGAGCAGCAGGCACAAGCCAAAGCCGAGGCTGATACCAAAGCCGCCGCCGCGGCCAAGTCCGCTGCCGAGGCCAAGGCTAAGGCCGAGATCGAAGCGACGCAGAAGGAAAAGGCCGAACTGCAGGCCAAGGCCGATGCCGATGCGAAGGCGAAAGCCGAAGCGGAGACCAAGGCCAATGCGGCCGCCAAGACCAAGGCGGACGCCGAAGCGAAGGCGCGCGACGACCTCGCCAAGCAGACCGCCGCCGAAGAGCAGCAGCGCAAGGCCGATGCCGCCAAGCAGGCCGCGGCCGAACGCAAGCAGCGCGAGCAGGAATTGCAGCAGCAGCTGGGACAGGAGTCGAAAGCCCAGACCCAGGCGATATTGGCCGAGTGGAATGCCAAGCTGATTGCGGCCATCGCCAGCAAATGGGAGCGTCCGCCGGGGATCGATCCGACGCTGAAGTGCAAACTACATCTGAACCTATCGCCCAGCGGACAGGTCCTTTCCGTGAGCATCGTCGCTAGCAGCGGTAATGCCTTGTTCGATGGTTCGGTGCAGGCTGCTGTCAGCAGGGCGAGCCCGCTGCCGCTGCCGCGCGACCCGTCGGCTTTCGATCCGAGCATCAACGTCACCTTCACCCAGCCCTGAACGCCATGAAAAAACTAATCGCACTTTTCCTGCTGGTGGCAGGCGCGCCGGCGTTCGCCGACCTCGACATCACCGTGACCAGCGGCGCCACCGCGCCGACGCCGATCGCGGTGGTGCCGTTCGCGCAGCCAGCGGACGTTAGCGTCGACCTCGCGCAGATCATCGGCGCCGATCTCGATCGCAGCGGCATCTTCAAGACGCTGCCGCGCACCGACATGCTGGAGAAGCCGACCGATGTCGCGCAGGTCAATTTCCGCAACTGGCAGACGCTGGGCCAGCAGGATCTGGTGATTGGTACGGTGACGCGCGTCGGCGGCGGCATCGCCGCCAGCTTCCGGTTGCTCGACGTTTATCACAGCGACGATCCGGCGCATGTGCTGCTGCTCGGCAAGGACGGCATCAGTGCGTCCGACCCGGCGCGCTATCGTTTGCTGGCGCACCAGATCGCCGATCTGATCTACGAGCGGCTGACCGGCGTGCGCGGCTATTTCAGCACGCAGTTCGCCTATGTGACTGCGGTCGGTTCCAAAGACAGCCGGCGCTATCAGGTGATCGTCGCCGACGCCGACGGCGAAGGCCCGCATGCGATCGCGACGTCGCGCGATCCGCTGATGTCGCCGACCTGGTCACCGGACGGCAAGCGCATCGCTTACGTCGGCTACGATCGCAGCGGCAATTCGGCGATCTACGTACAGACGCCCGCCACCGGTGACTTGAAGAAGTTCGTCGGCGAGCGCGGCATCAACGGCTCGCCGTCGTTCTCGCCGGATGGACGCCAGCTGGCAGTGACGCTGTCGTTCGAGCACAACCCGGATATCTACGTGATCGACATGGCGACCAGTGCGCGTCGTCGCTTGACCACCGACTCGTCGATCGATACCGAAGCCAGCTGGTCGCCCGATGGCCGCACCATCGCGTTCATCTCGGATCGCGGCGGTTCGCCGCAGATCTACACCGTGAGCGCTTCCGGCGGCGAGCAGAAGCGTCTGACGTTCCAGGGCAAGCGCAACGAAAAGCCGGTCTATTCGCCCGATGGAAAGTCGATGGCGCTGGTCAATCTGGACAGTTCCAGCTATCGTATTGCGCTGCTTGACCTCGCCTCCGGAACGCTGAAAACCTTGAGTGACGGGCCTCTTGACGAGAGTCCGAGCTTCGCACCGAACGGCGTCGCGGTGATTTATACCAAGCAAGGTCGGCAAGGTTCTGAGTTGGCGATGGTGTCGCTCGATGGGCGCATCAAGCAAAGCCTGCGGCAGCCCGGCGACGTGCGCGAGCCGGCCTGGTCGCCTTATCTGCAGTGACCCACGCACATGAATAAGTAGGTAATAGCAAAAGCAATCGTTTTAAGTAGCAAATCCCCCGAAACCCAAAATAGACTAAACGTCTAATCGTCATCAGGAGCGGTTCCCATGATCAACAATAAAATCCTCGCGTGCGTTGCCATCGCCGCCGTTGCACTGCTCAGTGCCTGTTCCGGCAAGGGTGCCAAAGACGGCGCCAATACCAAGCCGGTCTCGACCGACAGCGGCATCAACACCTACGGCGCCGGCAACGGTTCGCTCGGCAACGGTTCGGATGCCGCCCTGTCGGCGCAGCTCGCAGCACAGCACTCGGTGTTCTTCGATTACGACAGCAGCGAAATGAAGCCGGAAGGCCAGGCCGTCGTCAGCATCTGGGCCAAGTATCTGACCACGCACCCGACCAGCAAGGCCCGTCTGGAAGGCAACACCGACGAGCGCGGTACGCGCGAGTACAACATCGCCCTCGGCGAGCGTCGCGCCAACACCGTTGCGCAGGCACTGCAGGCGCAGGGCGTATCCGCGCAGCAGGTCAGCGTGGTGAGCTACGGCGAAGAGCGTCCGGTTGCGCTCGGCCATGACGAAGATTCGTACGCGCAGAATCGTCGCGTCGATCTGGTTCAGCAGTAAGGAATCGCGCGATGACGCCGGGTTCGAGGTTCAGCCGCATTTCCAAGCTGCGTAGGACGTCGCTGCAGGCGGCGCCCTTGCTATTGCTGGCACTGACGGCCTGCGCCTCGGACTACGGCGGCGCAATCAATGGTCAGCGTGCGCTCAGCCCCGAAGAAATGCGGCTGCAGGCGAACGAGACCAAGCTGGCCGAAGTGTCGCGGCGTCTCAATGCAATGGAGGCGCAGCAGCAGAGTTCGAATTCGAGCGAAGACTTGCGCAATCTGCGTGGGCAAATTGAGCAGCTGCAGTACGACGTCGATCAGCTGAAGAAATCGCAGGCGCAGGTCAACGATCTCGATCAGCGTGTGAAGCGTTTGGAAACGGGCGGCGCCGCCGCTCCGGATGCAGGCGACGCTGCCGCAGCGGCTGCGTACAACAATGCCAATGCGATGCCCGGCGCTCCGGTTGGCATGCCGGCCGGTGCTGCGCCGGCTACGGTGATGTCGGCGCCGCCGCGCGTCGGTGCTGCGCCGCCGGTACAGAACCCTGCGCCAGTGGCTTCATCGAGCGCGTCGGCCGAAGAAGAGGCGATCTACCTGCGCAGCTTCGATCAGCTCAAAGCAGCCAAGTACGACGAGGCGATCAACGGCTTCAAGGGCATGCTGGCCAAGTATCCGCAGGGCAATTATGCGGACAACGCCTGGTACTGGATGGGCGAGTCGTATTACGTCAAGAACGATTACCCGAACGCGCTGAAGAGCTATCAGTCGCTGCTGAAGAACTTTCCGGCGAGTCCGAAAGTGCCGGACGCGCTGCTGAAGACCGGTGCGATCTATCAGAGTCAGCAGCAGAAGGATCAGGCGCGCGCCGCGTTCCAGCAGATTCTGAAATCTTATCCTTCCTCCAGCGCCGCCGCGCAGGCGCGCACACGGCTCGCGCAGCTGAAGTAACGGAACAGCAGTGGATGTGCCGGCGGCCGCCGCAACAACAGACAGTCCGAACCGCAGCGATACCGAGCCGCGGCTGAAGCTCACCGAGATTTTCCTGTCGCTGCAGGGCGAATCTTCACGCGTCGGCTGGCCCACGGTGTTCGTGCGGCTCACCGGTTGCCCGCTGCGTTGCCAATACTGCGATTCCGCATACGCGTTCTATGGCGGCGCCTGGCAAAGCACGGCGGAAGTGCTCGAGCAGGTGCGCAGCTACGGCGTCAAACATGTCTGCGTTACCGGTGGCGAGCCGCTTGCACAGAAGGCCTGCATCGGTTTCTTGAGCGAACTCTGCGATGCGGATTTTTCGGTATCGCTCGAAACCAGCGGTGCGCTCGACATCAGCGGCGTGGATCCGCGCGTGGTGCGCGTGGTCGATATCAAGACGCCGGACTCGGGCGAGGTGCAGCGCAATCGCTGGGACAATCTCGCCGGCCTGCGTGTGCACGACGAAGTGAAGTTCGTGCTGTGCAGCCGCGCCGATTACGACTGGGCCAAGGAAATCCTCGCGCGCTACCGCCTGGCGGATCGCTGCGCCGTGCTGTTGTCGCCGAGCCACGAGCAATTGCCCGCGCGCGAACTGGCCGACTGGATCGTCGCCGACCGTTTGCCGGTGCGCATGCAGATGCAGTTGCACAAGATTCTGTGGGGCAATGTGCCTGGGCGTTGAGGCATGCAATGCTTCGATATCGAAAGCAGGCACGCAGCATGCGGGCAATAGGATCATTCGGCAGGACAATTGAGGATTGGCAGTGAGCGGCAATAAACCCAAGGCAGTCGTGCTGCTATCCGGCGGTCTCGATTCGGCCACCGTGCTGGCGATCGCGCGCGAGCAGGGTTACCAGACTTATGCCTTGTCCGTGTCCTACGGCCAGCGCCATGTCGCCGAACTGGCAGCGGCACGCCGCGTCGCCAAGCGACTGCATGCCGCCGACCATCGGCTGATGGAGGTCAATCTCGCCGCGGTTGGCGGTTCCGCGCTGACCGATCCTTCGATCGCCGTGCCCGAATCCGCCAACGCGCAGACCGCGTCCGGCATTCCGATCACCTACGTGCCGGCGCGCAACACGCTGTTCCTGTCGCTCGCGCTGGGTTGGGCCGAAGTGCTCGGCGCGAAGGACTTGTTCATCGGCGTGAATGCCGTCGATTACAGCGGTTATCCGGATTGCCGGCCCGAGTTCATCCGCGCATTCGAAACGCTCGCCAGGCTCGCCACCAAGGCCGGCGTGGAAGGCGCGCGCTTCCGGATTCACGCCCCGCTGATCGAGGCCAGCAAGGCCGACATCATCCTGCGCGGCATCGCACTGGGCGTGGACTTCGGAGAAACCGTTTCCTGCTACCAGGCCGATGTCGAAGGCCGCGCCTGCGGCCGCTGCGACTCCTGCCACCTGCGCCGCAGCGGATTCGCCAACGCCGGCCTGCCGGACCCCACGCGTTACCGCTAGCCTGCGTTCTGTGGCGGACCTGCGAGAAATGCTCAAGCGTCTGCTACTTCCGCCCCGCAGCCGCTATAATCTCGCCCCCGGTACCGGCACGGCCAGATTTTCGAGGTCACATCCGGTACAACGGCATTTGCACATGTGGGTCGTTAGCTCAGTCGGTAGAGCATCGGACTTTTAATCCGTTGGTCGATGGTTCGAATCCATCACGACCCACCAATATTTCAAGCATTTACGGCACTCTGCGCAGAGTCTGTCATTGCTCAGGGACGTGCTGGCTCCTCAATCAAACCTGTGCGCGTGGTCTGAACTGTGGAAGTTCGACACAATCCGGATGTTCCCGCCTTTGCGCTTGGCGCGCGTCCGGATAATCGTTTTGACGACTGCATAGATCAGCAGGACGCCGGCCACCGCGAATGCGGCGCGTAGACAGCCGACCAAGCCGGCATCAAGTTTGTCCGGCCGTATGAACGCACCGATGATCCAGAATACGAGTAGATACAGGCCGGCAAAGATGAACTTGATCCGCATCCGGCCGCGGACTGACCGCGTGCCTTCTAACTGCCCGTACTCTTCAAAGATCGGCCGCATGTCCTGAACCCCTTAGTAGTTTGGAATCGAAGGTTCCGACTCCACCCACATCTATTGCTAATCGGCGCCATATTGCCGCGCCAGTTCAGGCACAGCCGTGATCCACAGCGCATTTTCCGCGTTTTTCTCGGCTGCGGCCTTGGCAGTTGAACGATACGGTCTTAATGCGGGTTCCGTCGATCACCATGAACTTGTTGTGCGTAATCGCGTAGCGGTGGTCGATTTTCGCTGGTACGTACTCGTTCGCCAGAATCTGCGCACCGCTGCGCTTGTCCTTCAGATTCGATCGGTCGAGTACGGGGGCGTCGTTGTGGGCTTTTGTCGAAGATCAAGGATAAAATGCGTACACGCGGATCGCGTGCAAAAGTGCGAGCGACTGAGTTGGGGGTCTGGTGACATCTTCTGCACCTATTAGTCGACGCGAAGAGCGGGCTTTTCGATCGGCCTCTTTGACCTTGTTGCTGGGCCTTTGCTCCTGCCAAAACCTGGCGCCGGTGCAGGGCGCTGCCCATGATTTCGCCGCTGCTGCGGACGCACTGATCGCGGCGGAGTCCACCTACTTCGATCAGATCCAGTCCGCCTCCGACGAGGCGCATCTGCTCGCCGCATCGGCGGACTATGTCGGCAAGAATGGATCGTTTGTGGTGATCGCTGCGGAATTCGACAAGCACGATGATTTCTCCAAAGCGAAAGCGCTGCGGGTGAAAGCGCTGGCGCAGTTGGGCAACTACGCCCGTTGCATCGATGCGATCGGCAATGGTGGAGAGGCGCCTTGGCTCAGGAGTGATGTGCAGGCGACCGGTGCCAGCGTCGATAGTCTGCTCGCGGATTCGCAGGCGGCAAAACTAAGCAAGCCGCAGGCCGATGCCATTCGTTCGGCGGTGGCGGATCTTGCGCAGCTGGTTGTCGCCAAGGCGAGCATTGATCACCTGCAGCATCTCGCCGAACAGGCGAAGGCTCCGATCGCAGCGATTGCCAACATGATCGAACGCGATGAGCAGTTGATCGAGGCCGATCAATTTGCACCGGGTCTGAAGACCGACCAGCATCAGGACACGCTGAACATTCTGCATCTGATCTACGACGACCCGAAGGTCGATTCGGCACAGCGGTTGCTTGCGATCCATCTGGCTTTCGCCAATCAGCCCCGCATCGTCAGCCAAGGCGCGATGATCCGCGAAGCGCTGACTAAGCTGCAGGCTGCGAATGATGCAATCGCATCCGGTCACTACGAATCCGCGTATGAGTTCGCCGATCAGGCTTTCGGTATGGCGCAACGCGCGCTGGATGCGGCAGGTCCGAAGAGCTGAGGCTTTCCATGATTGATAACGCAACGGCAATCGCACGCTTGGAACTCTCGAAGCGAGCGCTCCAGGCGCAATGCAACAGCGCTTCAGGCGCCCGCCTTCTGCAGTTGATGAGCGCAATCCATCTGATTGCCGACGAGGTGGGGCAACTCGAAGTATCTACTTTGCAAGATGCGCCTTATATCCCGCAGACCGATGCCTTCAAGCAGCAGACCGCGGATGCGAAGGCGTTCGTCGCCTAGCTGGAAAGTCTGAAAGTCGCGTTTGCCGACCTCGCATCGGTCGCGGATTCGCTGGTCCAGCTGGTCGGCATCGTGGCCTAACGCGTAGATTCGGCGGCGCCGTTAAAGCCTCAGGTGTGACGCAGCCAATCGGCCCCAGGTCTGTGGGGTAGCACCGAGCAAACCCGAATCGTGCTTACTTGCAGCTGTACGCGGTTGCGACCACCGAAGAGCCTCTTGCGCCGACCGAACTGGATTGGACGTAAATGGTGTTGGCCCCCGCTGCTGCAGCATCGTTCATTGCCGCGCGCGTGGCTTCTGCAACCCCGTCCGACACGCTGCCGCGGGTTTCGTAGATGAACTTGATCCGCTTGCAGTGAGCGACTTCTTCTGCCGACCGGTTGACGCGTACCTGACTGCCTGCATCGGTGAGCTGAGTCGCGCAGGCGCCCAGCATGGAGCACAGAACTACGATCCGAGCCTTCATGGTGTCCTCCCTTATAAGTATGTGACACGCCATGTACGCAGACTATATCCCACTGCCGCCTGCTATTTCCGCAAGATTTTTGCGACTGCGGCGATCGACTGGGTCATCGAGGTGATGCGGAAGATGGCAGCGCGCTCAGGCTCGAGATCGAGCAAGGCTTTGCCGCCGGTATTTCGAATGGCACCGGGCTGCGCGCTTGCGTGATCGTCCACTGGCCGTCGAGTACGCCAGGCTTCAAGAGTTATCCGGCATTCGACTCTGCGTAGCGTCAGCGACGGGCGGCGCTCGCCAGCGTCGGTTCTTTCACGTTGACGCTTCGCGGCGTGCGTGCCGGGTTGATCAGCGCCATCAGTTTTGCCTGCGCCAGAGGTTCGCCGGACAGCGAGAAGCGCAGCAGGTTGAATTGGTCGCCGGTTCTGGCGATGGCAAATCCGACTTTGTCGGCACCTTTGAACAGCGCATTCATCGCGTCGAACTCCTGGAAGCTGAGTCGCGAACGGCCGAGGCCGCTGGGCGTGCGCTCGCAGATCGCGTGCACCATCGTCGCATGCGAATTCGCGTTCGCCAGTACGGAATACGTAGCACCGTCTTCGCACAGCCAATCGCTGACGAGTCTCCAGCCGCAGGCTTTGCTCCTGATGACGCAGTCGATCACCAGTGCGGCGCCACCATCGTTGGAAGTGATTGCGAGCACACGGCTCTGATCAGGCGAGCCGCTGACGAACCAGTCTTGGTAAGTCTCCGCTTGCGCCGCTGCCGATGCGCAGAACAAGGCTATCGCGGCTCCAACCCCGAGAGCTCTCATAAATCCCGATCCCTTTCTTCTTCTCGGCCGCGATGTTAAGGCGCTGTGCCACTGGCTTCAATAAGGACAAGCCCTCTAGGGAAACTCTGAATATGCGACTGCGCTCCGGCGCGCGCTACGCTTTTCAGCGTTTCCATAAGTTTGATCGGATTGCGAAACTGCAGGGATTTACCCAGCTGCGGCCAGGTTTCATGGCGGCCGCAGCGGAACGCGCAGGCGCTCGCTCAACTCGAGGCCGGTGCCTTTTCCGCCAGTTCGGCGCCTGGCGCCAGCGCCAGCAATTCTTCGAGTTCCGTTCGGAACGCTTCAATCAGTTTGCGCGGACTGAGCCGCACGCCGGTATCGGCCGATACGCCGATACTCAGCTGGCCGGCGTAGCTGAAGAAGCTGATGCCCAAGCCGATGCCGCCGGATTGCGGCGGCCAGAACACCAGATTGTTCATGCGGGCGTCGGCAATTCTGACGTGGCGCTTCGGGCCAGGCAGGCTCGATACGACGGCGACCGACTTGGCGCTGATGCGGCCGACCAGGCGACGCTCCAGCGGCACCGGCAGATGTCCCGCGGCAGTGAGGCCCAGCATCGTCGCGCGTGCTTCGGAGGAGGTCTTCAACTCGGTCATGCGTTGCGCGACGATGCGAAGTCTGTGTTGCAGGCTTTCCACGCCGACCGGCAGTTCCAGCAAGATCAAGCCGAACTGATTGCCCAGCTCGCGACCTTTGCCGCTGCGCAGGTTGACTGGAACCGAGATGCGCAAGTCGTGGGTGTCGGCGAGTTTGTCGCCGCCACGCCGCAGTTGACTGCTCAAGGCGCCGGCCAAGGCCGCCATCAGCAAATCGTTGACGCGCACCTGCAAGCGCTTCGCCTGGTGCCGCAACGGCAGCAGCGGCACGTCGTTGATCCAGGTGACGATCTTGCGTCCTGACAGCGGCTGGCGCAGCGACGTCGGATGATCCTCCGGCAGCGCCAGTATGCGACGCACGCCGGCTACCGCATCACGCCCTTGGTTGAGCTGCTGGCGCAGCTGGGCTCGACCGGTTTTGTTGCGCGTCATCGCACTCAGCTTGATGAGTCCATCGTTGACGGCCGTCAGGCGATCGACCAGGCCGCCGAGCGGACCCGGATGCGGGCTCTGAGCGCCACTGTTTTCTGGCGGCGCCGGTGCGCGCAGGAAGCCTTTGTCGGTGCTGTCGATCAGCAGCGTCACCAGGGCGATGCCGTCAGCCAGCGCGTGATGTGCTCGGAACAGCACGGTGACGGGGCCGTTGGGACGCGGGAAAAGAATCAGGCGCCAGAGCGGCTGGGCGAGGTCGAGTTCGCGCGATACCTCGGTCGAAATCGCCTTGCGCAGTTCCTGGTCGCCGGCGCCGCGCGGCAGTCGCCGCACGTGCACGTGATAGCGGTAGTCGAGCGCGGTGTCCTCGACCCAGCGCGGGATGCGATACGTGCGATCGACGCACTGCCGGAAGCGCGGGTAACGCAGCAGGCGTTCCACCATTACTTGCTGCAGATGCGCCGCGTCGACCGGACCTTCGAGCTGGAAAATCGCGCTGACGATCATCGGATTGTGCGGATCGTCCATCTCGAGCCAGGCGCGATCGACGGCGCTCATCCGCTCGGCCTGTTGTACGACAGTCATGGCCATGCTCCATTGAGTGCTCAAACCTAACCGCAAGGATCGAGCCGCGTACCGGCTCGGTCCTGCGCGGCGTTGCGACCCTTCACTGGACAACGTTGCTGCGCGAATTATCCGCAGCGCCTTATTTTGGTCTATCGAGATGACACGGATGCGGTCTCATCCGGCCCGCTCAGGACTTGCCGCACCGCTATGCGCCCACCCGCAAGGCATTCCAGGTCAGCCCGATTGCGACATCGGTCTTGAACGAAACCAGTTGCCGCGACAGGCGCGCCAGTTCGGCATGCTCGCGCAGATTCCTGGCGACAGCACCTTGCAGCGGCGCGGCTTCGCGCAGCACCCGTTCCAGCGTTTGATAGGCCTTGATCAGCTTGGTCGCGCCTTTCGGTCCGATGCCGCGCACGCCGGGAATGTCGTCGGAATCGTCGCCGGCGAGCGCGAGCCAGTCGCCGAGTGCGGCCACCGGCACGCCGAATTTCTGCTGCACCCAGGCGGCATCGCGCCATTCCGGCTTGAAGTGATCGCGCACCAGGCAGCCGTATTCGAGCAGCTGGCACAAATCCTTGTCGGTCGAGATGATGATTGCGGGACCGAGCCCGCGCGCCTGCCAGCGCTGCGCCACCGAGGCGATGACATCGTCGGCTTCGACCTGCGGCAGCGCGACCGATTTAAGATTCAGCAGGCTGGCGAGTTGCACGTAAAACGCCGGCAGCGCGTCACGCAGCATCTGCGGCATCGGCAGGCGCTTCTCGCGATAGCGCGGATACAGCGCATGCCGCCAGGTCGGTCCGCCGAAGTCGAACACCGCTAGCGCATGGCTCGGCCGATGTTCGTCCAGCGCGCGCCGGAACGAGGCCAGCGAGTTGCGCATCGCGGTATTGAGCTTGTCCGGCGATTCAGGTTCCGGATTGGCCTCGTAAATACGCCGCACGACGTTGAGGCCATCGATCAGCAGCAGCCGCGGCAGGGCTGCCGGAGTGGAGTCGTTGGCGGTGCCGGTCATGTCGGTCGTAAGAGGAGTGCCGTGCGGCATTGTAGGCAGCATCGAATGCCGGTGACGTGGCTGCCGTGGGCCGCCGCCGGGCCGGCGTTTCCGCCGATCGCCCGGTGCGGGCTTAAGATGGAGCGTCTTCCGTCCAGAGCCTCGCGTGCCTACCTGCACATTCTGCAACGCGGTCAACGTCGAAGCGGCCCGGTTCTGCAACCAGTGCGGCAATCGGCTGGCGCTGGGGCAGGCCGTGCAGACGGCGGAGCCGGTGCGCAACTACACGCCCAAGCATCTGGCCGACAAAATCCTGCAGAGTCGCGCCGCACTGATCGGCGAGCGCAAGCGGGTGACGGTGCTGTTTGCCGATATCAAGAGTTCGACCGCGCTCGCCGAGCAGGCGGGCGCGGAAGCCTGGCATACGATTCTGGATCGCTACTTCGCGATCATCGGCGCGGCGGTGCATCGTTTCGAAGGCACCATCAACCAATACACCGGCGACGGCGTGATGGCGTTGTTCGGCGCGCCGCTGGCGTTGGAGGACCATGCGCAGCGCGCCTGTCTGGCCGCAGTCGAAGCACAGCGCGAGGTGCGGCGCTACGCCGATGAACTGCGCCTCAGCGCCGGTCTCAATTTTTCGATGCGCGTCGGTCTGAACAGTGGCGAAGTCATCGTCGGCCGCATCGGCGACGACCTGCGCATGGACTACACCGCGCAAGGCTTGACGGTGAATCTGGCAGCGCGGATGGAGCACATCTGCGAGCCCGGACAAATCTATTGCACGCGCGCGACGGCGGCATTGGTCGAGGGCTACATCGGCCTGCGCGATCTTGGTGAAACCGCAGTCGCCGGCGCCAGCCAGCCGATCCGGGTATACGCGGTGGAAGGCGAGGGTGCCATCCGTAGCCGGCTCGAACGCGGCTTAGCACGCGGCAGTTCGGCGTTCATCGGCCGCGATGCGGAACTGGCGCAACTGCGCGATGCGCTGGAGCAGGCCCGCGTTGGACACGGCAGCGTGGTTGCGCTGGTCGGTGATGCCGGTATCGGCAAGAGCCGCCTGTGTCACGAATTCGCACAGGATTGCGCGCTTCGCGGCGTCGCCTTGCATCGCGCCAGCGGCGTACCGTATGCAGCGGCAATGCCTTTGCTGCCGATCCAGGCACTGACGCGCAGCCGCCTGGGCTTCGACGAGCGCGCATCGGTCGAAGAAGTGCGGCAACTCGCCGCCGGCCGCCTGGTGCTGTTCGATCGTCAGGCCACCGATTTGCTGGAGCCGATGCTGGAATTTCTCGGCGTCGGCGCTGCGCGGGCGCGCACCGATCCGGTCGCCGATCGCGAACGGCTGTTCGAGTTTCTCGCCTACTTCCTGCCGCGCGCGGAGACCCCACAGGTGCTGCTGATCGAGGACCTGCACTTCGCCGATGCCGCCACCGAGGCCTGCATTGCAGCGCTGGCGAAACAGGTCGGCGCGACGCCGACGCTGCTGTTGCTGAACTTCCGTCCCAACTACAGCGCTGACTGGCTGGCGGCGGATGCGCATCGCCGCATCCCGGTGAATGCGCTCGATGACGCGGCGATCGAGCGGCTCGCACAAGGCTTGCTCGGTGCACAGCCGCAGACTGCCGAACTGGCGACGCAACTGCGCCGCCGTGCCGGTGGCAATCCGTTCTTCGTCGAGGAAGCGGTGCAGGCGCTGCTCGAATCCGGACATCTGAGCGGCGCGCATGGCGCCTATGCCTTAGTGCGGCCGATCGACGAATGGCCGATCCCGGACAGCGTGCACGCGCTGCTGGCCGCGCGTATCGACCGGCTCGACGAGTCGCTGAAGACCCTGCTGCAGACTGCGGCGGTGATGGGGCGCGAGATCGCGCCCAGCGCGCTGGCGCAGCTGGCCGGCTTGAGCGAGGAGGAATGCCGGCAGCGGCTGCAGCAATTGGTCGATGCACGGTTCCTGCAGGCGCCGGCGGCGCCTGGCGACTAATTCGCGTTCGTGCATCCGCTGCTGCAGGACGTGGCCTATCGCACGCAGCTGGAAAAGCAGCGCACCGCCACGCATGCGCAGCTCGCCGCACAGCTCGAGCTCGCGCATCCCTTGAGCGCGCCGCCAACCGCAGTCGCGCTGGCGACGGCGTATCACTGGAGTCGTGCCGGCGAGTGGGCGCGCGCGGGTGCCTGGAATCTGCATGCGGTGCGCTGGACCGGCATGCGCGATGCGCGCACGACCGATCGGCAATATCATCAGGCGCTACAGAATCTGGAGCGCGCGCCGGCTTCGGCCGAGGTCGACCACTTGCGCGTATTGGCTTGTGCGGGCGCGATCCGGCAGGCGCAGTTCTCCGATCGGCCGCCAGACCCGGTCGATGCGCTGTACGCGCAGGGACGGCACATCGCGGATGCACGTCAGGACATTGCGGGACTGGTGGAACTGATGATTTCGTACTGCACCATGCATATGCGCCGTGGTGACGCGCGCGCGGCGGTGAATCTGGCGATGGAAGCCGTCGAGCGTGCAATTCATGGGGGTGTTGCGGAGATTATCGGCCGCTTCCGCTTGCTGCTGCTGCTGTGCGCCAGCAATGCCGGTTATCCGCGTGAAGGCATTCACCTGATCAACCGCAGCGGCGGCGAAGAGTGGCTGCAAAAGCCGATCGGCGACGACAACTACTTGTCGCGCGGACTCTACGGCTACATGCTTGGCTGGCTGGGCCAGCTGGAGGCGGCGCGTGTGCAGATCGATGCCGCGCTCGTGCACGCCGAGCAGACCGGCGCGACGTCGAGCTGGATGTACGCCAATCAGGTGGAACTGGCGCTGCTGACCGGTGAGCACAGCGGCGTGCTGGCCCGAGCGCAGCGCGCGCTGCAGGCGGCGGAGTCGTTCGGCAGTCCTTATTTTCGTGCGATCGCCTTGCGTGCGCTCGGACTCGCGCATGTGTTGCAGGGCGATCCACGCGCGGCGCTGCCGCTGCTGCAGCAGGCGCGGCCACTGGTGGCGGCCGGTGGTAACGCGCATCAGTTCGAGGCCAGTTTGCTGGCGACGCTGGCGCGCGCCTATGCCGGCGTCGGCGAGTACCAACGCGCCTACGATGCTGCCGATGCCGGAATCCGCAGTGCGCAGAAATCCCATTCGCACGTCTGGGAAATGTTCACCTGGCTGCCCTTGTTCGAACTGCCACCCGATGGGCCCTGGGCCGGGCGCGCACGCGAAGGTTTGCAGCGCGTCGAACATCTGCTGCAAATCACCAGCGCCGAGGCGGCGCGGCCCTGGTGGTGGCTGGCACGCGAGCGCTGGGATGCCGACGCAGACATCCGGCGTTCGGCACGTCGCCATGCGATCGACGCGTTCGCTGCGATTGGCGCCGGCGCGCACGTGCGACGCTTGCAGGCGCTTGCGGTTTGATGGTTAAGACGGTCGGCATCGGTGCCGGATACCTTGGTTTCTTTAAGTTCAGCGTCTTCGCCGATGTTGCGCAGGGACGCGGCGGGCAGTGCTAAGCGAAGGCGGCGCGCGCACGGCGGCGAACCGCCGTTCAGCCGGCCGTTGACCGCGATGGTGATCTTGAAGCGGCACGCAGGTGGCTGCGGCTGTCAACATGCGCAGCTATGGCCCTGTACTCCATCCAGCTTTTCCCGCTCTGCCGCGACGTTCAATGGCGCGCAACCGCAGCAGAGGCGCCAAGCTGGAGGCTGGCCATGGACGCGCGCCGCGGGCGATGAGCCGCAGTTATCCGTCCAGTGTCGACGACGGCGGCATCGCGTCGCCGCCGCATCCGCGCACGCTGGGTTGGGTGCGGACCACGGCGCTGGCGATGGGCGGCAGCAATCAGAGCCTGTTCATCATCACCGCGCTGTTCGTCGGCCAGGGCGACATCCTGGGGCAGGGCAGCGCGGCGGTGCCTTTGCTGATTGTCGGCTTGCTGCTGGCCTGGGCTGCGGCGCCGGGCTGGACCGAACTGGTTCTGATGTATCCGAACCGGGTCGGTGGCATCGCCGCCAGCTGCGCGGAGGCGTTTCGGCCGTATAGCCCGGTGCTCGCCAACCTCACCGGCGTTTGTTACTGGTGGGGCTGGGTGCCGACCTGTGGATTGACCGCCATCCTGTCGGCTTCGGCGATTCATCAGTGGTATCTGCCGTCGGTGCCGGTCAACTTGATGGCGATCGGCCTGGTGCTGTTTTTTATGCTGATCAACCTGTCGGGCATCAAGTGGGTTGGCCGGCTCGCGGTACCGATCGCCGGCGTCTCTGCGGCAATGGCCCTGATCTCCGGGCTTGCGCCGATCGCCGCCGGTGAGGTCGATTGGCGGCAGGCGCTGCACTTCGAGCTGACCACGCCGTTCAGCGGTGCGTTCGGTCAGCTGACCAGCCTGATGGCGGGGCTCTATCTGATCGGCTTCGCCGCACCTGCCTTCGAGGCGGCGGCCTGCCACGTCGGCGAGACCATCGCGCCAAACCGCAATGTGCCGCGTGCGATGCTCGCCAGCGGCCTGCTGTCGGCACTCTATTTCATCGTGCTGCCGCTGGTCTGGCTCGGTGTGCTCGGCCCCGGACCCTTGGGCGAGGATCTGGCCCTGGTGCTGGGCCCGACCTTCGCGCCGGTGTTCGGCGCCGGCGCAAAGGCGGCGGCGATCTGGTTCATGGTGTTCAGCATGTTTTCCGGCACGCTGCAGCCGCTCGCCGGCGCGGCGCGTACGCTCGCGCAATTATCCGAGGATGGTCTACTGCCGCGGGTGCTGGCGCTGCGCGCGGCCAGCGATACGCCCTGGGTAGCGACGCTGCTGACTGCCGGCATGGCGATTCTGTTCCTGCTGATCGGCGACCCGATCTGGCTGGTCGCAGCGGCCAACTTTACCTACCTGATAAGCATCGCGCTGCCCAGCGTCGCGGTCTGGCTGCTGCGCCGTGACGCGCCGCTGCGGCTGCGGCCCTATCGGGCGCCGCGCGGCACGTTGGTGCTGGGGCTGATCGCGGCAACCACCTGGGGACTGTCGGCGCTGTTCGGCTTCGAGCAGTTCGGTCTGCCGACGGTCGTGGTCGGACTGGCCTTTGCCTATGTCGGCTCGACGCTCTACGCCTGGCGCCGCGTGTCGGACCGGCGTCGTGCCGGCTTGCCGATGCGGGGCCTCGGACTGCAGGTCAAGCTGACCGGTGCGATGCTGCTGGTGCTGGCGCTGGACGGCACCGGCTATCTGCTGGCGGTGGGCAATCTCCCGCAGCAGCACAGCGCGCTGCTGACCGCGCTGTCGGATATTTTCGTCGCGGTGGCGATGCTGTCGATCACGGTGGCGCTGGTGCTGCCCGGCATGATCGGTCATTCGGCGCTGGAACTGTCGACCGCGGCCAAGCGCCTCGCCGCCGGCACGCTGGCGGAGTTTTCGCGCGCAATGTGTGCGCTCGGCCGCGGCGATCTCGATGCCGCACATGCGCATGTCGATATCCAGCCGGTGGTAGTCAACACCCGCGATGAAGTCGGCGAACTGGCGGCCAGCTTCAACGTGCTGCAACGGGAGATCGGTCAGGCTGCCCTGGGCCTCGATGGTGCGCGCGAAGGTTTGCGGCAGGCGCGCAATCAACTGACCGATGCCAATACAAGCTTGCAGGAGAACGTCGAGGAACTGCATCTGGCCGAGGAGAAACTCTCCGGCATACTCGAGTCGATCGATAACGTGGTGTGGTCGCTGAGCGCCGGCCAGCACGAATTGCTTTACGTGAACCCTGCAGTGGAGCGCACCCATGGACGCGGGGTGTCGGAGTTTCACGCCAATCGCACGCTGTGGATGAGCACGATTCATCCCGACGACCGCAGCATAGTGCAGGCCTGGCTGTCGAGCCTGACGCAGTACCATGGCGCGACGCTGCAATACCGGATCATCCGGCCCGACGGCGAAGTGCGCTGGCTCGAAGATCGCGCGCGGCTGGTGTGCAATGCGCGCGGACAAGCGGTGCGGCTGGACGGCGTCGCCACCGATATCTCCGAGCGCAAGACGCACGATGCGCAGATGGCGCATATGGCGAATCACGATGCACTCACCGGCTTGCCCAACCGCAATTTGCTGAACGATCGCGTCGCCCAGGCCTTGGCGCAGGCGCGGCGCACCGGCCGCCCGCTGGCGCTGCTGTTTCTCGATCTTGATGGCTTCAAATTCATCAACGACAGCTTTGGCCACACGCAAGGCGATATCCTGCTGAAAGCGGTGGCGGCACGGCTCAAACAAATCGTTTGGGACGGCGATACGGTGGCGCGACTCGGCGGCGACGAGTTCGTCATCATGCTGCAGAACCTGCCGCATCCGGCTGCGGCGGACGATGTCGCCAACAAGCTGCTGCAAGCGCTATCGCTACCGCTGCTGGCGGACAACCGCAGCCTGCAAGTCACCGCCAGCATCGGCATCAGCGTATTTCCGGAAGACGGCGACAATGCCGAATTGCTGCTCAAGCATGCCGATGTGGCGATGTACCAGGCCAAGGCTGCGGGCCGCAGCGGCTTCCGGCGTTATGCGAAGGCGATGGGGGTGGCGACCGACGAGCGCGTCCAACTCGAAGCGGCGCTGCGTCAGGCGCTTGATCGCGACGAATTCGAACTGCATTACGAGCCGCAGATCGAAACCGCGAGTGGTGCCATCAGTGGCGTCGAGGCGCTGATCCGCTGGCGTCATCCGGAGTTGGGCATCGTGCCGCCCAGCCGCTTCATTCCGCTGGCGGAAGAGACCGGCCTGATCCTACAGATCGGTGAGTGGGTGATCAAAACCGCCTGCGCGCAATTGAAGCGCTGGCATTTGGCCGGACATGCCGAGCTGGCGGTTTCGGTGAATGTATCGGCGCGTCAGTTCTACCAGCGCGACATTCTGCAGTTGGTGCAGAGCGTATTGGCCGATAGCGGCTTGCAGGCGCGCCATCTGCAGATCGAACTGACCGAAAGCGGGCTGATGCAGAACCCGGAAGCAGTGATCGGTACGCTGCGGCAATTGCAGGCGCAAGGCGTGGTGCTGGCGATGGATGATTTTGGCACCGGCTATTCGAGCCTCAGCAATCTGAAGCGCTTCCCGATCGACGTCATCAAGATCGATCAGTCGTTCATTCAGGATCTCACCGTCGACAGGGATGCGGCATCGATCGCACTGGCGATCATCGCGATGGCCAGATCGTTGAAACTAAAGACCATAGGCGAGGGGGTGGAGACCCGCGAACAGCTGGATTTCCTGATCACGCACGGCTGCGATGCCATACAGGGACATTATTTCAGTCGCTCGCTGCCGGCTGCGGCGATGAGCGAATTGCTGCGCACCGGCTGCGCCCGGGCCGGCGAAGCACTGCTGCCGGCAGCGCGCCGAGCGCCGCGCTATTTGCGCGAATCGTCGCCCGAAGCGGCAGCAGTGTGCAGGCGCCGCTTGGGTGACGTCGAATAAGCCCACGGTGTAGGGTTTGCTTGGCGCGGCTTGCTTCAGCGCGGGATGCCCTTAGAGCCGCCGCCGCAGTCGTCAGCTATACGGTGACCTGGGCGTTTCGACCCGCTGCGGCAGGTGCGGCGCGACGGCGCCGCCGGTTCATTCAAGACCCGGCGCGGTGCACTACAATCCTTCTTATGGAACTGCCGTGGTTAAGCCGACGCTGCCCTTGAATCAGGCCGAAGCGTTCGTATTGTTGTTCTGTGCTGGTGTCACGCCGTGACTGTTTCGCAGAACCGGCTCACTTTTCTTGCCGAGGTTATCCGTGTCTACAAGCAATGACCGTATCGCTCCCGTCCTGCCGCTGCGTGACGTGGTGGTGTATCCGCACATGGCGATTCCGTTATTCGTCGGCCGCGAGAAGTCGGTCAAGGCGCTGACCGCTGCGATGCAGGATGGCAAGCGCATCCTGCTGGTGGCGCAGAAGCATGCCGATACCGACGAGCCGGGTGCCGACGACCTCTACGATACCGGCACGCTCGCCAGCATCCTGCAGCTGCTGAAGCTGCCCGATGGCACCGTCAAAGTGCTGGTCGAAGGCGCGCAGCGCGCGCGGATGACGCGGCTGATCGAAACCGATCCCTACCTGATCTCCGAGTTCGAGCCGCTGCCGGCGGACGACGCGCAGACCGGCAGCGAGGCCGACGCGGTGATGCGTGCCGCGGTGTCGACTTTCGAGCAGTACGTCAAGCTCAACAAGAAAGTACCGGCGGAGCTGCTGCCGTCGCTGTCCAGCATGGACGTGCCGGGTCGCCTGGCCGACGCCATCGCCGCGCATCTGAACCTGAAGCTGGAAGACAAGCAGAAAGTGCTGGAGCTGGCCGAACCGAAAGCGCGTCTCGAATACGTGCTGGGTCAACTCGAAGGCGAGATCGACGTGCTGCAGATCGAGAAGAAGATCCGCGGCCGGGTGAAATCGCAGATGGAGAAAAACCAGCGCGAGTACTACCTGAACGAGCAGATGAAGGCGATCCAGAAAGAGTTGGGTGAACTCGAGGATGCGCCGAACGAACAGGAAGAGTTGGCGCGCAAGATCGAAAAGTCCGGCATGCCGAAGGCTGCCAAGACCAAAGCCAATGCCGAACTCAACAAGCTGAAGATGATGCCGGCGATGTCGGCCGAAGCCACCGTCGTGCGCAATTATCTCGACTGGCTGACGCAGGTGCCGTGGAAGAAGACCACCAAGGCGACGATCGATCTGCCGAAAGCGGAGACGCAGCTCGATGCCGATCACTACGGCTTGGATAAGGTCAAGGAACGCATCCTCGAATATCTCGCGGTGCAGAGCCGCGTGAAAAAGCTGAAGGGCCCGATCCTGTGCCTGGTCGGTCCGCCGGGCGTCGGCAAGACTTCGCTGGGCCGCTCGATCGCGGCGGCGACCAACCGCAAGTTCACCCGCATGAGCTTGGGTGGTGTGCGCGACGAAGCCGAGATTCGCGGCCACCGTCGCACCTACATCGGTTCGATGCCGGGCAAGATCGTGCAGAGCATGGCCAAGATCGGCGTCAAGAATCCGCTGTTCCTGCTCGACGAGATCGACAAGATGAGCATGGACTTCCGTGGCGATCCGTCGTCTGCGCTGCTGGAAGTGCTCGATCCGGAACAGAACAATACATTTGCCGATCACTATCTGGAAGTCGATTACGATCTTTCCGACGTCATGTTCGTCTGCACCAGCAACACGCTGAACATCCCGAGCCCGCTGCTCGATCGCATGGAAGTGATCCGTATCCCGGGCTACACCGAGGACGAGAAGCTCAACATCGCCAAGCGCTATCTGGTGCCGAAGCAGATCAAGGCCAATGGTCTGAAGGACAGCGAGTTGGAGATCAACGACGGCGCGATCCGCGACATCGTGCGGCTCTACACGCGTGAAGCCGGCGTGCGCAATCTTGAGCGCGAGATCAGCAAGATCGCGCGCAAGGTGGTCAAGCAGATTCTGCTGAAGCCGACCGAGAAGAAGCTCAAGGTCAGCGAGAAGAATCTGAACAAGTATCTCGGCGTGCAGCGCTTCCGTTACGGCCGCGCCGAAGAGAAGAACCAGGTCGGCCAGGTCACCGGGCTGGCGTGGACCGAAGTCGGTGGCGAGTTGCTGTCGATCGAAGCCGCGTTGTCGCCGGGCAAGGGCAAGCTGACCCAGACCGGCTCGCTCGGCAACGTCATGCAGGAATCGATTCAGGCGGCGCTGACGGTGGTGCGTTCGCGCGCCAAGACGCTCGGTATCGATCCGGACTTCTATCAGAAGAACGACATCCACGTGCACGTGCCGGAAGGCGCGACGACGAAAGATGGTCCGAGTGCGGGCATCGCGATGTGCACCGCGATCGTGTCGGCATTGACCAATATTCCGGTGCGTGCGGATGTGGCGATGACCGGCGAAATCACGCTGCGCGGCGAAGTGCTGCCGATCGGCGGACTCAAGGAAAAGCTGTTGGCCGCGCAGCGCGGTGGCATTCGCACGGTGATCATCTCGCAGGAAAATCTGAAAGACCTCGCCGAGATTCCCGATACCATCAAGGCCAAGCTCGACATCGAGCCGGTGCGCTGGGTAGAGGACGTGCTGCGGCTGGCACTCGAACGCGTGCCGGAACCGAAGCCGGCAAGCGAAGCGGCGGCCGAACCACCGAAGTCGGCGACGGAAGCCTTGCGCCCGCATTGATTGCGCGTGCCCTGATCGGGTGGCGCGTCGCTGCGCCGCCCGAGTTTTCGCGAACGCAAATTGGGTTGCCACGCTGATCGGCCGAAATCATGCCGATCTATGTTTATGCTGGGCTCTGCGCGCACTTTGACCTTGCGCCCTCTCAGGTTTTATTTCTTACAGTTTCGTTGACGCTCGTAGTCCGCGCTTGGTATAAAGCCTGACGGTTCCAACGCCTGCTTTCATTCACCGCTGGGTCATCGTCTGCGACGATGTCTGGTGAGGCTTGGGGGGATAAGGCCAAAACCAAGCGACTGCGCCCGGCGTTCGAGCCGACTCATACCAGAGGGGAATCACCTACATGAACAAAGCTGATCTTGTTGCGGCTATTGCCAGTAAGACTGACCTTTCCAAGGCAGATGCCGGCAAAGCGGTCGATGCATTTTTTGAAGTGGTGACAAAAGCGCTGAAGAAGAACGACAAGGTTTCCTTGGTCGGTTTTGGCACCTTCGCTGTACGCAAGCGTGCAGCCCGTACTGGCCGCAATCCGAAGACTGGCGCGCCTTTGAAAATCTCCGCCAGCAAAAATCCTTCATTTAAAGCTGGTAAGGCGTTCAAAGACGCCGTAAAATGATCGACCTTCACGGCTTCCGTAGATTTTATCGAGGCCGGGTCGTGATGGGGGTGCTTAGCTCAGTCGGTAGAGCATCGCCCTTACAAGGCGGGGGTCGGCGGTTCGAACCCGTCAGCACCCACCAAGCATTAGAGCAAGCAGTAAAGTTGGTTCAAGCGCGGAGCGGTAGCTCAGTCGGTTAGAGTATCGGCCTGTCACGCCGAGGGTCGCGGGTTCGAGTCCCGTCCGCTCCGCCACATACAAAAAAAGCGCTCTCAAGCGCTTTTTTTGTATGTGGCGGATATGTACGTCCTGTACAAGACGAAGGGGTATACATCCTGTACAAGACGGCGCCATCCCTGGCGCCGACTATTCACACAAGCAGCTTTTCGCCAACGTTCAGGTATAAGAGATCTATGCTGCAGACCATCCGCGACCGTCTGACCGGGCCCATCGTTTGGGTCATCATCGGCTTGATTTCGGTGCCATTCGCAATCTGGGGCATTCAGTCGTTCGAGACCGGCGATAGCGATCCGGTCGTTGCCACCGTCGGCGGCACCGGTGTGCTCGGCCTGCATTTCGGCGGCGTCGACATCACGCAGGGCCAGTTCCGCAACGAATACGAGCAGTACTATCGTCGTTTGCAGTCCTTGCAGGGCGAGAATTTCCGCGCCGATCAGATCGATGCGGTGAAGACGCGCGATCTGGTGCTGAAGGGCATGATCTCGCGCATCGTGTTCGATCAATACACGCGCAAGGCCGGCTACCGCCTCGATGACGCCGCTTTGCGCGAATTCCTGGAAACCGTGCCGCAGTTCCAGGAGAACGGTCGTTTCTCGGCGCAGCGATATCGCGACGTGCTGCTGCAGAACAGCGCGACGCCGGAGAGTTTCGAAGCGCTGCAGCGTGATCGCCTGCCGAAAGAGCAGCTACGCGATGTGGTGCTCGATAGCGCGTTCGTGTCCGCGGAAGAATCGCGGCAGGCTTGGCGACTTGCGCATCAGCAGCGCAGCTATAGCTATGTAACGCTGCCGTCGGCCAAGTATGCCGGCTCGGTCGAAGTCACCGACGCACAGATCAAGCAGTCCTACGAAGACAACAAGACGCGCTATCAGGCGCCGGAACGCATCAAGCTGACGTATCTCGAACTCGACATTGCGGCCTTTCCGCCGGCCACCGCGCCGTCGACCGAAATTCTGAAAGCGATGTACGAAGCGCAGAAGGCGAGTGCGTTTTCGACCCCGGAAGAACGCCGCGCGAGCCACATCCTGATCAGCTTCGGCGCCGACAAGTCAGCGTCGAAGGCGCAGGCGCAGGCGCTGTACGACAAGATCAAACAGGGTGCCGATTTCGCCGATGTGGCGAAGCAGAATTCGGATGATCCGGGTTCCAAGAACAAGGGTGGCGATCTGGGCTGGATCAAGCACGGCACGCTGACGCCGAAGTTCGAAGCGGCTTTGTTCGAGTTGAAAGCGGGCGAAGTCAGCGAGCCGGTCGAAACCGAGTTCGGCTGGCATCTGATCAAGCTAACCGAGCTGAAGCCGGCCAAGACTGCGGCGTTCGAAGATGCGGACGTGCAGAAGCAGCTGCTCGAACTCTACCGTCAGAAGGACGCCGCACAGCGTTTCTCCGACGAATCGCAGCAACTCGAACAGCTCAGCTTCGAAAATCCGAATTCGCTCGATGCCGCCGCCAAGGCGCTCAACCTGACGCCGAAGACCAGCGACTGGTTCGCTCGCAGCGGCGGCGCCGGCATTGCCGCCAATCCTACGGTGATCACCGCGGCGTTCTCACGCGAGATCACGCAGGACGGCGAGAACAGCAAGCCGATCGCAATCGACTCGACGCATCTCGTCGTCATTCGCAAGGCCGAATACGAAGCACCGCGCACGCTGGAATTGAAGGAAGTCACCGACAAGATCCGTGACGAACTGAAGCTCAAGGCAGCCAAGGCCAAAGCCGATGCCGATGCCGCCGCGCTGGTTGCCGCCGTCAACGGTGGTCAGGCGCTCGATGTCGCGGCGAAGGCCAAGAATCTGGAAGTGGTCACGCCGGCTCCAGCCAAGCGCGATGCCAAGGAAGGTGATCAGGCACTGCTGGATGCGCTGTTCAAGATGCCGCATCCGATCGACAACAAGCCCAGCGTCGGCAAGATCACGCTGAGCAACGGCGATGTCGCCGTAGTCGCGCTGCAATCGGTGACCGATGACGGCACACCGCCGACGCCGGGCACCACCGACTTTCAGCGCGACAGCGTGAAGTTGCGCGATGCCCAGGCCGGTTCGGAACTGGAAGCCTTCCTCGCGGCGATGGAGAAGCAGATCAAGGTGAAGCGCAAGGCCGAGCCGAATACGGACAAGGCGGAGCCGACGCCGTAAGGCGCGTGCTCGCCCAACCTGAATGGAGCCGGCAGCGCGCCAGCCTCGGCTGAAACTGCATTGGCAGGTGGGGATCGCGCTGCTGCTTGCGGTCATCGCCGGCAGCACGCTCGGACAACTGGCTTGGTTCGTCGCCGCCTGCGATTTCGTCGGCAGCCTGTTCCTGAATGCGTTGAAGATGGTGGTGGTGCCCTTGATCATGGCCTCCATCATCCACGCGCTGCTGGGGCTATCCGACGGCAGCGCGCTGACCCGTATGGGGACACGCGCGATGATCTACTACCTGTCGACCTGCCTGATGGCGGTGTTGATCGGCCTGTTGATGGTCAACCTGATTCATCCCGGCATCATCGACGGCCTGCCGGCCGGCGATCGTCTCGGACTCAACGCCGCCGGCGACGACATTCGCGCCAAGCTTGGCGGTCACGGCGTCGGCGACATCATCGGCGTGTTCCAGCGCATGGTGCCTGCGAACCTGATCGAAGCCGCGGCCAGCGGCAATCTGCTCGGTATCGTGTTCTTCAGCCTGCTGTACGGTTACTTCGCCTCGCGTTTGCCGACCGAACTGGCCGAATCGCAGCGGCGCTTCTGGGGCGGGCTGCGCGGTGCGATGTTGGGTGTCACTGGACTGGTGATCATGACTGCGCCGCTGGGCGTGTTCGCGCTGGTTGCTAAAACTGTCGCAGCCACCGGCTGGGATGCGATCAGACCGCTCGCGCTGTTCTTCGTCACCGTGCTCGGCGGTCTCGCACTGCAGATGTTCGTGGGACTTGGGCTGACGCTGAAATTGATTGCGCGCGTTTCGCCATGGCGGCATCTGCGCGCAATGAGCCCGGCGCTGCTGACGGCGTTTTCCAGCAGCACCTCCGCCGGCACCTTACCGGTGACGATGGATTGTCTGCAGAACCGCGCGGGCGTATCGGCGCGCGTCACCAGTTTCGTGTTGCCGCTGGGTTCGGCGATCAATCTCGACGGCAGCGCGCTGTACGAATGCGTCGTCGCGATGTTCCTGGCGCAAGCCTATGGCATCGAGCTGAGCTTCGCCACGCAGTTCGTAATCGTGCTGATGGCGGTGCTGACGTCGATGGGCGTGGCCGGCATTCCTTCGGCAAGCCTGGTGGCGATCTCGGTGATTCTCGGCGCGATCGGCCTGCCGCTGGAAGGACTCGGCGTGATTCTCGCAGTCGATCGCGTGCTCGACATGTGCCGCACCGCGGTCAACGTCTACGGCGATTCCTGCGCGACTGTTGTCGTCGCGCGGCTCGAAGGTGAAACGGGAATCCTGCAGGCGCCGAACTAGTTCAGTGCCGCAGTCATCGATCGCCGGCGACCTACTCGCCGCTTTCGGAAACGTAGGGCAGGCCGACGTTGCGATAGCCGGCATCGACGTAGATGATTTCGCCGGTAATCGCCGACGCCAGATCCGATACCAGGAAGGCGGCAGTGTTGCCGACTTCTTCGATCGTCACGTTGCGGCGCAGCGGCGAAACTTTCTCGGCAACGCTGAGCATGCCGCGGAAGCCCTTGATGCCGGCGGCTGCGAGCGTCTTGATCGGTCCGGCGGAAATGCCGTTGACGCGGATGTTCTCCGGTCCCAGTTCCGCCGCCATGTAGCGCACGTTGGCTTCGAGACTGGCCTTGGCCGGACCCATCACGTTGTATTGCGGCACGGCACGATCGGCGCCGAGATAGGTCAGCGTCAGCAGCGCCGCAGCTCGGCCCTGCATCAGCGGCCGCGCAGCTTTGCCGAGTGCCGCGAAGCTGTAGGCCGAAATATCGTGCGCCATCGCATAGCCTTCGCGCGTCACCGTTTCCAGGTAACCACCGGCGAGCAGTTCGCGCGGTGCGAAGCCGATCGAGTGGATGACGATGTCGATGCCGCTCCAGGCATCCTTGATCGCCTTGAACACCGCTTCGATATCGGCGTCGCGGGTGACGTCCAATGGCAGCACCAGCGACGACTTGGTCGCATGCGCCTGATCCTCGACGCGCGACTTCAACTTCTCGCCCTGATAGCTGTAAGCCAGTTCCGCGCCCTCGCGATACATTGCCTCGGCGATGCCGCTGGCGATCGAGCGCGTACTGGCGATACCCGTGATCAAAGCTTTCTTACCGCTGAGAAATCCCATCGTCTTTCTGCTTGTGGCTTGGAGGAACGATCAGCCGGAGATGTAAGTCAGCGGGTAGTTCGGATCGGTGAACGGCGGCACGTTCTTGGCACCGAAGTTCATCAGCTTGACGCGCTCGATGACTTGACGTTCAAGATCCGGATCGTGGAATGAACTCGAGATGATGGTGCAGCTGGTGACCGAGCCGTTCGGTGCGATCGTCAGGCTGAACGTGATCTTGCCGCTGTTCGCCATATCCGGATTGGCGCGCTGCGCACGCGTGAAGATCGAGGAGATCGCGCCCTTGTTACGGTCGAACACTTCCTGGATTTCGGCGCGACTGCGTCCCGCTGTACCGCTGCCGCCGGGACCATTGGCGCCTTTGCCGAAGCCGATGCCGCTGGAGACCGCACCGGTCTGCCGCGTACCGACGCCGGCGCCGCCCTGTGTGCCGGAGACACCAATCTGATTGCCGCCGATGCCGCCGCTGGCATTTCGAGCCGAGGCCGCGATCGCGTCCGGATTGCCGGCCGCACCGGCGCCCTTCGACGTCAGCGCGCCGGTGATCAAGGGCTGATCATTGACCGTCGGCAGCGTCGAATCGCGCAATCCGGCAAGCTGATCCTTCAGCGCCAGGATGCCGGACTTCTCGGCGATCTTGCGCGCTTCGACGGTTTTGTCCGGTGCCGGTTTCGGCTCTTCCTGCTTGACCGGCTTCGGCTGCTGTTTCGGTTCCGGCTTGGCCGCTTCTTTCGGCGCCGGCTTGGTCGGCTCTTCCTTGACCGGTGTCGGCGCCGGTTTCTCCGGCACTTTCGGCCGCAGCAATTCGGCGTAGCGCGTGCTGTTGAACGTCTCCGGCGGACGCTCCGGCTCGATGATCTTGATCAGCGAGAACAGGATGCCGAGGATCACCGCGGAGAGCGCGGTGATCAGCACGATACGCCGGAAGCGGCGATCGGCTTCTGCGGTCAGTGCCCAGCTTTCCCAGTGAATCTGGCGACGCAGACCGATGTTCTGTGCGCTCATGGTGCGCCAACCCCGCCGGCATGATGCTCAACCGACAGCGAAATCTGCGCAAACTTGGCTGCGCCGGCAGTGGCCATCAGCTTCTTGACCAGCGAGTAGGGCAGTTCCTTGTCGGCCATGATGTTGATTTCGCCGCGGGTGTCGCCCGCCACTTCGGTGCCTTCGGCCTTCACCAGCGGCACTGCTTCGAGCTGCGTTTCCAAGGTTCCGAGGATATTGCCCACGGTTTTTTCCGCTTCTTCGACCGTCATTACGTGCGCACCCTGCAACTGGATGTCGGTCTCGGTGATGGTCAGCACCGGCACGTCGTGCGGCGGATCGTGCGTGACCGATTGCGGCAGCTGCAGCGAATGCGGCGTACGCACAGTGGCGGCACTGGTGGAGGTGATCAATAGGAAGAACACCAGCGTCGTGAACACGTCGATCATCGACACCAGGTTCAGAGGCACGGCGTCACGTTTGGCAGCTCGCCGCATCAGGCGATTGCGCTTGTAACCGGAGCGGATGGTCTGCTTGCTCATGGGGCGCGATTAAGGTTCAGACTCACGGTGACGCCGCCGCGACGGGGCCTGCGTTGGGAGCGTCGCCCAGCGAGATCGCCGGGAACAAATCAAGATCCTGCTTGCCGTCCGCGCTGCGTGCGGTACGCACCGCATCCATCACCTGGATCAAAGCGTCGTAAGGAATATTCGGTTCCAGCAGCAGCGTGATCTTGCTTTCGTCCGGCGTACGCTCTTTAACCTGCTGCAGCAAGTTGTTGAGGCCGATCAGGTCGTAACCGGTAGTGGTGTTCGGAAAAACTTTGATGGCGCCACCGCGATCACCCAGCAACAGGCTGTCGGGACGGATCACCACGCTGAGCGCGCGCGGCGGGTCTTTCGGCGGCGTTGTCGTATCGGCGGGCAGATTGACGCCGAGGATCGACACACCGATCGAGTTCACCAGCAGGAAGAAGATCAGCACCGTCAGGATGTCGATCATCGACACGATGTTGAGCTCGTTCGCGCGCTTGCGCCGCATGCTGCGCTTGAGCGAGCGACGGGTATCTCGCGAAAGACCATGCATCATGGCTGCGGTGCCTTTGCCACGTAGCGGCTAGCGATCTGCAATGCGACGGGCATTAGCTCTTGAGGCCGAGGCTGTTGAGGAACTTCACCGAAGCCATTTCCAGGCTGTCGACCAGTTCGTCGGTCTTCGACTGCAGCCAGGAGTGCAGCAGCATGAACGGAATCGCCGTCATCAGACCGAAGGCGGTGCAGTTCATCGCTACCGACACCGAGGCGGCGAGCTGATCCTGCTTCTGGCTCGGGTTGACATCGCCGACCGCGGCAAAACCGTGGATCAGGCCGATGATGGTGCCGAGCAGGCCGAGCAGCGTGGCGACGTTGGCGAACGTCGCCAGCCAGTGGGTGCGACGCTCCAACTGCGGCGTCACTTCCATCAGGCTCTCTTCCATCGCGGTTTCGACTTCTTCGCGATTGGTGGCACCGCGCGAGCGCGAGATGCCGTAGCCGAGTACGCGACCGATCGCAGTGTGCGAGCCGGCGGCGAGCTTTTCGGCTTCCTCGAAGCGGCCGCTATTCACCAGCGGCAGCAGCTTGGCCCACAGCGTGCGGTTCTCGCTCTGCGCTTTTTGCAGATAGACGAAGCGCTCGATGACGATGGCCAGGCCGAACACCGCAACCACGGCGATTGGAAACATAAACGTGCCGCCAGCCTGGAAAAAAAGACTGATCTTGGCGAATAACTCCATAACGAAATCCCCTTGCGGTTCGGTTAAGACGGGTAGCGAGTAGTGAACTGTAAATGACCGGGCTATTTGCCGCTGGCGAGATGCGCTTCGCGGTAGTCGGTGATGACGTTGTAGTAATTGATGCGGCGCTGGAAAGTGTCCGGATCGATCGGCGAGGTATCGACATCGACGAAGCGCGCCGGGCGATCGAGTCCGTGCTCGGCGTAGCCGTCTTTCCAGGGCGTGATGTAGAGGCCGATCGGCGCTTCCTTGTCGCCCACCACGGTGGTGCCGGACTCACCTTCGGCCACTGCTGCGGATGGCTGTGCCGGCGTGTCCGGCGGCGCCACCGAGATCGGGCCGGCGTCGTCGCTTGAACTGGTGATCGAAGGCGGCGGCGCTTGCACGGTCGGGCTCGGTCCCTGCGCAATGGCACTCGCTGCGCTCAATGCGGCGGCGCTGCCGATTAGCCAGACGCTGGTGATGATCGAAGTTGCGGTTTTCATGGTGCGGGCCTCCCGCTAGACGGCGTGACCACAGCTGGTGAAGTCGCGGCGCCAGATGGCGGGACCACAGCAGGCGGCTGCAGCTCGTTGATCCAGGCGGTCACGATCGGTTTGTTGGCTCCAGCCAGACGTTGATACTCACGGTATTGCGCAGCCGCATCCTGCGGCCGCTTCAGGTAGACGTCGTACAGAATGGCCAAGTTCAAATGCGCCCCAGCATAGTCCGGCTGCGCCGACAGCGCTTGCAGATAGGCGCGTTCGGCGCCTGCATAATCACCGCTTTCGCGATACAGAATGCCCTGCCAATCATAGGCGGTGGCGTTCTTCGGATTAGCGGCGATCGCCTTGTTGAAGCTGTTGAACGCCTTGTCACGCTGCTTGGCGCGCGCATAGACGATACCAAGATCGGTCTGCGGACCCGAAAGATTCGGGAAGTCCTTGACCAGTGCTTCGAGTGCCGCCTGCGCTTCGTCCGATTTGTGTTCGTGCATCAGCTGCAGGGCGTCCTGAAAGCGTTTGTTGGCGTCGCCCTGTATGGCGGTGTTGGCCACCGGCGCAGCCGGCGCGTTGGCGCTGGTTGCCGGCGGCGGTGGACTGCCGCTCGAGCCGCCGCGACTCGCAGGACCGGCACATGCGGCCAGGCCCGCCAGCAGCAAGGCGCCGAGCAATACCTGCGGCTGCGGCGTCATCGCGAGGATGCTAGGGGAGGGTTTCATAAGTCTCCTGACGCAGTTCGCGTTTGGCGTATTTGACCGGCGCCAACACGGCGAGCGCGTCTACGCTCTTGCGAATCCATTCGTTCCATAGGCCCTGCTTGACGCGCTCCAGGTTGCCCTCGTGGGCGTGGATGGCTTGATCATCGAACGGCGTGGCCTGTTCTTCCAGCAGCAGATCGTATTGTTCACGTTCGGCGGCGCCGAGATTGTGCGGACGCTCCGAATCGCGCAGTGCTTTACCGAAATCCTGGTAAACGGTGCCGAGCTCGTAGGTCGCGGCAGTGGTGGTTTCGGCGAAGCCGTAACCGGCCGCACGCGTCAGATATTGCACCGCCGTTTCGGTGGCTTGCTTGCGCACCGGCAGACTCTTGTTGATCGGCAACGACAGCTGCAGGCGGCGTGCGTCGGCGGCCGCGATGCGACCGAGTTCGAGCACCGCCTGCGCAGCCTGCAGGCGGTACGGCGAGTTGGCCGCGCCGCCGCTATCGGTGCCGACGATGGCATTCAGCCAGAACGCGTAGCGCGTGCGATCGTTGATCGACAACGCATAGTCGGCCAGATGCTGACGGGCTTCCATCGCGCGATCGGGCGGTTGCGGATAGCTGCTGAGATATGACTCGTAAGCTGCCGCCGCTTGCGCCGGCTGATGCGCGCCGTCGTACAGCTTCGCGGTCAGCCAGGCCGCTTCGCGGCGCGTGTCCGGCGACTCGGTCTGCTGTGCAGCGATGCGCTGATAAGCCGCTGCGGCTTGCGCCGGCTTGTTGTCCTTCTGATAGGCGGCCGCCAACTGCTTGTCGGCATCCGCGCTCAAGGGATTGTTCGGATAGCGCGCGCGATACGCTTCCAGCGCCTGCTCCGCCGCCGGCCAGTCCTGCAGCGCGACCAGCGCGGTGGCGCCGTCGTAATCGGCATTCGGACGAATGCTCGCGTCTGGCACGACGTTACCGATGCGCAGGAAGTGATTCGCGGCGGCCCGCAGATCACCGGCCTTGCGCGCCGCTTCGCCCTGCTTGTAGATCGACGCCGCTAGCTGTTCGACCACCACCTTGCGCTGCGCGCTGCCGGGTGCGGTCTGTTGCAGCAGGCTGCTGTAGGCCGCTTCGGAGCCGGCATAGTCGCCGCGCGCAAAGCCGGCGTCGGCGACGACGCCCAAAGCCTGTCCGCGCAACTCGGGTGAGGGCGGCGGATTGACCTGCAGTACCCGCTTTGCCATCGCCACGGCGTTGTCGTAATCCTTCAGCTCAAGCAAATCCTGCGCGGCGCGGGTCAAGGCCGAAGCGACTTGCGGATGCGTCGGGAAGGTGTCGGCCAGCTTGGTGGTGGCAGCGACCGAGTTGCGCAGTACTGCAGGACGCTCGGCTGCTTGCACCTCGGTGGCCAGGCGCTGATAAGCCTGCACGGCGGCATACCCGGCTTCGGCGGCTTTCGGATGATTGCCGCGGCTGTAGGCAGTATTCATATACTGTTCGGCGGCTTCGCGCGTGCGACCGCCGTCATACAGCGAATCGGCCAGCAGCAGATTGACTTCCGGCAGCTTCGGATCGTTCGGATACAGCGCGATGATCTTGCTGTACCAGTTGGCCGCAGCGCTGAAATCGTTGCGCGCCGCATTGGCGTCTTTCTGTTTCTCGCCTTGCGCACGCGCCTGATAGTGGCGCCCCAGATCCTCCAGATCGTTGCGGACGGCGACGATCACATCGTCTGACGGTGTACGGCCCGACCAATAGGCCGCTCCCGGCGAGTAGAGGTTGACGTAGCGTTCTTTCTCGGCCACCACCTGATCGCTGAAGCCGCCTTGCTCGAACGCACCGATGACGCGGGTTTGGAACGTCGGCGCCAGCGGGCTCGACGAATGTGCCTGCACGAACGCCGCATAGGCATTGGCGGCGTCGGTGTAGCGACGCTTCTCCAGGAACAGTTCACCGAGCGCGTTGTACACCAGCGGATAGAACGCCGGCTCAGCGCCACGGCGTGCAAAGTAGTCGCGGATGCCCTTGCCGCCGCCGAGTTCGGCAAACGACAGGGCGACCACGCGCAGCGAGTCATGCGCCATATCGACCTTGCCGGGCGCGACCTGCGCCAGACTGGCCTTGGTGTTTTCCAGTTCGCCCGGTGGCAGCAGGCGCGTCAGGATGTCGAAGAATACGGTGATGTCTTCGGCATAGCGCTGCTGCTTGTAGAGGCTCCAGCCGAGCTTGTATTGGGCCGGCTCGTAGAACGGCGAGCCGAGACCGAACACCATCCCGGCGCGATATTCTTTTTCGGACTCGGGGAAGCGGTTCAGCTGATACAGCATTTCGCCGCCGCGGAAGTGCGCGTCGGCGATCACGGTTGAATTGGGGTACTGCTGTTCGAGGCGCTGCAAGGTCTGCAGGGCGCGCTCGACGTCGCCGCCATTCTGATAAGCCCGCGCCATCTGATACAGCACGCGGTCGTTGTTCGGATCGTTCGGTTGTTCCTGCAATAGCTTCTGATAGATGCCGATCGAGCGCTGCAAAGCAGCGGCGTCGGGATTGCCCGCGCTGTCCTGCGTCTGCACGCCGAGATCGGCGATACGCCGCAGCGCTTCGCTGCGGGTTTTCTGATCCGGGTGCAGTGCCAGCAGCTTCTGGTAGTTCTCGACCGCCTTCTGCGGATCGGCGGCGACTTGCTCCGACGGCACCACCGGCAGCTTGTCGGCCGCCGGCGCCTGCTGCTTGGTCAGCGTACGGATCGACGGTCCGGATTTTCTCTGCGGCTCACTGGAACAGGAAGCGAGCGCGGCGAGCAGCAGCGGTGCCGCAACGTAGCGCGACTTCAAGGAGCCTCTCCATGCGCCTGACGATCGTAGATTCGCGCCAATGCGAAACGCGCTTCGACCAGATACTGCTCATTGAGTTTGCGCTGTGCATCGAGATCGTTCAACGCGATTTTCTGCAGCAGCTTGGAGCCGGCTTCTTCGGCGACTTTCAGTTTCGGGCTGAGCGTATCGAGACGTGCCTTCAAAGCTTCCAGACGCTCATACGGTCCATCGAACTTGGTCGGTGCATTCGGCAGCTGCAGCTTCACCGGTGGCGGCTGCGGTGCGACGTTTGCGGCCTTGTCTTCGTACGGCGCGGCGACCAGCATCTGCGCCATCTGCAACTGCGGGCGGACGTCCGGCTGGTAACCCAGATTGGCGTCCTTGCTGAGCGCACCGATGCGCTGCTGCAGTTCGCGCTGCGTCACCGGTTGCTTGACCCGCGTGTCGTAGGCGGCCTGGAGATCGAGAATGCGCTGCCGTTCGGCATCGGTGTCGCGGAGCAGCAGACGGATGTCGCGGAAGTTCTTGATCGCTTCCTGGAACGGATGATCCGCCAGCAGCGTCTGCAGATAGAAGGTTTCCGGCGCGTCCGGCAAATCCTTCAACCGCCATACCCAGCCGCTGTCGGCATCGCCGTTGCGGCTGATGATGGTATCGACCATGCGGCCGTAGCGGATGCTGAGAATCGCCTGATCCAGATTGACGCGGGTCTGTTCCAGCGCGGCGATCGCCTTCTCGTAGTATTGCTGCGCCTGGATATGCGCGCCAAGACGATCGAGCACATATGGAATCGCCAGCAGGCCTTCCTGTACGGCCGGGTCGATCGGATCGCGGCTGACCAGCTCGACCCAGGGTACCAGCGCCTTCTTCAACGCTGCTTCGTCATTCGGATCGACCCGATTCAGCTGGAACGGGCGCAGACCGGCGCGCTTGTAGATATCGGTATTGAGGTAGCCGGGGCGCAGGATCGAACCGATCGTCGAGAACGACTTCGAATCGGAGCCGGACGAATCATCCTGCAATTTCATGCGTCTTTGCTTGTCGCCTTCCGGCGCCAGATAGGCCCAGCCGAGACCGAGCAGTGCACGGTTGGAGTAGGGCCCGGTGGTGCGGATGCGATCGAGGATCGGAATCGCCGAACCGCCTTGCTGCCGCTTCAGCCAGTAGTAGCCGAGCGTCAGATTGGCTTTGTCGCGCAGCGCCAAGCCTTCCGAATCGGTTGCGCGACGCAGGCCGACGCGATCGAGCAAGTTGACGCCTTCGTCGACATGATTGGATTTGAGCAGCGCGATCGCCAGGTTATAGCGCATGTAACCGCTTTGATCGTTGGCGTTGTCCGGCTTGCTCAATACCTGCACGGCTTCGGCGTAGCGGTCCTGGGCCATCAACACGCGCGACATCTGGTCCTGCCAGTTCACCATCAGCGGCGACGGCAACTGCTGACGCAGCGAAGTCAGTTCCGCGTTCGCTTCCGGCAGAAAACCGCGCTCATAGAGGAATTCGGCACGGCGCAGGCGCGCGCGCGCCACCATAACCGGGTCGTTGCTGCCGGCGTTCTGCTCGCGATAAATCACTTCGGCGCGTTTCTGCATGCCGAAACTGAGCGTGTCGTCGGCGAGCCGCTGAAAATACTCCGACGGCAGCTGTTGGCGCGGCGCTTCCTTCTGGATCTGGATCAGCGACGTCGAAGCTGCCAGAAAACGCCGGTTCTCGGCCATGAAATCGGACGCGCGCACGCGCGGATCCTGATCGCTGCCGATAGTGTAGCTATCGGAGGCGCTGGCGATGCCGCAGGCGCAGCCGAGCAGAAAGAACGTCAGGTGTTTCATTTATCAGCCACCCACTCGTGCAGTTCCAGTTCCGGACGACTGACGACGGAGCGACGTGCCAGGCTCAGTTCGATATTCGCCGCGGCGCGCGCTTTGGTAAAGGTGGCTTCGAGATGGTCCGCCAACGGCGGCGTACTGGCTTGCGCATCCGCAAACTGCGCGACGATATCGGCACGGATGCGATGAGTGCCGGCGCCGGCATTGAGTTTCACCAGCGGCTGGATGCCGCGTCTTTGCAGCGCAATCGCTTCTGCATTGATGTACTTGTATTGGAACGGCCTGCCGTCGTCGACCGAGACGGTAATGCTCTGCACCAGCAGTCCCGACACCGGCACGCTGAAGTAAATGATCACCCGGGTGGCATCCGGATACAGCAGGGTCTGTTCGGTACTCTGCAGTTCGGCCTTGATGTTGACGGCCTCTTCCTTGAGTACCTGCAGGTTCTGATCGAGCTGCGGAGCGGAGTCGGCTGTAGGGATAGCCTGCGGTGCCGCCTGTGCGGCGCCCGTTACGAGCAGCATCACCAGCAGCTTGCCACGTACCGAAAATAGGTTTCGTAGGTTCATTAACTACTTTAATTTTACTGCTGGAACCGATGGGTCGGACGAGTCTAGCAAATGGTTCGCGAACGGGGAAAGGTCGACTGCAACAACTAAACAGGCGGTTGAATTGAGCCTACAAGCGGCATTCGTCGCGCTCATGGTTCGGCGCGGAAGCCATCCTTCCAGCGACGCAACTCGGCGAACACCGCGACCTCGTCCGGCAGGCTGTGTCGAGTATGCGCGCGTGCCTGCTGCACTGCTTCGGTTTCACCGCAGCGTAAGAATGGATTGACCGCATGTTCGCGCTGGATCGTGCTGGGCACGCTCGGCTGCTGAGCGGCGCGCAGACCTTTGACGCGTTCGATCTCGTCTCTGATCGCGACATTGCCGGGTTCGACGGCGCGCGCAAAGGCGAGATTCGACAAGGTGTATTCGTGCGCGCAGAACACCTGGGTCTGCGGCGGCAGCAGCGCGAACTTCTGCAGCGACGCATACATCTGTGCCGGCGTACCCTCGAACAGTCGTCCGCAACCGCCGGCGAACAGCGTGTCGCCGCAGAACAACCAGCCATGCTCGGCCGAGTAATAGGCGATATGGCCGAGCGTGTGACCCGGCACTGCCAACACGCTGAGCCGCAGTCCAAGCGCGTCGATAACGATGGCGTCGGGTTCGTCCAGCAACTGGCTCAGCCCGGCGATGCGCTGCGCCTCGGCGCGTGGGCCGTAAACCGGAACCGCGTACTTAGCCTTCAGTGCGAGGACGCCGCCGACGTGATCGGCGTGATGATGTGTGACCAGGATCGCAACCAGTCGCAAGCCGCGCTCGTTCAGTCCGCGCTCAACCACCGCAGCGTCGCCCGGATCGACCACCAGCGCGTCGCGGCCGTTGTGCAGCAGCCATAGATAATTGTCATTGAACGCCGGCAGCGGCACGACTTCGAGCGCGTATTTTGTGTCGACGCGCGCTGTGCCTTGATTGGATGCGGGGTTTATCATGGCTGCATCGTGGCGACGTAGCGAAGGAGCGTCAAATGCCGAACCAACTTGCGATCCGCGGCGGCCAGCCATTTTCGCGTCTGGCGCTGTCGCGTTGGCAGCGCAGTCCGCGCGGGCAACGCTTGCTGACGCTGGAACAGCGCGAACTGGAAGGCGTCCTGCCGGACCTGTTCGGCCGCCACATCCTGCAGATCGGCAACTGGGGCAATGGCCTCGATCTGCTGAAAGCGGCCGACATGCCGCATCGCGCGGTGCTCGGCACCTTGGCGGAGTTCGATGCGCAATCGCTGGCGCGCCCCGAACAGCTGCCGGTGCTGAACAAGAGTGTCGATGCAATCCTGCTGCCGCACACGCTGGAGTTCTCCAAGCAGCCGCATCATGTATTGCGCGAGGTCAATCGCGCGCTCACCGATCGCGGCCGTCTGCTGATTCTCGGCTTCAATCCGCACAGCCTGTGGGGATTGCGCGAACGGCTCGGGCCGCGCTATTCGGCATTTCCGCCCGGCGCGCGTTTCGTCGGCGTCGGCCGGCTCGGCGACTGGTTGGAACTGCTCGATTTCGAAGTCGAACAGGTGCGGCGTTTCGGCATCGGTTTCCCCTGGGGCGCGGCGCGCGGCGTCGGCGAACCGTTCGGTTTGCGCAGTCTGATCAGCCCATTCATGGAGAGTTATTTGATCGTCGCCAAGAAACGCGTGCTGCCGATGTCGCTGATCGCACGCTTGCCGCGCGCGCAGGTGCGGACACTGGTGCCGACGCTCGGAGCGGTGCCGAGCGGCTCGGCGGTGTTGCCCGACGCGAGCCGCCGTGACGAATGAAGCCGGCGTGAAACAGATCATCGTCTACACCGACGGCGCCTGCCGCGGTAATCCGGGTCCGGGCGGCTGGGGCGCGTGGCTGCGCTGGAACGGCCACGATAAGCGCCTCAGCGGCGGCGAAATGCTGACCACCAACAATCGCATGGAACTGATGGGCGCGATCATGGCGCTGGAATCGCTGCGTGAACCTTGCGCGGTGACGCTGCATACCGATTCCAGCTACGTGATGAAGGGCCTCACCGAATGGCTGCCGAACTGGAAAGCCCGCGGCTGGCGCACGACCGATAAAAAGCCGGTGAAGAATCAGGATTTGTGGATACGTCTGGATGCGGCGGCGGCGCGCCACCAGGTCGATTGGCGCTGGGTCAAGGGGCACAACGGCGATGTCGGCAACGAGCTGGCCGACAGTCTTGCCAATATCGGGCTCGATGCGACGTTGCGCGAGCACGCTGCTCAAGCTACTGGAATGAGCGCATCGTCCGACCTGTCGGCGCAGGATCTGATCGGCACATGAGCCGCCAGATCGTCCTCGATACCGAAACCACCGGTCTGGAAACAGTCTCGGCAACCGCATCATCGATATCGGC
>JAQGNU010000065.1 GCA_028291645.1 Nevskia sp.
CGAGGGCGTGATCGGCAGATGCAGGTCCGACAACAGCAGCGTGATGCCGCGCCTTGGCCCAGGGCCGCTCATGGCCCTAGGCCAGATGGCTGCGCGGCCACGCGCGGTAACAGTCTGGCGTGTTCAATCACGACAGTGTTCAGCGGCGCATCCTGCTCGAACGGACCGAGCGCGCCGGTGCGTATTGTGGCAATGCGGTCGACCACCGCCATGCCATCGATGACGCGGCCGAACACTGCGTAACCGTGCTCGCGTCCGGGAATGTCCGGATGCGGATCGAGCTTCAGATTGTCGGCGAGATTGATATAGAACTCGGCGGTCGCCGAATCCGGTGCTTCGTCGCGCGCCATGCCGAGCGTGCCGCGCAGATTGGAAAGTCCGTTGCCGGCTTCGAGCGGGATCGGCGCATGCGCCGGCTTTTCCTGCAGCGCCACATCGTAGCCGCCGCCTTGAATGACGAAGCCCGGCACGACGCGATGAATCAGGCTGCCGTCGTAATGCCGTTCGCGCACATAGCGCAGGAAATTGTCGACGCTGCGCGGCGCATGTTCGCGATCGAGCTGCACGATGATGTCGCCCATCGAAGTCTGTAGCAGCACCCGTGGCGTCGGTTCCGGCGCCGGTGCGAACAGGCTGCAGGCGCTGACACAAGCGCCCAACAGGAGTGCTGCAAATGCGCCCGGCAATCCGAGCCGGCGTGGCCTCATCGGTTCAGGCGGCCGCAGCGTGCGGAGTCGCCAGCGTTGCCGCCAGTGCAGTCTCGATCACCGGCCAGCCGGCACCCGCACGCGGGGCCTGCTCCGACAACACGCGGCGAAACGCGCGGCCGCCGGGCTCACCGCGATACAGGCCGAGGACATGTCGCGTGATTCGCGCCAGCGATGTGCCCGCGGCGAGTTCGCGTTCGACATAGGGCTGCATGCGCCGCAGCAGTTGCGCACGGCTCGGCCGTGCGGTGCGATCGCCGAACAGGCGCGCATCGACCGCGGTCAGCAGATAGGGATCATCGTAAGCGGCGCGGCCGAGCATGACGCCATCGAGCTGTTCGAGCTGCGCTTCGCATTGATCGAGCGTGCTGAGACCGCCATTCAGCACCAGCGTCAGCTGCGGGAAATCCTGCTTCAGGCGCAGCACGGTCGGGTAAGACAGCGGCGGCACTTCGCGATTCTGTTTCGGCGACAGTCCGTTCAACCAGGCCTTGCGCGCGTGCACGATGAAGGTGCTGGCGCCGGCTGTGCTGACGATGTCGACGAAGCGCTGCAGGAACGCATAGTCCGCGGAATCGTCGACGCCGATGCGGCACTTCACCGTGACCGGAATGGTGCAGACCTCGCGCATCGCCTGCACGCAATCGGCCACACGCTGCGGTTCCAGCATCAGGCAGGCGCCGAAGCGGCCTTCCTGCACACGATCCGAGGGGCAACCGCAATTCAGGTTGATTTCGTCGTAGCCGAATGCAGCGCCGATCGATGCAGCTTGTGCCAGCAACTGTGGCTCCGCGCCGCCAAGTTGCAGTGCGACCGGATGTTCGGCCGCGTCGAAGCGCAGGTGACGTTCGGCATCGCCGTGCACGATCGCGCCGGCGTTGATCATCTCGGTATACAGACGCGCGTGACGGCTCGCCTGCCGGTGGAAATACCGGCATGCGGGCGTGGTCCAGTCCATCATCGGCGCCACGCAGAAGCGCCAGGGATTCGTTGCCGTCAGGGTCACAGTCGTCGCTCGCTACAAGCCCATATTGTCGGGCTTCCGGGTGGTTCGCGTCCAACCGCGCCGATGGGTCGGTGGCGCGGGGTTTGTGGCGGCACCGCAAATGGCGGCGTCGGGCGCTTATGTCATATATCGAAAAGATCGGCAGGGACCAGCGCGCACCCGCCTCCTCTTTGAACATCGTATTCAGCGACTTTTAAGGAAACGAGTGGTAAAACTAATTGGAAGGCGACGCAAGGACTGCATCGCCTTCATCGTTTCAAAATCTTTAGACAAGGAGAGTCAGCATGAATTTTCGCAACACCATCCCGGCAGCACTTTTGCTGGGCACGCTCGCCGCTCCGGTATTCGCGCAGGGCACACCCAGTCCGCAGGCCGCGCAGGATGCCGCGATCAATGCGCGCGAGCAGCAGCGCATCGACGCCGGCCTGAAATCCGGCCAGCTTTCCACCGAAGAGGCGGCCAGGCTGGAGAAGCAGCAATCACACATCGAGCAGCAGGAGCAGCGCGATATGAAGAATGGAGCGCCGACGCCGGCAGAACAGGCGCGCATCCATCAGCAGCAGGAACAAGCCAGCAAGGACATCCACGAGTACAAGAACGACGCCGTGCACGGCAATCCCAATGCCGAGTCGTCGCAGCGCCTGCAGTCGGATATTCAGCGCAACGCGAGCCAGCAGCAGCGCATCTCCAACGGCCTGCAGAGCGGTGCACTGAACAACCGCGAGGCCGGTTCGCTCGAACACGGCCAGGCCGATAGCAACCGCTTGGAGGAACACGCGGCGGCCAACGGCCATGTCAATGCCCACCAGCAGGCGGAGATCAGCCGGTCCGAAACCCACCAGAGCCAGAACATCCACGCCAAGAAACAGAGCGGCCAGCGGTAAGGGCGCTTAGCGCGCGACGGCGCCTGCGGCACGGTTGCGGCGGATGCCGCATCGTGCCGACGGCTTTTTCGCTGAAGACGGCCGGCGCCGCGCGGTGCCAACAGCAGGCCGGAGCGCAGCGCGCCCGGCCACGCTTCACGGCCGCTGCGCGAATTCGCGGCTGACGTCGCCGCCGAGGCGGGTATTTTTCATCGGCCGCATCGACGCGGCTTTTTCGGCTGCGGCAGCGCTGCAACCGACGGTCCAGCAATACGGTTCGAGCCAGGCCAGTTTCGAGTCGGAATCGTCGAGCCCTTCGATGATTTGCTGGCTGCCGGTCTTCTTTTCGAACACGGTCGGATCGGCGAGCCCCTGCAGCGTGCGCTCGCCGACGCGCTGCAGCGCGTTATCACCGGCAGCGGCGAGATTGATGCCATTGGCCTTGCCGAAGGCCGCCATGATTGTCAGCGGCGTCAACGCATAGCTGTGATAGCCGAGCGCGCGCGTCTGCCGCGCCAGCTCGTTCGGCAGGTAGCCGTCAGCATCGACCTGCTTGGCGAAGATCGCGTACATCTTGGTCGACCAGTCGAACAGGTCGCGCCGATTGAGAATCACGCTGGTCGCCATCACGCTCCAGGCGGCCCAGTAGTAGTGGTTGTTGATCTTCTGCAGCGGATCGTCTTCGTTCCATTCGGTGACCACGCGGTCGGCGATCTGGCCGAACCAGGCCTCGATCTGCTTGGCCTGTTCAGGGTAGGCGGCGAGCGGCTGCGAGGCGGAGAACTTCAAGCGCAGATAAGCGCCGGCCAGACTCGCCAGCGTCCATTTGCGGATCGATTTGCCGGTGTGATTCGCCGCCTCGCCGAGCAATGCATGCGCGCCGCTCCAGGCGAGATAGCCGTCGAGCGCGCATTTCAGCGCTGCCGGTTCGCCCGTGTCGAGATACTTATCGACCGCTTTGACGATGCCCTTCTCGGTGTCGTTGATCGGCTTGGTCTTCTCCTTGTACTCGCGTTCGGAAGAGTCATTGACCGCGTCGCGCGCCTTGCCCGAGCCTTCGTATTTGCTCGGGAAATCCAGCGTTGCCGTGAACGGCGCGCCGATGATCGGACAACTGAAACCACTGGCCTTCTTCTGCAGAACGGGCAACTGGTAGCCCGGTGGCGGCACCAGCACATCCGCCGCGGTGACGCTGCTCGCGGCGAAAGTGCCGGCGGCCAGTACAAGGCTGCTGAGTAAGCGATGAAGCGTCTTCATGATATGACCTCAGGGTATGGCCGACAGCGCGACCGCAGTGGGCGAGGCATCGCTGCGTGCGCACAGCTGCGCAGTGATGTTGACCGGCTTGGCCGGCTCCTGATCCATTTCGACCGTGAGACCGAGCATGGTTTCCGCGCCGTGCTCCGGATCGTCGTCGCGCAGTTCGGCGACGAAGCGGCCACCGTTGTCGACGTACTGGTTGAAATGCAGTTTCAGGGTTTCGCGGCGGCCGTCGACGTACCAGATCACCGTGCTCATGTCCTTGACGGTGCGATCGTCATACTGGATATCGAACTGATACTCGCGCGCCGTCAGCGGCAGCACGCGGCCGCCACCGTTGAACAGCACTTCATTGCTGCCGGCATGCAGCGCCATCGTTTTCGATAGCACGGCTCCCCGGCCGTGGCAGCCATCGTTCACCAGCGGCACCGCCTGGCGGAAAATCTTGTGCGGATTTTTATCCGAGCCCGGGTAGTTCTGGTACGGCATTTCCCAGATCAGGATCTTCGGCGGATTCTTCTGGAACTCGGCGCTCGGCAGATAATGCAGCAGCGAGCCTTCGAACGAGCCGCCGCTGATGGCGACATCGAGTACGTCGGTACCGAGATACTGCTGCAGGAAACCGGCGAAGTTGTAGCCACCCTTGGCGTCGCTGTTGCTGGTGCCGACCAGCGCGATCTGCGGCGCGGCTTCGTCGCCGAGCAGGGCGCCGCCGCCGGCATCGGTGACGTAGGCCGGCACGTACTGCATCGAATAGCCGCCGCCGCAGATCTGCGCGGCAACCTTCTGCAGCGTGCCCGGCTTGGCCAGGATGCCGGAGGTGTGCGTCGAGAACGTCTTTTGCGGCACACCGGCGAATTGCGGCAGCGCACGCACTGCCTCGGCAACGAGCTTCGCGGTGTGCTCGGCACCGTCCGGCGACCAGTGATGATCGCGGCGGAAGAAGTAGTCGTAGTTCTTGTCCGGATCGGCGAGCCGGTCCAGTGGCGGCACGATCGCGCCGGTGGAGCGCAGCTTCTGCAGCGCTGCAGCATATTGTCGGCGTGCGGCATCGAAGTCGTACTGGGCGCGCCAGTTCGCTGCAATCCGCTGCGGGTCCATCAGTCCGCGCGGCGGTTGAAAGACGATCACCAACTCGGTATTACGCCGCCGCAGCGCGGTCACCAGCCGGCGCAGTTCGCCGAGGCTGTCGTCGGTGATGTCGAAGGTGGTGGTGAGATCCATCTTCGAACGGAACAGCCAGCCGTCGCGACCTTCGAACAGCACCGAAAAATCTTCCAGGTATTTCGACGACGAATACGATGCCGCGTCGCCGGCGCGCGGGCACAGCCGGCAGCAGGCGTCGACATCGTAGTCGGGCGTCGGTGGTGGATCCGCGGCGTTCGCCGCAGTGGCGCATGCCGCAGCGACTGCGAGCGCCGCCGCAGTCGCGATCCGCCGCAGCCGCCCGCTCGAAACGATACGCATGCTGCGGCTCAGTTGACGATCCAGATCGGCACCGGCTGCGCGGCAGTGCCGGTGACGAACAGGCTGTAGGCACGTCCGCGCTCCAGCGCGACCGGCTTGGCATCGGCGAGCTTGGTGTTGCCGTTGTAGATCGCCAGATCGATCTTGACTGCGTTGACCTCGCGATGGCCCGCGCTATTGGCGGCGACGTTGTCGACCACCGCGGTGGCGCCGTCGGCGGTGCGCAGGCTCAGCGTGGTGCCGTCGACCAGGTTGAACACCGACACCAGCGCCTTCAGCTGGCTGTTGAAGCAGTCCTGGTCGAACACGTGGACGCCGTCTGCGGTGAGGGCGGCGGTGTAGCAGCGCGAGCCGGCGAGGTGCAGGTTCTGCTGGCTGCCGGCGAGCTTGGCCGGGTAATCGCCGGGCTGAACGAACTGATAGGCGCTGGCGTCGAACGCCGGCGTGTCGGGCAGCGCCTTATCGCCGACCTGCGCGCTGATCTTGGCCTGCGAAGTCGCGTTGAACACGCGCACGAACGCGGAGCCCGGCGGTGCCGCCGGAGGATACAGGCCGGCGCCGGCATCGGCGGCGACCGCGACCAGGCTCGCCAGCGCCAGCGCGCGCCAGCGGCGCAGTACGGATTTGCTCGAGCGGAACGAGGTCGGGATGGATCGGGATGAGTTCATCGGTGGCTCCTGTTTGATCATTCGATCGTTGAAGTGGGGTGGGCGTGCAAGGTCACGGCGTGGTGAAGGCCGTGGCAGGTACGTGGTAGGCATCCAGATGCTGTGCGGTCGGCAGGTAGCGCTCCGGCAATTCCCAGATCACCAGCTGCGGTGGCGCGTGCTGCCAGTCCGCGCTTTGCAGATAGACGGCGAGCGGTGCGAACGGACCCAGGCCATCCGTGGCGTAATTGCTGATCGGCTGATGCAGCGCCTGTTGCAATGCGCCGGGAAAATCCCATAGCGGATTGGCGCTGTAGCTGGTGCCGACCAGTGCGATCTGCGGCGGCGGCGCATCGCCGAACAGCTCACTGCTCGTTGACGTGGCTTCGGTGTGTGCAGCTTCAACGCAGTCCGGCGGCGGCAACAGCCAGCTGAAATAGGGATCCAGCGGCAGGAACGTGAACAGGTCGCCGCGGTGCGCTGCGCAGGCTTCACGGCGTTGCCGGAAATCGGTGGGCGCGGCGAAGCGGAGATCGAGTTTGGCAACCGCATTGCCGATCGCCTGCGCGGCGAGCTGCGCGCCGAACGGCGTCCAGTGCGTATCGGTGCGCAGGAACGTCGGCTGCTGCGCCTTGCCATCGCGGAGTGTCTGCGCCAGTTCGACATTGGCGATATGGGCGGCGTCGAGTGCGGCACCGATACGTGCAGGCAATTCGCGATGCAACTGCAGCCATGCATGTGCGCCGACGAATTCCGGATAGATGCTGGCCTTTTCCGGCACGCGCGCGATCAGCAGCCGCACATTCTTTTCCGCAAGCCGGTCGCGCAGCCAGACGATCAATGCGAGGTTGCGTGCGAGCGTCGCGTCGGCATCGTTCTCGAGGCGGAACTCCTCGTCGGTGTAGAGCCAGTGTTCGCGGCCGATGACGACGCCGGCATGACCTTCGCCGAACAGTTCGTAGTCGATCGCCGCCCACAGGTTGACGCCGAAGGTCTTCGCCGGAAACGCCTGGTCGTACTGCGTTTCAAATGCACGCGCCGGTTCGCCGCGCAGCAGCGCCTGGTCGGCGTGCAGGCGCATGCTGCCGCTGCGATGCAGCGCCAGCATGCTGGTCAACAGTACGAAGATCGAGAACAGGGCGGCATGGAGCGCGTTGGTACGCATGGCGTCGGATTTCAGAACTGGAAGTAGAGGAACGGCGAATAGCTTTGTGCCGATAGCTTCAGAATCGATAGCAGGAACAGCGGCCAGACCCACCACAGCGCGAGCTGCACGCCGCGTGCGCGCAGCGGCGGACGCGGTGCCGCCGGCTGCGCCGAGCGCAGCGCATGGGCGCCGGTCGCCGCGGAAATCAGGCCGGCCAGCAGCAGCGTGACGAGCTGCAGCGAGGTGATCGAGCCGGCGTAGACCGCCGACAGTCCAGCGCCGTCGAAGCGGAACATCGCGCCATACAGACGCAGCGCGGTGCCGACATCTTCGGCGCGGAACATCACCCAGCCGAGCACCACGAACAGGAAGGTCAGCGCCCAGCGCGTCACGCGGAAGCCGGCTGCGGGCGCTGCCGTTTGCGGAACCATGTCCGTTGCTGCGGGCGTCGTGCGTTCGCGCGGTGGCTTCACGCCGAGTGCGCGCTCGACGCACAGGATCGCGCCGTGCCAGGCGCCCCACAGCACGAAGGTCCAGTTGGCGCCGTGCCAGAGGCCGCCGAGCAGCATCGTCAGGAACAGGTTGCGATAGGTCTTCGCGGTGCCGCCGCGATTGCCGCCGAGCGCGATGTAGAGATAATCGCGCAGCCAGGCCGACAGGCTCATATGCCAGCGCCGCCAGAATTCGGTGATGCTCTGGCTGATGTAGGGCTGGTTGAAATTCTCGACGAAGCGGAAGCCCATCATCAGTCCGAGGCCGATCGCCATGTCGCTGTAGCCGCTGAAATCGAAATACAGCTGCGCGGTGTAGGCCAGCGCGCCGAGCCAGGCGTCGGCGGTCGTCGGATGCGTCAGTGCGAAGGCCTGGCTCACCATCGGTGCGATCGAATCGGCGATGAATACTTTCTTGATGAAGCCCTGCATGAAGCGCAGGCTGCCTTCGCCGAACTTCGCCAGGCTGTGCTCGCGCTGCTCGAACTGGCTGGCGAGATCCTTGTAGCGGAACACCGGGCCGGCGATCAGATGCGGGAACAGTGCGATGAAGGTGGCGAAATCCACCGGATGCCGCGTCGCTTCGGTATCGCCGCGATAGACGTCGGCGATGTAGCTGATCGATTCGAACACGTAGAACGAGATGCCGATCGGCAGGATCACGTGTGCCAGCACCAGCGGCTCGGCGCCGAGTCCGTGCAGCAGTTCGTTGAAGCTGGCGACGCCGAAGTTGGCGTACTTGAAATAGCCGAGCGTCGCCAGATCGAGGCCGGCGCCGGCCATCAGCCAACGTCTGGCGAGTAAGGTGCCGGCACCGTGCGCGGCGATGCGCATGCCGACCAGGTAGTTCCAGCCCGTCACCGCCGCGAACAGCAACAGGAAGTCGATGCGCCACCAGGCATAGAACAGGTAGCTGCCGATCAGCACCACCCAGTTGCGCAGACGGTTGCGGTTCGGCGTGAGGTAGTACGCCGCCAGGAACAGCGGCAGGAACAGGAACAGGAAGACGTTGGAGGAGAAGACCATGGCGGAGATCCGTCAGCGTGCGCCGGTGAGAACTGCAGCCGCCGGCTTGACCATGACCGCCTGCTTCTGGCGCAGCAGGATGTCGAGCACCTTCTCCTGGTTTTCGCCGAGGATGCCGGAGAACTTGATGCCCATTTCGCGCCGCGGTGCGCGCAGGTCGATGTCGTACAGCTCGAGGCTCAGCGGCTGATCGATCGTGATCGGCGCCGAGCCGTTCGATACCAACTGGCCGCCGACCACCTGCATCGAGACTTTCAGATTGAACGGATCGAGCCGCAGGTTGCGGCCGGTATCGGCGAGATCCTTAATGTGGCCGTAGATGCCAGTGAGGTTGTTGCCGACCGCGGCATTGTCGTAGAGCCGCACCTCGGTCGAATTGCGCACGCGGATGCCATGGCGGCCGTTGCCGGTGGCAAGGTTCTGCCAGATCAGCGTGCGTGGGCTTTCATAGATGGTGATGCCATCGGAGGCGTTGCGGTAGACCTGGTTGCGCGCAACGATGTTGTTGACGCTATTGCGATCGACGACGATGCCGGACAGATGGTTGTCGTAGGACTTGTTGTCGAAGATCCAGCTGTCGTTGACTTCGCGCGAGACGATGATGCCGTGCTTGACCTTGGTACCGTAGGCGGTGTTCTCAGCGATGATCAGGCGCAGCGAACGGTCATGCGGATCGATGCCGTACTTGATGTTGTCGTGATAGACATTGCCGCGCACGACGACGTCCTCGGCTTCATAGCAGTAGAAGCCGTACCAGAGATCGGAAAAGTCCGAGTTCAGGATCCAGCCGCGCGGTGCCGGCCGATTCATCATCGGTGCCAGGCCCGGACTGAACTGGCTGATCGAGAGGCCGTAGGACTTGCTGGCGGCATAGCCGAGATGGGCGATGCTCGAATCGGCGACGTAGGTTTCCGATCCGCCCCAGGACGTGATGAACGGCCGGAAGTCGTGCTCGTCCGCGAACCAGGCCGGCGTCTTGGCGCGTTCGTTCCAGGCGAGCACCTTGCTGCCGGTGATGAACAGCTTGCCTTCGTTGACCAGGAATGCACCGCGATCCAGCGACAGCCGCAATTCCTTCACCGAGGCATCGATATGCAGCGTCGCGTTCGGGCGCACGTCGATCGGCAGGCGCGCGACGAACACGCCGGCGGAGACTTCCTCGAACTGCGATTTCGGCAACTGGCGCGCGAGGTCGCGCGGCGTGACGTAGCCGCCCTCAATGTAGATCGCCTTCGGCAGCGAGAACTGCCGCAGCGCCCACTCACGCAAGCGCTCGTCGCCGCCCATGAAGGCTTTGAAGGCATTGTCCTGCAGCATCCGTGCGATCGCTGCGTGGCCCGCGGGCTTGCGCACGATCTTGGCATTCAGCGCCGCGCTGGTGTAGCCGGACAGGTCCGGCAGTTGTGGCGGCGCCAGCGTCAGGCTGTCCGACGGCACGGTATCGACGACGTAAGGCTTCGACTGGATTTCCTGGATCGCGCGTTCGTAGTCGTCGGGCGTGTCCTGATCGGAGCCGTCGCCCTGCTCGGCTTCGTCGGGATCGAGCGAATGGGCGTGGCGTCCGCCCGCAGCATGCGGCGCATCATGCTGTGCGGCGGCGTGTGCCGCTGCGCTGCCGGCCGCCGCCGCATTGGCCGCACACAGCAGCGCGAGCATTGCCGCCAACGGCAGCAGGCGTTGCGCTGGGTACAGGCTCAGTACCACAGCGTGAATTCCAGTGCGACGCGGTACTCGGCCTTCGCCGCCGCGCCGTAGGCGGCGCCCGGATCGAACACCGAGCCGCGCAGGCGCAGCCAGGTCTCGACGGTTTCGCCCTGCAGGTAGCGCGGTTGCTCGTGGCGCGCGCCGAAGTAGCGCGTCACCACCACGTCGTAGCCATTGCCGAGATCGCTGCTGTTGGTGGTCGGCGCAACCGTCAGCGCGTCGGAGATGATCGGCTGGTTGTCGTTGACGCGCTCGAAGTGATTGAAGATCGCGCTGAAGTCGTAATCGCCCTTGGTCATCGAGGCGAAGCCGGTGTAGGCGCGCAGGTTGCCGATCTCGACGCGGTAGGCGTCGTTGAAGCGGTTGATCAGCGCACGCGTGCCGGTGAAGCGCGAGTAGTTGCTCTGTATGCCGCTCTGTTCGTACTGGCGCAGGCCGCCGCCGCTGCCGGCCGCGACCGCTGCGCCGATCTGCACCGGCCAGTCCGGCATCGACATGCGATAGCGCACGCCGAGTTCGCCCTGGTAAGCGTTGGCGTTTTTCGAGACCTCGCCGTCGACCACGCGCCCGCTGCCGAGTTGCAAAGTGCGCCGATGGCCTGTCAGGTAAGTCGCCGATTCCCAATAACTCAGCGCCGGCGCTTTTTCCGCATCGTAAGCATGGTTGTCAGCAAACAGGCCGATCCAGGTCAGATGTTCCTTGTCCGCGCGATCGTTGCTGCCCAGCGTTTCGCCGGTGGCGGGCAACTGGTTGCTGTCGTCGGCATGCACCACGCGCGCACCGATGCGCTGCATCGGCAGTATTTCACCGCTGATGCTGCCGAAGAAATAAGTGCGGTCCTGCTGCTTGGACGGTTGTGGTGCGCCATCGCTGCGATAAGTGCTGAACTGATGCGCGACGGCCAGTTCGCTTTGCAGCAGCGTGGTGTCGAACATCCAGCGCACCGAGTCGAGATCTTCGTCCCACCATTCGGCGCTGTCCTCACGTGTGCGCTGGCGGCCGATGCGCAGCGATTCGCCGGGATAGCTGGTGATGCCGCCGTAGTCGATCCAGGCTTCCTTGAGGCCGACGTAGGCGCTGGAGCTGGCGCCGACGTTGTTGTTGGTGTTGCCCTGCGGCAGTACCGAGCCGCTGGGGATGAAGGCACGGCCGCGCACGTAGGCGCTCAGATCCGGCGAGAACTGGAAGTGCACCCAGGGCGTCAGGTCGAGATAGGCCTGCTGCTGGTCGCTGCGTTGCTGCAGGCCGAGATCGCGGCCGGAGTCGGCTTCGCCGGTGACGGAGCCTTTGAAAGTGGCGTCGATGTCGACGGCGCCGGCCGAGGTTGCGGCGACGCCGAGAATGGAGCCGGCGGTCAGTGCGAGTTTGGCGTTTATGAGCGTTCTCCGGTGCGAGTGATTGCAATCTGTTCGTCCCCGGTGGATGAATGGCGTGCCGCCAGTTCCCGCTGCATCAGCATGTCGACTGCGCGCAGATCATCTGGCGTCATCACGTCCTGCAACTGGCCCAGCAAGGTCTTCAGCGTCGGGCTGCCACTGGGCGCACCGAGCCTGGCGAACAGGTAGGCGTAGGCGTGGTTCGGGCAGACGCCCTTGCCGGCTGAGTAGAGCCGCGCCAGCGCCGAGTTGGCCGGCAGGAAACCGGCGCGTGCCGCCTTCAGCAGGTGCTGCCGCGCGGCATCGGCGTCTACTTCGTCCAGATAGCCGTACTGATAGAGCCGGCCGAGAAAGAAGTCGGCCTGGTTGGCGGTGACTGCGTGCGTCACTGCCTGCTGCAGCCACTTGAGCGCAGCTTGCGGATCGCGCGGCGTGCGCTGGCCGAGCAGATACAACTCGCCGAGATACAGCGGCGCTTCGTCGACACGGGCTTTTTGCGCCGACTGCAGAATCGGTGGTACGTCGACATCGGGCGCGAGGAACGGATAGCGCACGATCACGCCCGCGCCGAGCGCGCGTGCGCGCGCATCGCCGTCGAGCAGGCGCCGCAGCGCCTGGTTGGCCAGATCGGGATCCGCATTCGGCCCAGTGGGCGCCGGGGCCGGTGGTGGTGGCGGCGGCGGCGGCGGCGGGGTGCCCGGCACAGGGAGCGGTGGCGGCAGCGCGACGCCGACCGGCAGCTGCGCGCAGGCGGTGGCGAGCACCTGCGCCGGCGCATCACTCGCTGCGGACGGCGCGGTCTCGTCTTCGGGCACATCTGAAACCGGCGGCGCACTCAGATCGGCGTCTTCCGTATCGAGATTGTCGTCGACCAGCGCACGCGCCAGGCTGGCGATGGTGTCGACCGGCACGCGTTGCTGCCCGTACTGCGAGATCGCTGCAGCGGTCAGCGTTTGCATCTCGGTGTGATCGCCGCGGTTGCGCGCGTCGCGCAGCAGATCGACGTAGCACTCCGGTGCGGACGCCAGCGAACGCTTGCACAAGCGCAACAGCTTGCCGGCGTGATCCTCGAGCAGTGGCGTCGTACGGTACCAGCGGATCAGGGCCAGATTGGATTCGTAACGATCCAGCGCTTCGGCGCGTGCCGCCAGCGTCGGCAAGTCGTGGGCGCGATCGCGATCCGGATATTCCGCATAGATGCGGATCAGCAGCGCCAGTGCTTCGAGATCGTCACGCTGGCGGTACGCGCTCTGCGACAAGCGCTGTGCTTCGTCGATGCCGGCGGCGCTCGCCTGGCGCAGCAGCAGGCGCGCCAGCGCGACATCTTCCAGCGGCGACTGCGGCAGCGCGGCGCGATACCAGCGAATAGCCTTGGCGATACTCTCGGGACTGTCCTGCTGCGAATAGAGACGCGCCAATGCGAGCTGCGCTGCGGTCCAGCCGCGCCGGGCCAGCGGTTGTAGATCGCGCTCGGCATCGTCGACGCGGTTTTCGACCGCGGCCTGCTGGCCGCGCGCGAGGTCGGGCAGGCCGCGCGCTTTTTTCGCCGGCGCTGCTGGGGTGGGCGCCGTCGCTGCGTCCATTGACGCCGGCGCCGCTGTATCAGACGCTGGCGGCGCTGCCGTCTGGCTGTAGGCGGCGCCGGCCAGCAACAGCGGCGGCAACAGCAGATGGCGGAATCGCAGGATCATGCCGGCAGGTAGGCGCGCAGACGGTTCCAGTCGAAGCGCGGCAGATCGGCACCGCCGATGCGAACGTCGACCGGACGATCGACCAGATTCGCCGGCAAGGCTTCGTCCGGCTCGATCTCGACGATGACGTCGCTGATCACCGCGCTGCCGTTGAGGCCACGCAGGTCGCTGCTGCCGCCACCTTCGGCCGGATTGGCCGGGCTCGGCAGCAGCCGCAACTGGCGGATGGTGCCCTGGCGGTCGCCGCTTTCGCCGCCGACGTGGAAGCCGATGCTGCGGCCCGGCGACAGTTTCGGAATGCTATCGAAATGAAAGCGCGCCAGCACGTAGGGCTTGGCCTCTTGCGGCACCAGTTCCAACAGCGGCTGGTTGCGGTTGATGTACTGCGCATCCATCGCGTACTGCGTCTGCACGCGGCAATCGCAGGGGCTGGAAATCGTTCCCTTGAGGGTTTCGCCCATCAGATCGGAAAGCTGCTGCGGCGTCAGATGCAGCGAGCCGGGATCGTTCTGCATGACGTCGAGCATCGCCGCCTGGAACGTGCCGATCGGCTGACCTTTCTTGACTAGGCCGTCCGGCGGTATCAGGTTGAAGAAGGTGCCGTCGCGCGGCATCGCGATGGTGAAGCTCGAGGCTGCGATCTTGGCGGCGTTGGCGTGCATCACGAACAGCGCCGAGTACAACGTCGACGCCGCATAGGTGAAGGCGGCGAGGCCGACGACAAACATGACGCCGGTCAAGCTCAAGGCGCGCAGCCGACCGGCCGGCGACAGTGGGGGTGCCGGTTCGACTTGCGCGCGCGGCTTGCTGTAGTTGTCGCGCGACAGCGTCGCCAGCATCTCGCCGGCAGTCGTGACTTCGCCGGAAAGGTATCCGCCGATCAGGTAGTGCAGGGTCGCAACGGTGCCGGCCGTGAGATTTTCGAAGCTGCAGCCGGTGCGTCGGCTGCTGTTGTCGAAATTGCGCACGCAGAACTGCACCGGCAGGTTCAGCGCCAGTGAATCGACGCCCAACTGCAGCACGCCGCGATCGAGCGCGCCGACCTGGTAGCTGTGCGGTGCCTCGAAGGCGAAGCCGGCGACGGAAATGTCGATCACCCGGCAGGCGGCTTCGGTGTTGCCATGGGCGATACGCACGGTGGCTGGAATGCGTACGCGCGGATGCTGCCGCTGCGTTTCGGTTTCGTGCACCACCTGCGGTTTCAGGCCGTTGTCCATGCGTAGTCCAGAGAGAGTGGAGGGGATGAGTGGGAGTGAGCCTCAGTGCGAACTGGCGATGTACATCACCATCGCAGCGAACACGCTGACCGAGGAAAAGATCATCGCGGTCGAAGACCAGCGGTTGAACCTGCGCTGAAAGTGGTCGTTGCCGCTCGCGAGTTTGGTCTTCTGGCGCGTCCACGACTGCTGGTCGAGACGGAAGAACACCGCGATCTTGACCAGCGAGCCGACCACCTGGTTGTAGTAGAGAAACAGCGGATAGCTCGGTCCGATGCGGTGACCCGACAACAACAGCAGCAAGCTCATGCCGAGCCGGGTGATGCCGACCCACAGTAAAAAGCCGATCAGGTAAGCGGCGCTGTATTGCAGGCTCGCGGCGATCGCCAGCGCCAGGCCGAGCAGGCCGGTCCACATCAGCACGCGCTGATCGAGCAGCACGTAGTAGGTGAACCAACCGAGCACCGCGGGGCCGAGCTTGAGTGCGCGGCCGTTCTGGCGCAGCGAGTTGCCGTACCAGCGAAACATCAACTGGCGGCTGGCGGCGACGAAGCGCGGATCGGGCGGATGTTCGATCGTGCTGATCGCGGCATCCGGCACGTAGTAAGTATCCCAGCCCATCCGCATCAGGCTGTACCAGCTCGACTTGTCGTCGCCGGTGAGGAACTTGAAGCGGCCCAGGCGCCAATGATCGAGCGCGTCGTGCTCGACATCGTGGATGAAGCCGGGGTCGGTGATGATCTCGGCACGGAACAGCGACATGCGGCCGGTCAGCGTCAGCACGCGCTTGGTCAGCGCCATCGAGCACATGTTCATGTGGCGCTGGGCGAAGCGCAGCCGGTGCCATTCGCGCATCGCGTAGCTGCCCTGGACTTCGCAGAACTCGTTGGTGGTGAGTCCGCCGACGGTCGGCATCAGCTTGAGGAACGGCGCGGTGCTGGCGACCACGCCGGGCTGCAGCACGGTATCGCCGTCGATCACCGCGACCACCGCATCGCGGTCGGGCATGTCGCGCGAGATCGCGCGGAAGCCTTGCGCCAGACCATCGCGCTTGCCGGTGCCGGGAATGCGCACGATCTTCAGGCGTACGCGCGGCGGCGGTGCCAGCCGCCGCCACAGTTCGAGAATCAGTCGCTGATCGGACATCTCCACGATCGACGCCACCACCGTCGCCGGCCAGCCGCAGCGACAGGCTTCCTGGATCACCGAGCGGTACACCTGCGCGGTGGTTTCGGCGTCGATGCGGAAACTCGTCACCATCAAATAGATGTGCGAAGGCGCCAGCGCAGCGCCCGCCGCCTCGACCTGCTTGCGCATGCGCGGAAACGAGCGGTGCAGGAACAGCAGGCTGCGCACGATGTGGATGCTACGCAGACCGTAGCGCCAGAAGCCGAGCAGTCCGATGGCGAAGACGTAGAGCCGGTTGCCCGGCTCGAACGCTTCGCTCGGCAGCAGCATGACCAGGACCAGCAAGCCGCTGAGGTACAACAGCCAGCCGCCGGACTGGGCGAGGCGTCCGCGCAGCCCTAACGGTGGCGCCACGCTGCTTGCGAGTGTGTTCACGGGCAGCCTGCCGCTACCAGCAGATACCCTGCATTTCCGCAGTCGATGTTTCCGGCATGAAGCCGACCAGATCGACCACCTTGCGGCCAGCACGGCTGCCGTTCACTGCCTTTTCGAAATTCTGGTCGCGCAGACCCAGCACCAGCACGTCGGAGCAGTCGATGACTTCCTGGAAGTCGGACTTCAGGAGGCTGGAGATGTGTGGAATCTTGTCGTTGATGTATTCGCGGTTGGCACCATGCACCCGCGCGTATTCGACATTTCGGTCGAAGATCGACAGGTCGTAGCCCTTGCCGATCAGCATCTCGGCGAGTTCCACCAGCGGGCTCTCGCGCAGGTCGTCGGTTTTCGCCTTGAACGATAGTCCGAACAGGCCGATGCGGCGTTCGCCGAAGGACTCGACCAATTCGAACGCTTTGCGCACCTGTGCGGCATTGCTTTGCATCAGCGAACCGAGCAGCGGAATCGCGGCGTCGAGCTGGGTTGCGCGATAGGTCAGCGCGCGCACGTCCTTCGGCAGACAGGAGCCGCCGAACGCGAAGCCGGGACGCATGTAGTAGTTCGACAGGTTGAGCTTTTTATCCTGGCAGACGACGTCCATCACCTGGCGGCCGTCGACGCCGAGCGCCTTGGCGATGTTGCCGATCTCGTTGGCGAACGCGACCTTGGTCGCATGCCAGACGTTGCACGAATACTTGACCATCTCGGCGACTTCGATTGGCTTGCGGATGATCGGCGCCGGCAGTTCTTCGTAGAGCGCGGCGAGCAGGTCGCCGGAGGCGGCATCCCATTCGCCGATCACCGTCATCGGCGGATGGTTGTAGTCGGCGATCGCGGTGCTTTCGCGCAGGAATTCCGGATTGACGGCGACGCCGATGTCGGCGCCGGCACTCTTGCCCGAGACCGATTCGAGAATCGGCACGACGGTGTTCTTGACGGTGCCCGGCAGCACCGTCGAACGCACCACCACGGTATGGCGGTTGGCCTTGTGCTTGATCGCCAGCGCGATATCACGCGTCACCGCTTCGATATAGGCGAGATCGAGATCGCCGGAGCGCTTGCTCGGCGTGCCGACGCAGATCATCGACAGCTGCGAATGGCGCACCGCATCGTCGGTGCTGGTGGTGGCGCGGATGTGACCGCTGGCGACGCCGCGCGCGAGCAGGGCTTCGAGTCCCGGTTCGACGATCGGCGATTTGCCCCGGTTGATCAGATCGACCTTGACGTCGGAGATGTCGACGCCGATGACGTGGTGGCCGCGGTCGGCCAGGCAGGCGGCGCAGACCGCGCCGACGTATCCCATTCCAAAAATGCTGACTTGCATGATTTCAACCGTCCTTGGTTTAAAAGCTGAATGCCGTTGGGTAATGCTTCGAGCTTGCACGTGCTGCGGGTGTTTCTAGGCGGCTGTGCCTCCTACCAGCGTCAGCAGCTCTTGTGTCTTGCGGCGCATCAGCAATTCGTCGCCGCGGGATTCCAGGTTCAGGCGCAGCAGCGGCTCGGTGTTGCTGGTACGCAGGTTGAAGCGCCAGTCGGGCATTTCGACCGACAGTCCGTCGACTTTCTCGACGATGGCACCGGCCCTCGCGTAGTGCGCTTCGGCGCGGTCGAGTACCGCTTGGCTGTCGGCGACGCGGCGATTGATTTCGCCGCTCGCCGGAAAGCGGCGCTGACGTTCGCTGACCAGCTGCGACAGCGAAAGTCCCGATGCACTGATTAGCGCCGCTACCAGCAGCCACGGGATGTTGCCGTTGTCGCAATAGGCGAAGTCGCGGAAATAATGATGGGCGCTCATCTCGCCGCCATAGACGGCGTTTTCGGCGCGCATGCGTTCCTTGATGAAGGCATGGCCGGTCTTCGATTGCACCGGGATGCCGCCGGCGGCATTGACCATGTCGATGGTGTTCCAGGTCAGCCGCGGATCGTGAATGATTTTCGAGCCCGGCTCCTTCTTCAGCATCGCCTCGGCGAGCAGGCCGACGATGTAGTAGCCCTCGATGAATTCACCGTACTCGTCGAACAGGAAGCAGCGATCGAAATCGCCGTCCCAGGCCACGCCGAAATCGGCGCGTTCCGCGCGCACCGCCGCGGCGGTCGCCGCGCGGTTGTCCGGCAGCAAAGGATTCGGAATGCCGTTGGGGAAGCTGCCGTCCGGTGTGTGATGGAGCTTGACGAAGCGCAGCGGCAGCCAGGATTCCAATGCATCGATGACCAGGCCGGCCGAGCCATTGCCAGCGTTGACCACGATCTTCAGCGGCGCGAGCTTGCTGGTATCAACGTAACTGAGCAGATGCTGCACGTAGGTCGCACGCAGGCTGACCGGCGTCATGCGCGGCATGCCACCGGGCAGCACGATGGAATTCGCCACCAGCGTTTCGAGCTCACGCAGTCCGGAATCGCCGGACACCGGCACCGCGCCCGCGCGCACCAGCTTCATGCCGTTGTAGTCGATCGGATTATGGCTGGCGGTGACCATGATGCCGCCATCGACACCGGGTTGTGCTGCGGCGAAGTAGACCTCTTCGGTACCGCAGAGGCCGAGATCGAGCACATCGGCGCCGCCGTGGTTCAGCCCCAGCGCCAGCATCCGCGACAACGGCACGCTGGAATGGCGCACGTCGCGGCCGATGGCAACCACCGACGGTTCGAAACGCTGCGCGTAGGCGGCGCCGAGACGATACGCAATTTCCGGACTCAACTCGTCCGGAACGCGGCCGCGCAGGTCATAGGATTTGAAGCAGGGCAATCGCTTCGCGGCAGTTGCCGCGAAGACGCTGCCATCGCTCGTAGCCGGCATTGATTCGTCGCTCATGCGCCACCCGCATCGGTCTTGGCGGGTTCGGTGCGGCCGTAGACGTCGCTCATGCGCACGATGTCGTCCTCGCCCAGATAGGCGCCGGACTGCACCTCGATCAGTTCGAGCGGCACGCGTCCCGGATTTTCCAGGCGGTGCAGTTTCGACAGCGGTATGTAGGTCGACTGGTCTTCGGTGATCAGGAACGTCTTCTCATCGCAGGTGACCCGCGCAGTGCCCTTGACCACGACCCAATGTTCGGCGCGGTGATAGTGCATCTGCAGGCTCAGCTTGTGGCCCGGTTTCACCAGAATGCGTTTGACCTGGAAGCGTTCGCCGGCAGCGATCGATTCGTAGAATCCCCAGGGCCGGTAGACGCGGCGATGGGCATCGGCTTCGCTGCGGCGCGCGCGCCTCAGCTTTTGCACGATGCCCTTGACGTCCTGCGCACGTGATTTCGGTGCAACCAGCACGGCGTCGGCGGTTTCCACCACGACATGATCGGTGACGCCGACCATCGCGATCAGACGTCCGCTCGAATAGGCGAGATTGCCGTCGGCGTCGTCGAACACGACGTCGCCTTCGAACCGGTTGCCGCGGTCGTCGTCGGCAGGCAGTCGTTCGAGAAAGGTCCATGAACCGACGTCGTCCCAGCCGGCATCGAGCGGCACCAGCGCCATGTGATCGGTCTTCTCCATCACCGCGTAGTCGATCGACACGTTGCGGCAACTGCGAAACGACTTCGCATCGAGTTCGATGAACCGGCTGTCGCGACGCGCTTTCTGCACCGCGTCCTGCGCGCGTGAATAGGTCTCCGGCTCCAGGCGACGCAGCTCTGCCAGAAAGCGGCTGGCGCGAAACAGGAACATGCCGCCATTCCAGAAGTGATCGCCGGCATCGAGATAGGCCTGCGCGCGCTCGGCCGACGGCTTCTCGACGAACGATTCGACCGCGTAGGCGCCGATGGTGCCGAGGCGCGAGCCGACCTTGATGTAGCCGTAGCCGGTTTCAGGACGCGTCGGACGCACTCCGAACGTCACGATAAAACCCTGTGCCGCCGCTGCGATCGCGGAATTGACCGCGCGCATGAAGGCGGCGTGATCTTCGATCGCGTGATCTGCCGGCATCAGGAACAGGATCGCTTCCGGCCCGTATTCCTCGGCGACATGGTGTGCCACGGCTGCCGCAGCGGGCGCGGTGTTGCGTGCTTCCGGTTCGAGCAGCACCGTCGCGCCGCGCAGGCCGGCCTGTTCCAACTGCTCGGCAATGACGAAGCGATGCATTTGCGAGCCGACCACGATCGGCGTTGCCGCTTCATCGATCTGTGCACTGCGCTGTGCGGTGTCCTGGAACAAGCTGCCCTGATGCAGCAGCGACAGAAATTGTTTTGGATATTGTTCGCGCGACAGCGGCCACAAGCGGGTGCCTGAGCCACCGGCGAGCAACACCGGCACGATCAATTGCGGATGCGTCATCGTCGTCGGCAAGCTGTGTCCTGCGTCCATGCGTTACATCTCCTTTGACGAATTCCGTCGCGCGATGTCCGCGTGGCGGAATGAGCATGCGTCGCGTTTTTCGCGAAGCGGGTTGAGGCGATTCCACATAGGCTTAGAGCACCGCCCGTGCCAAGCTGAAAAAGTGCTTTAAAGTCATTTCTTTGAGTTGCACAAATGGCTTGAAACAGCGGGAAAATGCCGATTTCCGCGAAAACGGCGCGGAGAACTGTTGCCAAATGGCAACACTGCAATTCGCGATCTTGCAGAAACGCTGTTGCCGCGTGGAAATTCATCTGTCGCAATGCGGCGACAGGCGCCAGGCGCGGAACAAAGCCCCGGTTGCGCTGGTCGAAAAATCTGGTGCCGCGGCGCGTAGTGATCGACCGTCATGCAGATGCGCAGGCTTATCGATACGAATAAATGATTTTGAAACTGCCGAAAACGGTGACCGGTTTGGCGATCACCGGCTTCCTGTTGGCGGCGATGCCGCTGCTGCTTGCGCTGTTGGTTGCGGAGTTGGCGCTGCAGCAATTGTCTGCGCAGACCGAAGCCTTGTTGAACGACAGCATCGCGATGGCGCGGCTCGGCGATCAATTGTTCAATCAAGTCGACGATGTCGAACGCAGTGCGCGCCAATATGCGGTGCTCGGCGACGACGACCTTGCCGAAATCGTCGAGAAGCGCTGGCAGGCGACCGAGGTCACGCTGGAAAAGTTGGCGATGCAGGTGAAAGATCCTTCTTCTGTCGCTGCGATCGACGCGCTGCAACGTGATGAGCACGCTGCGCGTCTGGACTGGTCGCAGGCCCCACGGGATGCGCACGCGCTGGCTGCAGCGATCGAAAAAGTACGCAGTCTGCGGCTGCAGGCGGATGCTCTGATCTCGATCGGTCGGGACAAACTCGACGCGCGGATCAAGCAACTGGTGGACGCCACTCGCTCCGCGCGTCACCAGATGTTGATCTCGACGGTGACGCTGGTTCCGCTCGGCGTTCTGCTGGCCCTGGGATTTTCGGTAGCGGTGACGCGGCCGATCAAACACATGTTCCATGCCATCGCCGCATTGGGCCGCGGCCGCTACGGGCGTGTGGTTTCGATCCCGTATCCGCGCGAGATGCACCGCCTCGGCGAGCAGATCGACTGGCTGCGTCGACGCCTGGCAGGTTTCGATCAGGATAAGGATCGCTTCCTACGACAGGTATCGCACGAATTGAAGACGCCTCTGGTCAGTCTGCGCGAAGGCACCGACCTTCTGCGCGACGGTTCGCTCGGTGCGATGTCGCGGCAGCAGCTCGAAGTTGCTGAAATCCTCTCCGAGTCGACCAGCGAGCTTGAGAATCTGATCAACAATCTGCTGAGTTACGCCGAGTGGCGCGCCGAGCGCTTGCAATCGCAGAAGGCCTGGTTCGAAGCGCGCGCGCTGATCGAGGAGGTCGCGGCGCTTAATCGGCTGCCGATGGCGAAACGCGGATTGACGATGGAACTTGAGCTGGATGCGCAGCGTCTATTTGGATTGCGTTCGCAACTGCGCGTCGCGTTCGACAATCTGATGACCAATGCGATCAAGCATTCGCCGCAGGGTGCTGTCATCGAAATTGGCACGCGGGTTGCCGGTGATTGTTTCGAAATGTGGGTGCGCGATTATGGACGTGGCGTGTCGGAAGCAGAGAGAGACGCGATTTTCGAACCTTTCGTGCGCGGCACGGAAGTCGAGGAGGAAGGGATTCGTGGCACCGGCGTGGGTTTGTCGATCGTCAAAGAGACTGTGCTGGCCCACGGCGGCAACGTGGCTGTCGTCGATGCGGAGCCTGGCGCGCGTTTTACGCTGGCCTGGCCTTTTCCTGCTGTTCAGTCTGACGACCAATGGCTGCGCATGGATTCCGCTGCAGCAGAATGCAACCCCGCCACTTGAATATCTTTCCACCGCGCTGGATGCTGCACCAGACCAGCGCGAAAAAATGTGGCGCCATGCGCGCAAAGGCGACGGCAGCCGTGAGAGCGAATTGCGCATCGCAGTGATGCAAAGTCTGCCCGGCCACACGGGTTACGATGCGCCGGCGGCGCGCCGTCACCTGCAGGCCTTGCGAGCTGCAAGCCCGCCCGACGAGATTGCGGCAGTCGCGCAGCTGCGTCTGGCCGAGATGCACACAGACGATGCACTGCGCGATGAAAATCAGTCGTTGCGGCAGCGCTTGTCGCAGCTTGTCGATATCGAACGCAGCATGGTGGCGCGCGACCGTCCTTAGGAATCGCTATGAATCTTCCGACGAAGCATCGACAAGTTCTGCTGATCGACGATGACGCCAAGCAGCTGCGCGTGATAACGCTGCGGCTCGAGACCGAAGGCTACAGCGTCGCCTCTGCTGCGAGCGGCGCCGATGCGCTCGCGCAATTGCGCGACGTGCGCCCGCATCTGGTGCTGACCGATCTGCGGATGCCCGGCATCGATGGCGTCGAACTGCTCGCACAGGTTCAGAACCGCATGCCCGGCGTGCCGGTGGTGCTGCTTTCCGCACATGGTGACATCGACGACGCCGTACGTGCGCTGCACGGCGGCGCGGTCGATTTCCTGACCAAGCCGGTGGATCGCGAACGCCTGCTGGAATGTCTGCAGCGCTATATCCCGACGCAGGATCCGGCACCGGCGGTCGGCAGTCAGTGGGCCGCCGATCTGGTGACGCGTAGCCCGACGATGGCGGCCATCCTCGAAGACGCGCGTCGCGTCGCGCGCACCGATGCGACGGTGCTGGTGACCGGCGCCAGCGGCAGCGGCAAGGAATTGATGGCGCGCGCGATCCATCGCGGCAGCGCACGCAGCACGCGTCCATTCGTGGCGATCAATTGCAGCGCGGTGCCGGCCGAGTTGCTGGAATCCGAGTTGTTCGGTCACCGCCGCGGTGCATTCACCGGTGCCACCGCCAATCATTCCGGCCTGTTCCGTGCCGCTGAAGGCGGCAGCATTTTTCTTGACGAGATCGGCGACATGCCGGCCGAACTGCAGGTCAAGCTGCTGCGTGTTCTGCAGGAGCGCGAAGTGCGTCCGGTCGGCGAGACGCAGACGGTCGCCGTCAACGTGCGTGTCATTTCCGCCACGCATTGCGATCTGGAGGCGCGCGTGCAGAGCGGCACCTTCCGTGAAGATCTGTTCTACCGCTTGAATGTGGTGCGCCTGCGCCTGCCAGCCCTGGCTGAAAGGCGCGAGGATATTCCGCTGCTGGTGACGCATTGCCTGAGCCAACTCGCCGCCGCCGGCGGACCACGGCATGCGTATTCGCCGGAAGCGCTCAACCTGCTGGTCGGCGCACCCTGGCCGGGCAATGTGCGCCAGTTGATGAATGTGGTCGAGCAGACCGTTGCGCTGGCGCCGGGGCGGGTGATCAGCGCGGCACTCGTGCGCAAATGCCTCGGCGAGGCCAGCGGCGAATTGCCTTCGTTCGACGAGGCGCGCAGTGCCTTCACGCAGAACTATCTGCAACAGCTGCTCGAAGTGGCGGGCGGCAATATCAGCTACGCCGCGCGCCTGGCAGGACGTAACCGCAGCGACTTCTACAAACTGCTGAATCGCTATGGCATCACGCCCGGCGAATTCAAACGCAGTTTTGAAATCGCCCAGGAAGCACAGGGCTGAAGCGGGGCGGATCGCACTGGCGGTTGAAGAAACCACCGCTGCGCGCTGGCCGGCGTTTTAGCGGCGGGTTTTAGTGCGATGGGAGCCCGGTCGACGACAGGCGCATTGGCCATCGCCGGATCGGCAGCACCCTGGGACCGTCCATTTTTGCGCCGGACCGATAAACTGTGATCGAACGGCCGGCAAGGCCAGCGGCGTGATGTCGTTGTCGATGCATTGCCAAGCCTGAACTTGCGCGGCGTGGTATGGATAGACTGCAGCGAACTCGATGACGTGTGGCAGCAGCCGATCGCCCGTCGCAGGTTTGCACCCAAGCCCGCACGAAACTTGCTGCAGTTAGCTCGCAGTGAGTAAAGGCCGTGGCCTGTAGTCGGACCGCTGGATGGAAGGAGAACCCGCTTGAATCAGAAACTCAGCGCCGCAGAATTGGCGCCCTCGCGCAGCGACGACCGCAACTCACTGAGCAAGGATGCGCTGCGCCGCGCGTTCCTCGATCGCCTGTGCTATTCGCAGGGCAAATTCAGCGGTCTCGCCACGCGCAACGACTACTACCTGGCGCTGGCCTACACCATCCGCGATCGCATGCTGCAGCGCTGGATCAGCACCGCCGCCGCGTATACGGTGCAGGGCGCGCGCACGGTGTCGTATCTGTCGGCCGAGTTCCTGATGGGCCCGCACCTCGGTAATAACCTGATCAATCTCGGCATCTACGACGAGGTGCAACAGACCATTGCCGAACTCGGCCTCGATCTCGACGACCTGCTGGCGCAGGAAGAAGAGCCGGGCCTCGGCAACGGCGGTCTCGGCCGGCTTGCCGCCTGCTTCATCGATTCGCTGGCGACCCTGCAGATTCCGGCGCTCGGTTACGGCATTCGTTACGAGTACGGCATCTTTCATCAGCAGATCGTCGATGGCCGCCAGGTCGAGAAGACCGACAAGTGGTTGCGCTTCGGCAATCCCTGGGAGCTGCCGCGGCCGGAGTGGACGCAGGAAGTGAAGCTCGGCGGCAGCACCGAGCAATACATCGACGAACTCGGCCGGCTGCGGGTGCGCTGGGCGCCGGCCAAAACGGTGGTCGGCATGCCTTACGACACGCCGATTGCCGGCTACAAGAACAACACCGCCAATACCTTGCGGCTGTGGCGTGCCGAAGCCACCGAGGCTTTCGATTTCGAGACTTTCAACCGCGGCGACTATGCCGGCGCGGTCAGCAAGAAGATCACCTCGGAAAATCTGAGCAAGGTGCTCTATCCGAACGACGAGACGCTGCAAGGCAAAGAGCTGCGGCTGGAACAGCAGTTCTTCTTCGTCTCCTGTTCGCTGCAGGACATGCTGCGCATCCTCAAGGGCCAGCAGCTGCCGATCGAGCGCTTCCACGAAAAATTCGCAGTGCAGCTGAACGATACGCATCCGGCGATCGCGGTGGCCGAACTGATGCGGCTGCTGGTCGACGTGCACGTGATGCCCTGGGACGAGGCCTGGGCCGTCGCGCAGAGAACCTTCGGCTACACCAATCACACGCTGATGCCGGAAGCGCTGGAGCGTTGGCCGCTGGAGCTGTTCAAAAGCGTGCTGCCGCGCCATCTGGAAATCATCTACGAGATCAATGCGCGCTTCCTCGACGAAGTGCGGCTGCGCTTTCTCGGCGACGATGCGCGCGCCGCACGCTTGTCGCTGATCGACGAGAGCGGCGAGCGCTACGTGCGCATGGCGCATCTGGCCTGCGTCGGCAGCCATACCATCAACGGCGTCGCCGCGCTGCATTCGGAACTGCTGAAGCAGGACGTGCTGAAGGATTTCTACGAGCTGTGGCCGCACAAGTTCACCAACGTCACCAACGGCGTCACGCCGCGGCGCTGGATCGTGCTGTCGAATCCGCGTCTGACCAAGCTGATCAGCGAGTCGATCGGCGAAGACTGGATCCGCGATCTGGACGAATTGCGGCGGCTCGAACCGTTCGCCAACAACGCCGACTTCCGCGAGCGCTGGCGCCAGATCAAGCACGCCAACAAGCTCGACTTCGCGCGCATCGTGCAGCACAAGACCGGCATCACCGTCGATCCGCATTCGATGTACGACGTGCAGGTCAAGCGCATCCACGAATACAAGCGCCAGCATCTCAACGTGCTGCACATCGTCGCGCTGTATCACCGCATCAAATCGAATCCGAACATCGAGATCACGCCGCGCACCTTCGTGTTCGGCGGCAAGGCGGCACCGGGTTATCACCTGGCCAAGCTGATGATCAAGCTGATCACGGCGGTCGGCGACGTCGTCAACCGCGACCCGCAGGTGCGCGATCGCCTGAAGGTGGTGTTCGTGCCGAACTTCAGCGTCACCAACGGCCAGTGGATCTATCCGGCGGCCGACTTGTCGGAGCAGATTTCCACCGCCGGCAAGGAAGCCTCCGGCACCGGCAACATGAAGTTCCAGATGAATGGTGCGCTGACCATCGGCACGCTCGACGGCGCTAATGTCGAGATCCGCGAGCAGGTCGGCGACGAGAACTTCTTCCTGTTCGGTCTCAGCACCGAGCAGGTCTACGCGCTGCAGGCGCGCGGCTACCGGCCGCTGGACTGGTACGAGAAAAATCCCGAACTGCGCGCCGTGCTCGACCTCATCCGCAACGGCTTCTTCTCGCGCGGCGACACCGAACTGTTCCGCCCACTGGTCGATGGCCTGCTGCATCACGACCCGTACTTGCTGCTGGCGGACTACGAGTCCTACGTCGAGTGCCAGGACGAAGTCAGCGAAGTGTTCCGCGACAGCGAGCGCTGGACCAAGATGGCGATCCTGAATTCGGCGCGTTCCGGCATGTTCTCGTCGGATCGTTCGATCCGCGATTATTCGCGCAATATCTGGCGCGCGAAGGCAGTGCCGGTGGACCTGCTGTCGCCGGATGAGATCAAGGCGGGGTTGCTGCAATAACGGACTCCAGCAGCACACCGGGAAAATATTCCCTATTGGCGCTCTATGCCGGGCCGTGCACGCCGCGGCGAAACTCGGGCCTCGACCGATGCAGCAGGCCGCCGCGGCTGGATGGTCGCTGATGCGAATATTCATTGAGTTCCGCACAAGTCGCGATCCGGTCTGGCGCGGGTCTTGAGTTTGACCGCTGCTGCACCCGAGCAACCCCTCACCATAGGCGCGCAAACTTAAAAACAACTTACTGCGAGGCCGCACTTGCAACGCGGTGTTTTTCATTAAAGAAACCGTCACACGCCAGCCCTAGCATCCGCTGCTCCACCAAACATTTGGCACAGCGGAGCGCATGATGAAAGCAACACTATTGGGCCTGTCCATCGGTGCCGCGGCGCTGGCCGCCGGCTGCAACAATAGCAACAATAATTCGGCTACTGCGGTCTCGGCCAAGCACGTGCTGTTGATCAGCGTGGACGGCATGCATCAAGTGGATCTGGCCAATTGGATCAAAAGCAATCCCTCATCGACTTTCGCCAGCTTGGCGAACACCGGCGTGACCTATTCGGCCGCAACGACGACCACGCCCTCGGATTCGTTCCCCGGCCTGCTGTCGATGGTCACCGGCGGCACGCCGAAATCTACCGGCGTCTATTACGACGATAGCTACGATCGCACTTTGTACGCGCCCGGCACCAATTGCAGCGGCAGTCCGGGCGTCGAAGTGGTGTACGACGAGAGTATCGAATTCGACGACAGCAAGCTGTTCAGCGGCGGCATTAATACGAACAATCTGCCGCTGGGCAAGGATTCGACGGGCGTCTGCAGCCCGGTCTATCCGCACTCGTTCGTGAAAGTGAACACGATCTTTGAAGTCGTCAAGGCGGCCGGCGGTTTGACCGCCTGGTCGGACAAGCACGCGGCTTATGATTTGGTGAACGGTCCGTCCGGCACCGGCGTGACCGATCTGTACACGCCGGAAATAAATTCGCTGATCAAGAACGGCGGCACCGCGAACGGGGTCAATCTGACGGCAACCTTGGCGCTGTGCGATGGCACCAACTCGCTGCCGGTCGGCAAAGTCTCCGATTACACCACCTGCATCCCGGCGGGCGAGGCTTACGACGACGTCAAGGTCCAGGCCATTGTCAACCAGATCGACGGACTCAAGTCCGACGGCTCCGCCGGATCGGGCGTACCGGAAATTTTCGGCATGAATTTCCAGCAACTGAGCGTCGGCCAGAAGCTGCCGGTGGGCGGCTACAAAGACGCCAGCGGCACGCCGACCGCGAACCTCAACGGCGTGCTTGCACATGTCGATCAATCGATCGGGAAGATGGTGACCGAGCTGAAGAGCAAGGGTTTGCTGGAGTCGACGCTCATCATCATCAGCGCCAAGCATGGCCAGTCGCCGATCGATCCAACGCTGCTGTCGATGGAAAGCGGCGGGCTCGGCAACGCCACGGTCGAGGATCCACTCGACTTCATCGTCAAGGCGGTTCCGCAGATTGGCAGCCCTTCGAGCGTCTTCGTCAATCCGAACAGCGGCAGCGCCTTGGCCACCAACGGACGCCTGCAAACCGATGACGTGGGCTTGGTCTGGCTGCAGGATCAAAGCGCGGCGAACATCAGCGCTGTCGCAGCGCAGCTGCAGAACAATGCCGCTGCGATCTTCGCCAATACGCTGCCGAGCGGCACGATCTTTACCGGCAGCGTCACGTCCGGCTCGGCGTTGGCGAGCATTTTTGGCGATCCGACATCGACCGATGCCGTGGCCGCGGCGCGTGCGCCGAACGTGTTCATTCAGCCGAATGCCGGCGTGATCTACTCGGGCAGCTCGAAGAAGATTGCCGAACATGGCGGCGGCGCATCGACCGATACCGGCGTCGCGCTGCTGGTATCGCTGCCGTCGATCGCGCCGCAGCTTGTATCGACTCCGGTCACGACCACGCAGATCGCCCCGACCATCCTGCAAACGCTCGGCATCGATCCGGGCAAGCTGCAGGCCGTGCAGAAAGAAGGCACGACGGTTCTGCCGTCGCTGTTCTAGCAGCCGCGCAGCGAATCCTCGCGATATCACATCAGATCGCGGGGATTCGTCGTCTCCACCATTACTCTGCTTCTACCGCGCCGTCGGAGTGGTTAGTATCTGGCGCTTGCGTCGCTCAGCAATCAGCGATGGCGTTGGTCCTGCGGGTGCATCAGTTCCGCATCACAATCGATAACAAGACTGCGGTCTGGAGGAGCAATGGTCTATCGCGTCATTCAGTGGGGGACCGGCACGATCGGCAAGCACACGCTGCGTGCAGTGATCGATCACCCGCAATTGGAATTAGTCGGCGTAAAGGTGTACAGCCAGGACAAGATCGGGTTTGATGCCGGTGCGATCGTCGGCTTGCCCGACACCGGCATCAAGGCCGTGGTCGACATGAATGATCTGCCGCTCGCCAACGCCGATTGCGTGCTCTACATTCCGATGCTGCCGAACTACGATGAAATTTCGCAGTTGTTGCGCGCCGGCGTGAACGTGATCACCACCGCCGGCAACCTGTATCCCAAAAGCTCCGGCATGGAGATCGTCGATAAAATCCAGAATGCCTGCCTCGCCGGCAACAGCGTTTTTCATGGCTCCGGGATAAATCCGGCATTCATGAGCGAAGTGCTGCCGCTGACCCTGTCCGGGCTCAGCTACAGGGCGAAGCGGATCACCGTGCAGGAAGTGTCGGACGTGCGCCTGTACGCCGCGCAGGCGCCCGAAATCATGATGAACCACCTCGGCTTCGGCAAATCACCGGCAGAGGCCCTGCGGCCGGACAACCCGTTCATCGCCTGGATGAGCGGGTATTTTCGCGAGTCGATGGACATGATCGTCGATCATCTCGGCGTGAAACTGGAAAAAGTCATCGACAATCACCAGGTCGCGATCGCAAAGTCGCGCGTCGTTATTTCGCAGGCGCACACGATCGAACCGGGCACCGTGGCGTGCCGGCGTTTCGAGTGGCAGGGCATCGTCAACGGCACGCCCGCCATCATCCTGCGCACCTACTGGAAGACGACGATGGATATCGAATCGGCGTGGCCGATCGGGTCCGAAAAGGAAGTGGAATGGACCATCACGGTCGAAGGTACGCCTTCGTATCAATGCAAGGTATCGACCTGTGCGAGCTTCGATTCGGACAATCCGAAATTCGGTCAGGGCGGCGAAGTCGCCGCGGTGATCGGCACCGGCATGCACGCAGTCAATGCAATTCCGTACGTCTGCAAGGCACAACCCGGGATCAGGACATTTCTGGATCTGCCGATAATCGGCAGCTTCGGCGGGCTGCAATGATTTCTCGCAGGACCATGCGAGGAGTCACATAACCGGCTCAGAGATCGAGCAGAACAGCGTGGCAATCGGAGGCCTGCGCATCGATGGCAAAGTGGCGATCGTCAGCAGCGCCTTCGAGGGCGGAAAAAGTCGTTGCTCGAAGTAATACAAGGATCCAAAATACGCCACCAGATGTTCTGGCTGCGGCTGAATAATAAAGGGGGAATTTGCGCATGAAGAACCTATTGATCGGACTGACATCGGCCCTGGCAGTGCTGGGGCCGCAAACCATAGTTGCCGACGACGCGCCGGTGCCGACGCAGATCGTCGACGTGATGAACAAGATTTACGGCGTACACGCCGGCTTCCGTGCCAATCACGCCAAGGGCGTCGTCGTCGAGGGCAGTTTCAAGGCCTCGCCCGAGGCTGCGGCGCTAAGCCGTGCGGTGCTGTTCGCCGGCGCTACGATTCCGATCACCGTGCGCTTCTCGGATTCCGGCGGACTGCCCACCGTGCCGGACGGCTCAAACGGTGCCAGTCCGCATGGCATGGCGATCAAGTTTCACCAGCCGGGCGGTGCCGATACCGACATGGTGATCAACTCGCTGAAATTCTTCCCGGTGGCGAACGGCGAGGAATTCCGCGATCTGCTGCAGGCCATTGCCGACAGTCCGGCCGACGCGCCCAAGCCGACCAAGTTCGAGCAGTTCGTTGCCGCGCATCCGAGCGTGCCGAAAGCGTTTGCAACAACATCCACGCCCGACAGCTTCGCCGACGAAACGTATTACGGCATCGACGCCTTCGTGCTGGTCAACAAGGCCGGCCAGAAGCAGGCAGTGCGCTATGTCATGCAGCCGGAGCACGCGGTACATCTGCCGGCCGCCGCTGCGGCCAAGAAGCCGGCGGATTTTCTGGTCGACGAATTGCCAGCCCGCGTGGCGAAGCATGCCGTGGTGTTTCATCTGAAGGCACAGCTGGCTGCTGCAACGGATCAGACCAAGGACCCGACGCAGCCCTGGCCGGCGGATCGCAAGCTGGTGGAACTCGGCACGCTGACGCTCGACAAGACGGTGCCGGACAGTCTCGCCGCGCAGAAGAAACTGCTGTTCCTGCCGGGTCAGATCACCGATGGCATCGAGCTGTCGGATGATCCGCTGGTGGCGGCGCGCAATGCGGCGTACGCGGTGTCGTTTTCGCGGCGGCAATAACGACTTCGGCCAGCCCGGCTCATGCGGGGCAGGGCGGGAGCATCCCGCCCTACGCTTGCTGAAGGTTAGCCTAGTAGGGCGGATTAGCGCAGCGTAATCCGCCTTCCGCGAACCGTCTGCAAGCGGCACACTAAACGCATGCCGCACTACACACGAAGCCATACTCCGGGCGGGACGTTCTTCTTCACCGTGGCGTTGTTGGAGCGCAAGCGCAGGCTGCTCGTTGAACACATCGAACACTTGCGGGAAGCTTTCCGGATTGTGCGCGCGAAGCGTCCCTTTGAGATCAACGCCATCGTCGTCCTGCCCGATCACTTGCATTGCATCTGGACCTTGCCGGAGGACGATCCCGATTTCTCGACACGCTGGCGCCTCATTAAAACACGGTTCGTGAATTGTATTCCCGCGGGTGAACGGCTCTCGATCCGCCGTGAATCAAAAGGCGAGCGCGGCATCTGGCAGCGGCGCTTCTGGGAACACACGATCCGCAACGACGCCGACTATGCCGCTCACGTCGACTACATTCATTTCAACCCGGTCAAGCATGGAGTTGTGCAGCGTGTAGCCGACTGGCCGCATTCGAGCTTTCATCGCTTTGTCGCCAGCGGTCTATTGCCTGCAGACTGGGCGGCGGAACCGCCGATTGAAGTGCTTGACTATGAATAGCGAAAGGCACGCGGAAGGCGGATTACGCTGCGCTAATCCGCCCTACTCGGGCTCATTCCATCGCGCGAGTCCAGTGTATGAAACGTCCGCTATTAGGCCGTCAGAGTGAAAGACTATGTGCTTGTTGAAGTTCTCGTCCACTGGTTTGAATGTAGTCCCCGACTGCACTGTGATTCTTGTGTCGGAGGTGGAAAGTACGAACCCCATTCCTGCGGCGGTAATCAAGAGGGTCATGTGCGCTCAACGGTTCTAACGTTTATTAGCCCGAGTAGGGCGGATTGGCGTAGCGTAATCCGCCTTCCGAGACTGAGTCTGCACTAAGGTTTCGGCAACCCCGCCGCCCCCCGCGCCAAAACAGTAATCGCTTCCCAATCCCCAGCCTCGACCAGCGCCGCCGGCGCCAGCCAGGACCCGCCCACGCAAGCCACATTCGGCAACGCCAGATAGTCCGCCGCAGTCGCCGCACTGATTCCGCCGGTCGGGCAGAACAGCACGTCGCCGAACACGCTGCCCAGCGCTTTCAGCATAGCGATGCCGCCCGCCTGCTGCGCCGGAAACAGCTTCACTGCAAAAAATCCCGCATCGCGCGCAGCCATCACGTTAGATGGCGTCATTGTCCCCGGCAGAAACGGCAGGCCCGATTCACGCACGGCTGCGAGTAAGGAAGGCGTTGCGCCGGGGCTGACGCCGAACTGCGCGCCGGCACTGATCGCTGCGGCGAGATCGTCGGTGTTCTTGATGGTGCCGACGCCGACAATCGCGTCCGGCACTTCCGCACGCAGCGCACGCACGGCGTCGAGTGCGGCCTTGGTTCGCAGCGTCACTTCGAGTACGCGAATGCCGCCGGCGAGCAGTGCGCGTGCCAGCGGCACTGCATGCGCGACCTCGTCGAGCACGATCACCGGCATCACCGGGCTGGCTTGCATGATTTCCACGATCTGCATTGCGCGGTTCATCCGACGATCAATAGTTGCAGGCGCCTTCGGCACAGGCTTGCACGTCGGCATCCATCTTCGTGTGGCAGATGGCCTTGGCGGCGTCGGACGTGGCGCTGAGCAGACAGAGCTGCGCCGCTTTCAGCGCCTGCTTGCGGCAGTCGATGCAGGCGGCCTGATCGGCCAAGGCCGGCACGGCGAGCAGCACCAGCAACAAGCCCGTTGCACGAATGTTTACTTTCATCGCATCCCCTCGCTGTCGATCAATAAAAAACCTGGCAACCGAACCTGCATCATTCCACCGTCACGTCGGCGTCGAGCAACTGCGCGGCCGCAGTCGTGGACTCGGCGACGGCGAAGCTGATCGCGCCCTGTTCCGCGCCGCTGGCGTGCGCGCGTACCGCCGCGAACAGCGCGCGGCCGAGGCCGTTGCGGTTGGCGCTGAGATCGGCGCTGGCGTGCGCGCGGCCTGCCCATTCGGCGGCCGCCACTTTCACTTCCAGCACGCCGCTGCGGGCGTCGAGCCGGATGATGTCGCCATCGCGCACTTTTGCCAGCGGTCCGCCGGCGAGGCATTCGGGGGTGACGTGAATCGCCGCCGGCACCTTGCCGGAGGCGCCGGACATGCGGCCGTCGGTGACCAGCGCGACATGGAAGCCCTGATCCTGCAATACACCCAGCGGCGGCGTCAGCTTGTGCAGTTCCGGCATGCCGTTGGCGCGCGGACCCTGGAAGCGCACGACGGCGACGAAATCGCGCTTCAGTTCGCCGCGCTTGAACGCGGCCTGCACCGCTTCCTGGCTGTCGAACACGATTGCCGGTGCTTCGACGATCAGATGCTCGGGTTTCATCGCCGAGGTCTTGATCACGGCGCGGCCGAGATTGCCGGTCAGCAGTTTCAATCCGCCGTCGGCGGCGAACGGTGCGGCGACGCCGCGCAGCACAGTGTTGTCGCCGCTGTTGAGCGGCGCCGCACGCCAGATGGTTTTGCCGGCCTCGTCCAGATACGGTTCTTCGCTGTAGCGTTGCAGACCTTCACCGGCGACGGTGCACACGTCGTCGTGCAGCAGACCGCCGCCGAGCAGCTCGCGGATCAGGAAGCCCATGCCGCCGGCCGCGTGAAAATGATTCACGTCGGCCTTGCCGTTCGGATAGATGTGCGCCAGCAGCGGCACCACCGCCGACAGTTCGGAGAAATCGTTCCAGTCGATGACGATGCCGGCGGCGTGCGCGATCGCGATCAGATGGATCGTGTGGTTGGTCGAACCGCCGGTGGCGAGCAGGCCGACGATGCCGTTGACGATGGCGCGTTCGTCGATCACCTCGGCGATCGGAATGTATTCGTCGCCGAGCGCGGTGATCTTGGCGACGCGTTGCGCAGCCGCAGCGGTCAGCGCATCGCGCAGCGGCGTGTTCGGATTGACGAAGGCCGCACCCGGCAGGTGCAGGCCCATCACTTCCATCAGCATCTGGTTGCTGTTGGCGGTGCCGTAGAAGGTGCAGGTGCCGGGCGCGTGATAGCTCTGCGCTTCCGAATCCATCAGCGCGTCGCGGCCGACCTTGCCCTCGGCGAACAGCTGACGGATGCGCGACTTCTCGGCGTTCGGCAGCCCCGAAGTCATCGGTCCGGCGGGCACGAAGATCACCGGCAGGTGGCCGAACTGCAAGGCACCGATCAGCAGGCCCGGCACGATCTTGTCGCACACACCGAGACACAGCGCCGCATCGAACACGTTGTGCGACAGCGCCACCGCGGTTGCCATTGCGATGACGTCGCGCGAGAACAGCGACAGCTCCATGCCGATCTCGCCTTGGGTGACGCCGTCGCACATCGCCGGCACGCCGCCGGCGAACTGCGCGACCGCGCCGGCCTCGCGCGCGGCCTGCTTGATGATCGCCGGAAAGCGCTCGAACGGTTGATGCGCGGACAGCATGTCGTTGTACGCCGAGACGATGCCGATGTTGGGCCAGCGCGTCTGCCGCAGCACGTCCTTGTCGCCCGGATTGAACGCGGCGATGGCATGGGCGAGGTTGGTGCAGCCGAGCCGACCGCGCGAGGTGCCGGCCGCGCGCATGCTGTCGACCGCTGCCAGATAGTCGCGCCGCGAATCCGTGCTGCGCGCGCGGATGCGTTGCGTAACGGCGACCAACTTGGGGTGCAGTGTCATCAAATTCTCCGTGACCAGGCGCAAGCTGCGCGATCCGGCATCGACCTTGCTGCGCATAGCCAGGCCATGTGCGGTGCGAAGCTGGAGACTAACCAACAATTTAGCATCACCGGGTATCCTACGGATCGACTGCGCCGCGATCGGTTCCCATCGTGGAACCTGGCTCTGGCTGCAGGCGTAAAGCTTTAACAGACCCTAGCAAGAAGCGCGCGAGCACGGGACGGCAACGAATGGCAGTGTCACTGCAGACGTTTGATCTGGTCTTTTTCGGCGGTACCGGCGATCTGGCGATGCGCAAGCTGCTGCCGGCGCTGTACTACCGCTTTCGCGACAGCCGCGGCACGCAGGGCTGGCGCATCATCTCGGCCGGGCGCCAGGGCTTGAGCCGCGACGACTATCTGGCGTATGTGCACGAACATTGCCGCCGCTTCATTCCGTCTGCCGATCTGGACGAAACCGCGTGGTCGGCGTTCATGCATCAGCTCGAATACGTGCGCATCGATGCGCGCGACGCCGCCGGATATGCCGAACTCGCCAACCGGCTGCATAATTCGGCCGAGCGCGTGCGCGTGTTTTATCTTTCCACCGCTGCCGACCTGTTCGCCGACATCTGCCGCAACCTGGCGCAGGCCGGACTGGTGACGCCGCTGTCGCGCGTAGTGCTGGAAAAGCCGCTGGGCCGCGATCTCGCCTCGGCCACTGAGATCAACGAGCAGGTCGGCGCGATCTTCAGCGAGCAGCAGATCTTCCGCATCGATCACTATCTCGGCAAGGAGGCGGTGCAGAACCTGATCGCGCTGCGCTTCGGCAACGCCATCATCGAACCCTTGTGGAGCCGCGCCTCGGTGCGCGACGTGCAGATCACCATTGCCGAAACCGTCGGCGTCGAAGGCCGCGGCGAGTTCTACGATCGTGCCGGTGCGATGCGCGACATGATGCAGAACCATCTGCTGCAGCTGCTGTGCATCGTCGCGATGGAGCCGCCGTCGAGCATCGACCCGGATGCGATGCGCGACGAAAAACTGAAGGTGCTGCGCACGCTGAAGCCGTTCACGCCGGAAGACGTGCGCAACAAGACCGTGCGCGGCCAGTACCGCGCCGGCGCGATCGACGGCAAGCCGGTGCCGGCTTATCTGAACGAGGACGGCATCAAGCCGGACAGCTGCACCGAAACCTTCGTCGCGCTGAAGGCCGAACTCGGCAACTGGCGCTGGGCCGGCGTGCCGTTCTTCCTGCGCACCGGCAAGCGCATGCAGGACCGGCTCGCCGAGATCGTGGTCAACTTCCGCAGCGTGCCGCACGCGATCCTGCCGATGGCGAGCGCCGGCGGCGACAACCGCCTGGTGATCCGGCTGCAACCGGACGAGGGCATCAAGCTGTACCTGTCGGTGAAAGTGCCGGGCGACGAGATGCGCGTGCGCACGGTGCCGCTCGATCTGGACTTTGCCGAAGCCTTCCAGACGCGTCAGTGGGACGCCTACGAACGCCTGCTGGTCGACGTCATCCAGGGCAAGCTGACCTTGTTCATGCGGCGCGACGAACTCGACGCGGCCTGGCGCTGGATCGATCCGATCCATCACGCCTGGGAAGCCACGGGCGAGCGGCCGAAACCCTATGCCGCCGGTACCTGGGGCCCGACTGCGTCGAGTGCCTTGATCGTGCGCGAGGATTTGAGCTGGCGCGAAGATGCCTGAGCGGTCGACCGGCGAGGCGCCGCAGTTGCGTCAGCATCACTTCGATATCGCAGCGACGGCCGCAGAAGCGCTGGCGCTGGCGATTGCGCGACAGCTCAACCAGGCGATCGCTGCGCGCGGCGTGGCCTCGCTGCTGGTGTCCGGCGGCCGCAGTCCGATCCCGCTGTTCGCAGCGCTGCGCGAGCAGCCGGTCGACTGGCAGCGGGTCTGGCTGACGCTGGCGGACGAGCGCTGGGTCGATCCGGCCGCGCCGGACAGCAACGAGCGTCTGTTGCGCGAGCACCTGCTGGTGGGACTGGCCGCGGCTGCACGGTTCGTACCGCTGAAATCGCCGCAGGCGCACCCGGCCCTGGCACTCGCCGAACGCAGCCAGCAGTTGCAGCAGATGCCGCGGCCGTTCGACGTCGTCGTGCTCGGCATGGGCGACGACGGCCATACGGCTTCGCTGTTTCCAGGGACCGACGGCCTCGCCGCCGCGCTCGATCCGCAGGGCGTCGCTCCGCTGGCGGCGATGACGCCGCCGACGGCCGCGCATCCGCGCATCAGCCACACGCTGGCGTCGCTGCTGGATGCGCGGCAGATCTACCTGTTGCTGCAAGGTGCCGCCAAGCGCGCGCGCCTGCTGCAGGCACTGGCCGGTGCCTCGCCGCTGCAGTTGCCGATTGCGGCGGTGCTGACGCAGTCCTTGGTACCGGTGGATGTTTATTGGAGCGACACCTAGGGAATCTCTGAATAAGCTACTGCGCTCGGCATCTCGCACGAATCCGGTGCTCGGAATCCTCACATACTGATATGTATGCTGCGGTTCCCCCGCTCCGGGTTCGCGCGACCTGCCTTCGCTCGTAACGCTTCTTCAGAGGTTCCCTAGCAAGGCGCCGTTTTTGCTTGCAGAACGAGTTAAGAGACAATAGGGAATGGCACTCACTTAAGCCTGATCCCGCATCCATCGTCATTCCCGCGAAGGCGGGAATCCAGTTGGCCGTAAAGGCTCGAGCATGGCAAAAAGAACTGGACCCCCGCCTTCGCGGGGGTGACGACGCTTAAATACGTGCGATTCGGGCAATAGGGACAATAACGGCAGCAGCCTTACCTCGCGTAGACGAAAGAACGATGAAAATGATCCGAGTGCTCGCTAACGCTTTCCCGGTTTCCCGTCAGCCTGCGGAGGGCCGCGCATGAACAAGATCCGCAAGATCCTGGTCGCCAACCGCTCGGAGATCGCGATCCGCGTGATGCGCGCGGCGGCCGAGATGGGCATCCGCACGGTCGCGATCTACGCCAACGAGGATCGCTTCGCGCTGCACCGCTTCAAGGCGGATGAGAGCTATCCGGTCGGCGCCGGCAAGAAGCCGATCGCGGCCTATCTCGATATTCACGGCATCCTCGAAATCGCCAAGCAGGCGAAAGTCGATGCGATCCATCCGGGCTACGGTTTCCTGTCGGAGAACCCGGACTTCGCCGACGCTTGCGCACACGCCGGCATTCATTTCATCGGCCCGCGCTCGGATGTGATGCGCACGCTCGGCAACAAGGTCGCCGCGCGCAATGCGGCAGTCGCCGCCGGCGTGCCGGTGATGCCGGCGACCAAGGCCTTGCCGAAAGACATCAAGCTCGCCGAGCAGATGGCGGCCGCAGTCGGCTATCCGCTGATGCTGAAGGCGAGCTGGGGCGGCGGCGGCCGCGGCATGCGTGCGCTCTACGCCGAGAATGAGCTGGAAGGCGCGCTCGCCGCGGCGCGGCGCGAGGCACTGGCCGCGTTCGGCAACGACGAGGTCTACTTCGAAAAGCTGGTGCAGCGCGCCCGCCATGTCGAGGTGCAGA
>JAQGNU010000068.1 GCA_028291645.1 Nevskia sp.
CTCCCCTGCTCCTGCCTCAGTTCATGCGACAGGAAGTTGCCGCTCAATCCCAGCCCGGCATTGTTGACCAGCAGGTCCACTTCAATGCCGCGGCGTTCGAGTTCGGCAGCGATCCGATGCGCCACGCCCGGATCGGCAAGGTCGGCATCGAGCGCAACGCAGTGAACCCCATATTGATCAGACAAACGTTTTGCCAGACCTTCCAATGCATCGAGCGAACGTGCAACCAACACCAGGTTCATGCCGCGCGCGGCAAGCTGCTCTGCAAAGACTTCGCCGAGTCCTTTGGACGCCCCGGTGACCAACGCAGTCGATCCACGATAAGTAAACATTTTTCATTCTCCTTTGAGGTTTTAAATTGCTTCGACTTCGCGCAGCGTTAGCGGGCTGCTCAGTGCGTAGCGCGCGATTTCGTCCTTGCGCATGAAGGCGACGCCGGGGCGGCTCTTGGCATAGCGCAGGAATTCGTCCCACACACGCACCATCTGCGGCGAGCCGCTGATGCGGTCATGCGCGCTGACCGACATCATGCGGCGGCGCGTACCGGCTTCTTCGTAGAGCTGATCGAAGTCCAGCTTGATCTGCTCCAGGAACGCGGAGGGCGAATAGTTGCGGCCTTCGATCAGCAGGATGTCGTTGTTGCGCAGCGTGTAAGGCACCACCACGAAGTCCTTGCCGTTGACCTGTTCGATGAAAGGTTCATCGCGGCTCAGATCGTCGATGTGGTAGACGTAGCCCAACTCCTGCAGTAGAGACAGGGTATTCGGCCCGCGCCGCAGCCAGTTGGCGTTGTAGCCCACCGGCCGCTGGCCGGTGACCTCTTCCACCATGCCGGCCGCCTGCTGCAGGAACAGCTTCTCTTCCGCGCGGCTCATGGCGTACTGCGAGCTCCACCTCGGGCCATGGCCCGAGGCTTCATGGCCGCGCGCGACGATTTCACGCGCGAGTTCGGGGTGACGCTTCGCCGCCTCGCCGATGATGTGCGCAGTCACCTTGACGCCATGGCGATCCCACAGGTCCAGCATCCGCGGAATGCCTTCGCGGTAGCCGTAGGCAAACCAGCTGTTGGCTGCAAGATCGGCCGGCACGCTGGCGGGAAAATCGACTTTCGGGAAAGGGCTGTCGGTCCCCTTCGGCGGCTGTCCACCGGCTTCGAACTGCATCGAGATGGACACGGCCAAGCGAGTGTCGTTCGGCCAGAACTGGCCCTCGCCTCGCGCGCCCGCAGGTTTTGGCGTGGATGGCGCGGCCTGTGCGGTTGCAGCAACCGGGAACACTGCACCTGCAGCGACGAGGCCTGCTGCCGCACCGGCTCCACTGAGAAACGCCCGGCGACTGGCGTCGGTATTGGACTGATCATGAGTTTTCATCGGTGCAGTCTCCTTACTTGGCGATCAAGCCAAGTTGTTGCAGAAAAGTCAGGTTGTCTTCGAGATGCCAGTTCTCGGCGATGCGGCCGTCGACGATGCGATAGATGTCGGTCGCAATGAAGTCGATCGCCTGCCCTTGGCCCTGCACGTCCTTGAACTGGCCGGTGAAGTGGCCGGTGAAATGCAGATGAGCGACGACCCGATCGCCGACCACCAGCATCTGCTCGACATCGCAATGGATGTCGGGGATCGCCACATGCACCGCTTTCGAAGCTGCGAGCGGCCCGGCGATACCCTGCGGGCGGCCCGGCGGCAGCGTGCGATCGGTGAAATCGGGTGCCAGGGCTGCGCGCGCGAGGCCTTCGTCACCGTTGGTCCAGAACGTGTCGTAACGGCGGGCCGCCAGGATATGCGCCGCGACCTGTGCCTTCGGAAGACCATGGTCGACGATCAACGTGCGTGGCTGGACCAGCGGATCGGTTGAGGCGAAAACCGGTGGCGTCGCGACAGAGACCATGAACGTGAGCAGCAAGGAACCTGTGCGGACGATGCGGGCAACAGGAGAAGGCATGCCCGTTTCAGGATTCGACACAAATTTGGAGTTCGTCGATATGATGTCCTCGCTATCTGAATTGAAAGGCCACGGGCCAGAAATCAGCTGCCAGTTCCGCGCTTGCCTCTGCCTGGTTAGTGTCGCTCCAGCTTGGATAGTCGCTATAGCCGCGCTCACTGCCTCCGAACAGCGTGCTGCCGTCGAACGCGGCCAGAGGCAGGTTCCTGGCGAGCCGGAGCGGCAGATCGGGGTTAGCCACGAACGACCGGCCGAACGCGACCAGGTCGGCGTAGCCCTTCGACAGGACCCATTCGGCTCGCGTCTTGTCGTACTTGCCGGCCACGATGATCGGCCGCGTGAAGCGCGCACGAATGGCCTGGCGGAATTCCTCGGTGAATTGCGGCGCGTCATCCCAGTCCGCCTCGACCAGATGCAGATAGGCGATGCCGCGGTCCTGCAGATATTCGGTGGCGGCGAGCATGGTCGGCAGGATGTCGGGGCAGGCCATGCCGCGCGCGGTCAGGAAGGGCGCCAGGCGGATAGCAGTGCGGTCCGCACCGACCTCGTCCACCACCGCGTCGACCAACTCCTTCAGAAAGCGCAGGCGATTCTCGCGCGATCCACCGTATTCGTCGGTGCGGATATTGGAGGTGGTGCGCAGGAACTGGTCGATCAGATAGCCGTTGGCGCCGTGGATCTCCACGCCGTCAAATCCCGCATCGATGGCGTTGCGCGCCCCGCGGCGGAAATCCGCGATGATGTTCTTGATTTCGTCCCTGGTCAGCGCGCGCGGCGTGGGACTATCGACCATGGCACCGACGCCGGTAGCCGGGTCGACCTTCCAGATCTTCCCTTCGAACGGCACCGCGGACGGCGCCACTGGCAACTCGCCGCTGTGGAAGTCAGGGTGCGACATGCGCCCCACGTGCCAGAGCTGGAGGAAAATCCGCCCGCCTGCGGCGTGCACCGCCTTCGTCACCAGGCGCCAGCCGGCGACTTGCTCGGCACTATAGATGCCGGGCGTGAACGAGTAGCCCTTGCCTTGCGGCGAAATCTGCGACGCCTCGGTCACGATTAGGGCCGCCGATGCGCGCTGAGCGTAATAGCGCGCGTTCATCGCATTGGGGCTGTCACCGGGTTGGGTGCTGCGGGCGCGCGTCATTGGCGCCATCACGACACGGTGCGGCACTTCAAGGCCGGCGACGCGGGTCGGCGTAAACAGGACAGAGGATGTAGACATGGCTGCTGATCTCCTGGCTAGATGGAAAGTGGGATGCGTGAGGTTCAAGGTGCAAGGGCTTGCTGATCGCTGACCAATTCGATGACGACGCCCGGCGCCATCGCGAGAAACAGCTGGCGTTCGCCGGTAAGCGGCACCTCGCTGATCTCGTAGGGAATGCCGCAACCTTGCATCCGCTCGAGCAAAGCCGACCATTCCTGAGCGCTGTGGATGCGCAGACCGATATGGTCGATACGAGTGGAAGACGGCAGCGACGACGACACTGGGGCTCGCCCGATCAGGTGGATGACAGGCTCGCCATCCGCGTATAGCCAATGGCCGCTTGCGCCAAACGGCGGCCGCGGACCTTCGCTGAGGCCGACCACGGCGCACAAGAAATGCCGTGCGGCTTCGAGGTCGTCGGTGACGATTGTCGCGTGATCAAGTTTCATGACGGCAGGCCGGCTGGGTTTTCATGCCGCCATTCTGCGTACGGGCTGTCGTTTTGATAATTGGCGTAATATTTGAATGATCTTCAATTGAATTGGAAAGATCATGAACAATCTGGGCGACATTAGGCTGTTTGTGGAGGCGGCCAATCTGGGCGGGTTGTCGGCCGCAGGCCGCAAGCTGGGGCTATCCCCCGCCGCGGCCAGTGCGCGCCTGGTCAAGCTCGAATCCGCGCTGCATACGCGTCTGTTCGAGCGCACGACGCGCCATCTGCGCTTGACCGATGAAGGCCGCAGCTATCTGGCCTATTGCCAGCAGGGACTCCAGGCGCTCGACGATGGCCATGCCTTTCTGCAAGCGGGAAAGAGTGTCGTGCGCGGCAAGGTGCGGATCTCGGCGACCTCGGATTTCGGTCGCCATGTACTGAAGAACTGGCTCGACGAGTTCAACACGCAATATCCCGAGGTGCGATTCGCGCTGGTGCTGTCCGACTCGCTGTCGAATCTGTTGCAGGACGATATCGATCTGGCCATCCGCTTCGGCGTGCCGCCGGACAGTTCCTTCGTAGCGCGGCCCCTGGCGCCGAACCGGCGCGTGCTATGCGCATCACCCGAATATCTGGCGACGCACGGCGCCCCTGAACGCCCGCAGGACTTGGCGCGCTTCGACTGCATCGTCCTCGGCTCTGCTGCCGGGCCCGCGAACGACTGGCGCTTTACCCGCAACGGCAAGGTCGAAAGTTATGCGGTGCCGCTGGCAGACGCGCGCGAAACCAATGACGGCGCAGTTGCGCGTGAGTGGGCCGTGAGCGGTTACGGCATTGCGATGAAATCGATGTGGGACATCGGCGCAGACCTGCGTGCAGGACGCTTAAACATTCTGCTGCCGGAATGGCGCTCTGCGGACGCGCCGGTACATGCGCTGTATCAACGTAACCGGTATATGGCGCCGCGCGTACGCGCCCTGCTCGATTTTCTGATCAAGCGCTTTGCAGAAGAATCCAACAACTTGATGGACTGATTCCGCAAGGCGGGCGGGCTTACCCGAAGCTGCTGCCGAAGCCCAAGGGAACAGCTTAACGGTGTCCCCGGTGCTCGGAATCAGCCACGCACAAGCCTCGAGAGATCGGTCCAGCAACTACATATTGCGCCGGTATTCGCCGCCGACGTCATACAGCGCGTGACTGATCTGGCCGAGCGAGTTGTACTTCACTGCTTCGAGTAATGAAGCAAACAGGTTTTCGCGATCGCGCGCGGTCTTCTGCAGGCTGCGGAGGCTGTCCTGCGCCAAGGCATTGCGATTGCCCTGGTAGGCGGCAACGTTGGTGATCTGCTGCTGCTTCTCGCTTTCCTCCGAGCGGATCAGTTCGATCGTGGTGGCGATCTCGCCGCCGTGTTCGCGCGGCAGGAAAGTGTTGACGCCGATCAGCGGTAGCGAGCCGTCGTACTTCTTGTGCTCGTAGTAGAGGCTCTCTTCTTGAATCTTGCCGCGCTGGTACATCGTGTCCATCGCACCGAGCACGCCGCCACGTTCGCTGATCGCTTCAAATTCCTTGTAGACCGCTTCTTCCACCAGATCAGTCAACTGATCGATGATGAAGCTACCCTGCCAGGGGTTCTCGCAGAAATTCAGTCCGAGTTCGCGATTGATGATGAGCTGGATCGCGACCGCACGACGCACCGATTCCTCGGTCGGCGTGGTGATCGCTTCGTCGTAGGCGTTGGTATGCAGGCTGTTGCAGTTGTCGAACAGCGCGTACAGCGCCTGCAGCGTCGTGCGGATGTCGTTGAACTGGATTTCCTGCGCATGCAGCGAGCGACCGGACGTCTGGATGTGATACTTGAGCATCTGGCTGCGCGGCGCCGCACCGTAGCGTTCCTTCATCGCCCGCGCCCAGATCCGTCTGGCGACACGGCCGATGACGCTGTACTCCGGATCCATGCCGTTGCTGAAGAAGAAGCTCAGGTTCGGCGCGAAGTCGTCGATCTTCATACCGCGTGCGAGGTAGTACTCGACGATGGTGAAACCATTGCTCAGCGTAAACGCCAGCTGGCTGATCGGGTTCGCACCCGCTTCGGCGATGTGATACCCCGAGATCGACACCGAATAGAAATTGCGCACCTTGTTGTCGACGAAATACTGCTGGATGTCGCCCATCATGCGCAGCGCGAATTCGGTCGAGAAGATGCAGGTGTTCTGCGCCTGGTCTTCTTTCAGAATATCGGCCTGCACGGTACCGCGCACGGTGGCGAGCGTTTCGGTCTTGATCCTGACGTAGGTCTCGGCGTCGACCACTTCGACGCTGCTGACGCCGAGCAGTCCCAAGCCCAGGCCGTTGTTGCCGCTTGGCAGTTCGCCCGAGTACGTCGGCCGCGTCTTACCCTGATACAGCTCGGCGATTTTCTTCTCGGCAGCGGCCCAGCGCTTGGGCTCGGCCTTCAGGTGCTTTTCCACCTGCTGGTCGATCGCGCAGTTCATGAACATCGCGAGGATCATCGGTGCTGGGCCATTGATCGTCATCGACACCGACGTCGCCGGCGCGCACAGATCGAAGCCCGAGTAGAGCTTCTTCATATCGTCGAGCGTCGCGATGCTGACGCCGGAATTGCCGATCTTGCCGTAGATGTCGGGACGGATCGCCGGGTCTTCGCCGTACAGTGTCACCGAGTCGAAGGCGGTCGACAGCCGCGTCGCCTGCTGACCGTGACTCAGGTAATGGAAACGGCGATTGGTGCGTTCCGGCGTGCCTTCGCCGGCGAACATGCGGATCGGATCTTCACCGGCGCGGCGATACGGATAGAGCCCCGCGGTGTATGGATAACCGCCGGGCAGATTCTCTTTCAGCAGGAAGCGCAACAGCTCGCCCCAGGAGCGGTAATGCGGCGCGGCGACTTTGGGGATCTGCTGGTGCGACAGTGATTCCTTGTAGTTGTCGCCCTTCACCGCCTTGCCGCGCACGTCGTAAGTGTATTGCTCGTCGGTGACCGACTTCAGTCGCGCCGGCCACTCGCGCAGCAGGTTCAGCGACTCGGCACTCAAGCCTTTGACCGCCTCGTTGTAGCGGCTGCGCAGCACGGTCAGGCTGCGATCGCCGGCTTCGGTCAGCGCATCGCTGTCGTACAGATCGAGCGCCTTCGGCAGCTTGGCGTCATCGAGTTCTTTCAGCGCTTGCCACAGCGACTGCGCACGCTCGGCAATGTCTTCCTGCGACTCGCATTCGCGGTTGATCCCGCGGCCGGCTTCGGCAATCTCGGCCAGATAACGTGCGCGATGTCCGGGAATCAGCACGGTGGCGCGCGGCTCCTTCAGCGTCGTGTCGAGCGCTGGCGTCCATTGGTCCGGCGGCAGCGACAGCTTCTCGCACAGCAGGCGGCACAGGTTGGTGAACATCCAGCTCACGCCCGGATCGTTGAACTGGCTGGCGATGGTCGGATAGACCGGCACGTCCTCGTCCTTCAGCTCGAATTTGACGCGGTTGCGCTTCCACTGCTTGCGCACATCGCGCAGTGCGTCTTCGGCGCCGCGACGATCGTATTTGTTGAGCACCACTAGCTCGGCGAAGTCGAGCATGTCGATCTTCTCGAGCTGGCTCGCTGCACCATAGTCGCTGGTCATCACGTAAACCGGGAAATCGACCAGATCGACAATCTCGGAATCGCTCTGGCCGATGCCGGCGGTTTCGACGAACACCAGATCGTAGTCCTGCGCGCGCAGGAAGCTGATGCAATCCTTCAGCACCGCATTGGTGGCGACGTGTTGCCGGCGCGTCGCCATCGAGCGCATGAATGCGCGCGGGTTGCGCAACGCATTCATGCGGATGCGATCGCCCAGCAGCGCGCCGCCGGAACGCCGCCGCGTCGGATCGACTGCCAGCACCGCGATGCGCAGTTGCGGGAAGCTGGTCAGGAAACGCAGCAGCAGTTCGTCGACGACGGACGACTTGCCGGCGCCGCCGGTGCCGGTGAAACCGATCACCGGCGTCTTCTGTCCAGCGACTTGCCAGATCTTGCGTAGACGCACCAATTCAGTCTCAGAGAGGATGCCATCCTCGATCGCCGAGAGCCATTGGCCGATTGAAATCTCATTGTCCGGTGATGCCTGATCCGGCACATGGGTGGCGATACGGTGTTGCTTCGCGCGCGCCACCAAATCTTCGATCATGCCGACCAGACCGAGCTTGGCGCCGTCGTTCGGGTGATAGATGCGCTCGACGCCGTTCGCCTGCAGCGCTGCAATCTCTTCCGGCGTGATGGTGCCGCCGCCGCCGCCGAATACCTTGATGTGGCTGGCGCCGCGCTCGGCCAGCATATCGACCATGTACTTGAAGAATTCGTTGTGGCCGCCCTGGTAGCTCGACAGCGCGATTGCATCGGCGTCTTCCTGCAGTGCCGCGCGCACCACGTCTTCCACCGAACGGTTATGGCCGAGATGAATCACCTCCGCGCCCTGCGCCTGGATCAACCGGCGCATCACGTTGATCGCCGCGTCGTGACCATCGAACAGGCTGGCGGCGGTGATGAACCGCAGCGGCGGCGTGCTCTGCGCGGGCGACGCCTCGTCGCGACCGAGCGTCTGCGTATCGGAAGTCTGGGTTGCTGCCGCTGGTTTGAGATTGGACATGCTGACTCCTGCCGCTGGTGCCGTCGCGCGCCGTAAATCCGGCCGGACTAATGAACTGTCAAGCCCGCAATTGTCGCAGAAGTGATCGGGCTCGGGACCGCCGCCGGCCTAGGGCCAACCCCACAGCGGCTACGCCACACACCTAAAGATAGCGCGATGCAAGCCGATGACCAAGCCATCAAACGAAGCTTGCACGGCACCGTGCGATGCGCTGACACCGGTTCACGATTCATAAAAAACCCCGCCGAAGCGGGGTTTTTTGCTGCTTCAGCCAATCCGTAGATCAGGCGCTGTTCTTCACATCGCGGCGCGGCGCGTCGACGTTCTCGTAAACCACGAACGGCTTGGCCTCGCCTTTCGCGACCGACTCGTCGACCACCACTTTCGACACGTTCTGCATCGACGGCAGGTCGTACATCACATCGAGCAGGATGTTTTCCAGAATCGTGCGCAGACCGCGCGCGCCGGTTTTGCGCTCCTTGGCCTTACGCGCAATCGCCAGCAGCGCGTCCTCGCGGAATTCGAGCACGCAGTTTTCCATCTGGAACAGCTTGCCGAACTGCTTCACCAGGGCGTTCTTCGGTTCTTTCAGAATCGAGATCAGCGCCTTCTCGTCGAGTTCTTCCAGCACCGCCAATACCGGCAGACGGCCGACGAATTCCGGAATCAGACCGTAACGGATCAGATCCTCCGGTTCGACGATCGACAGCATCTGGCCGATATGGCGTGAATCCTTCTGCGATTTCACGTCGGCCGAAAAACCGATGCCGGTTTTCTCGGTGCGCTGCTGCACCACCCGCTCGAGACCGGAGAAGGCGCCGCCGCAGATGAACAGGATACCCGCCGTGTTGACCTGCAGGAATTCCTGCTGCGGATGTTTGCGGCCACCTTGTGGTGGGACTGAAGCGATGGTGCCTTCGATCAGCTTCAGCAGCGCCTGCTGGACGCCTTCGCCGGACACGTCGCGGGTGATGCTCGGGTTCTCGCTCTTGCGCGAAATCTTGTCGATTTCGTCGATATAGACGATGCCGCGCTGGGCTTTCTCGACGTCGTAGTCGCACTTCTGCAGCAGACGCTGAATGATGTTCTCGACGTCTTCGCCGACATAGCCGGCCTCGGTCAGCGTGGTCGCATCGGCAATCGCGAACGGCACATCCAGCAGGCGCGCCAGCGTTTCCGCCAGCAAAGTCTTGCCGGACCCGGTCGGGCCGATCAGCAGGATGTTGGACTTCGACAACTCGATGCCGTCGGCCGAGCCTTTCTGGCTGAGACGCTTGTAGTGGTTGTAGACCGCGACCGACAGAACCTTCTTAGCCTGATCCTGACCGATGACGTACTCGTCCAGCACCGCGCGGATTTCGAGCGGTTTCGGCAGGCCCTTGACTTGCGGCTTGGCATGCACTTCCTCGCGAATGATGTCGTTGCAGAGATCGACGCACTCATCGCAGATATAGACGGAAGGCCCGGCAATCAGCTTGCGAACCTCGTGCTCGCTCTTGCCGCAGAACGAGCAATACAGCACTCGCCCGCTTTGGGAACCATTCCTTACATTGTCTGGCATTTCATCCTCTGAATCGAAACATGACGCGAGTCCTTATAACCGTTATATCACCGCATAACGCCACAGCAAAATTCTTATTTATTCCATGGATGGTCACAGCCGCCCTTGGTAGCGCCTGGAAAAGCCACTTCAGGAGGCTTTTGGCGCGGGGACGGCGACACGACGGTCCAGAATCTGGTCGACGATGCCGTATTCCTTGGCCGCTTCTGCGCTGAGGAAGAAATCGCGCTCGACATCGCGTGAAATCTTCTCGACCGGCTGGCCGGTCCAGTCCGACAGCATCTTGTTGAGCCGCTCACGTAAATACAGGATTTCCTTGGCCTGGATTTCGATATCGCTGGCCATGCCCTGCGAGCCGCCGGACGGCTGATGGATCATCACGCGCGAATTCGGCAGCGCGAAGCGCTTGCCCTTGGTCCCGGCTGCCAGTAAGTGAGCGCCCATGCTCGCCGCCTGGCCGATGCATAGCGTGCTGATATCGGGCTTGATGAAGTGCATGGTATCGATGATCGACAACCCGGCGGTGACCACGCCACCCGGCGAGTTGATGTAGATGCTGATGTCCTTGTCCGGATTATCCGCTTCCAGGAACAGCAACTGAGCGACCACCAGGTTCGCCATATGGTCTTCGACCGGGCCGGTGATGAAGATCACGCGCTCTTTCAGCAGGCGCGAGTAGATATCGAAAGCGCGCTCGCCACGGGCGGTCTGCTCAACCACCATAGGAACAAGCTGGGCCATGGCGGGAAGCTGGGCTCGGGTCATCGCATCATTCATCGCTAATCCTTGTTTATCTCTAGTTCGTCTGTTTTTCGGATCGGAGACTGCCACCGAACTGCGTGGGCAGTCCCCCCACCCGATCAAGCTGCGGGCTGTGCCTGCGATTTCAACAAGTCTTCCAAAGACATTTGCTGATCGCTGCTGTTGGCGTCGGCCAGCAGCGCCTCGACCACCTGCTCTTCGACCACGATAGCGCGCAGGCCATCGAGCATTTCCGGGCGCGAGCGGTAGTACATCTTGACCTGCTCCGGCTCGTCGTAGTCGGCTGCGATCGTATTCAGCGTCGCTTCCAGCTTGTCGTTGTCGAGCTTGATGTTCTTGACTTTGATCGCCTGCGCCATCAGCAGTCCCAGCGCCACCCGGCGCTGCGCATTGGCTTCGAACAGCACGTCCGGCAGCATCGATGCGGCCTGTTCCGGCTTCAGCTTGGTCTTGGCCTGGTTCAGGCCCATGCGGTTGGCGGCTTCTTCGCGCAGGCGGATCACTTCCTGGTCGACCTGGCTTTTCGGCACTTCGATCGGATGCAGGTTGAGCAGCTGGTCGAGCACTTCGCGCTTCAGCCGCGCGCGCGTAGCCTTGTCGCGTTCGGCTTCCAGCGCGGTCCGGCATTTGTTGCGCAGACCGTCGATGCCGGCGCCTTCCTCGACACCGTGCCCTTTAAGGAAATCGTCGTCGATTTCCGGCAGGCGCGGCTCGCGCACTTCGTCGACCGTAACCTCGAACTGCGCAGTCTTGCCCTTTAATTGCTCGGCCCGGTAATCGGCCGGAAAACTGACGTCGGTGGTGAAGCTGTCTCCGGCCGAATGACCGATCAGCGCGTCCTCCAAGTCCGGCAGGAACTGCTTGAGACCGATTTCGATCTCGACCTTCTTGCCCTCACCGCCCTGGAACGGCGCGCCATCGAGTTTGCCTTCGAAGTCGACCACGACGACATCGCCAGCCTGCGCCGCGCGCTCGACTTTCTCGACCGTACGGCGCGCCTTGCGCAGGTTTTCGACCAGGCGATCGATGTCGGCCTCGGTGATCTCGACCACCGGGCGCATGATCTGCAGCTGATCCAGCTTGTCCAGCGTCACTTCCGGCAGCACGTCGAAACTGGCGACGTAGACCAGCGGCTCGCCGGCCTTCTCACCGGTGACTTCGAAGTTCGGCGCCGCGGCCGGCTGCACCTGCGCCTGGGTCAGCGCTTCCGGCCAGGTCTGGCGCACCAGCTCGCCGATCAGCTCCATGCGGGCACTGTCGCCGTACTGCTGCACCACCACCTTCATCGGCACCTTACCCGGACGGAAGCCCGGCAGCTTGACGCGACCGGCGATGCGCTTCAGGCGCTCGCCCAATTCGCGTTCGACGCGCTCGGCGGGAATGGTGACTTGCAGACGGCGCGCAAGGCCGCCGGCGGATTCAACGTGGACTTCCATCTGGAAAGTGCTCTGTGGTGAATGGCTGTAAGAATTTCAGACTTCAGTGAAGCGGCGGCCGAAACGATGGTGCGAAAGGAGAGACTCGAACTCTCACGCCTTGCGGCGCTGGGACCTAAACCCAGTGCGTCTACCAATTCCGCCACTTTCGCGCGTCGGGCGCGCTCTACCGAAGACCGAAATTATATCAGTTCGATGCCGCCCGCCGGTGCGCGCCGCCGCAGGTTCGCCGAGCCGCGCGATTCCCGTAACGGCCGGCGGACACGGCACAATGGCCGCATGCAAGCTCGCTTCTTCTTCGACGCTCGAGCCTCATCCGCCGTAGCGCTGTATCTCGTCCTGGCAGTAAGTCTGGCCGGCGTGGCGCTGCTTGCGCTGCTCAGCGGACCGGTTCCGATCAGCCTGATGCAGATCGTCGAGGCGCTGCGACCGGGCGCGCATGGCGACGCTGCCGTCGCCCAGACCATCGTGCAGCTGCGTCTGCCACGCGTCGTTTTGGGCCTGCTGGTGGGCGCGGCGCTGGCCGTCAGCGGCGCCACCATGCAGGGCGTGTTCCGCAACCCCCTGGCCGAGCCCGGCCTGATCGGCGTCTCCAGCGGCGCGGCCTTGGCGGCGGTCGGCTTGATCGTGCTGGGACACCGCAACGGCTGGCTCGCCGCCATCCCACCCGTGCTGGCACTGCCGATCGCGACTTTTATCGGCGCGACATTGTCCTGCGCACTGGTGATGCGCCTCGCGCGTGTCGACGGCCTCACCCATTCGGCGACGCTGCTGCTCGCCGGCCTGGCGATCAATGCGATTGCCGGCGGCGCGATCGGCCTGCTGTCCTACATCGCGGCCGACGATGCGCTGCGCACGGCCACTTACTGGATGTTCGGCAGTCTGGCGCGCGCCGGCTGGCCCGAGATCGCGGTCGTCGCGCCGTTCCTGCTGCTGACCATCGTGCTGCTGCCACGCTACGCTGCCGCGCTCAACGTGCTGCAGCTGGGTGAAGCCGAGGCCGGCTATCTCGGCATCGATGTCGAGCGGCTCAAACGCATCCTGATGCTGTGGGTCTTGCTGGCGGTCGGCGGCAGCGTCGCGCTGGCCGGTGCGATCGGCTTCGTCGGCCTGATCGCGCCACATTTGGTCCGCCTGGTGATCGGTGCCGACCAGCGCCGACTGATGCCAGCCTCGACGCTGCTCGGCGCCAGCCTGTTGACGCTGGCTGATCTGGTTGCGCGCACCGTCGCCGCACCGGCGGATCTGCCGATCGGGATTCTCACCGCGCTGATCGGCGGTCCGTTCTTCCTGCTGCTGTTGTTGCGTCTGCGCGGCGACGGCTCGATGGTCGGACGTCGCGCATGAGTGTCGGGCCGAGCTTGAGCGGCACCGATCTGCTGCTGACGCGCAGCGGCCGCAAGCTGCTCGATGGCGTTTCGTTAAGCCTGATTCCCGGCGAGTTGCACGTGCTGCTCGGCGCCAACGGCGCCGGCAAGTCCATGCTGCTGCGCGTACTCGCCGGCGAGTTGTCGACGGAACGCGGCGACGTCAGCTTGAACGGCCGCAGCTTAAGCGCCTGGACGCCGCGCCAACGCGCCTGCCTGCGCGCGGTAATGGCGCAATTCGATAGCCTGCAGGCCGATTTCAGCGTCGCCGAAGTGGTCGCGCTGGGGCGCTATCCCTGCTGGCAGCAGCACCCGCAACAGGAGCAGCTGCTGATTGCCGATGCGCTGATGCAGGTCGATGCCTTGCAATTTTCCGAGCGCAGCTACACCAGCTTGTCCGGCGGTGAACGCCGCCGCGTGCAGCTGGCGCGCGCGCTGGTGCAGTTGCGCGGGCCGCTGCCACCGCCCTTGGCCGGTGCGCCGCGCTATCTGCTGCTGGACGAGCCCACTGCAGGTCTCGATCTGGCGCATCGGCATGCCGGCCTGCAGCTGGCGCGCGATCTCGCCGCCGAGGGCCTCGGCGTACTGGCGATCCTGCACGATCCCGATCTGGCAATGCGCTATGCCGATCGCGTCACGCTGCTGTCCAACGGCTGTCTACTCGGCCAAGGCCGACCACAGGAGGTGCTGACGGTCGAGCGGCTGCGGCAAGCCTATGGGGTTCGCGCGGAATTGGTGCCGCACGCCGCATCGGATCGGCCCGCGATCATTGTGCGACCTCTGGAGCAGCATGAGAAAGCGACGCTATCCAAATAGAATCGCTGCACTAATGCTTGTTGAATACCCGTTCAGGATTGGAGGTAAGCTTTGCCGATGTCCAGTGCCCGCTTACCGATCCCGCCGAGCTTTGTGAGCACTCCGGGCGCGCCTTCTACCGCCGGCGTCGGTCTGCGCTGGTATCAGGGCTTGCAATTCAAGCTGGGCCTGCTGTTTCTGGTGCTGGTCATCGTGCTTGGCGCAGTCGCGGTATTTGCCGGCTACCAACTGGTCGGTCGCGGCCTGAATGCCGGCAATTATCGCTACGAAGAGTCGGTCAGCCATCGCCTCGTCGCACAGATCGAACTGCCGGTGACGACCGCCGAATCGCTGGCCGGCGCGCTGGCGGTGCAGATGCAGAACCGTCTTTCCCGCCCGGCCCTGCGAGCGGTGATGCAACAGCTCAGCGAACGCATCCCGAATGGCGGCCTGATTGCCAGCATCGGCATCTGGCCGGAACCGGGCACATTCGAAGCCGGCGTCGAACGCGCCAGCGTCTATCTGTTGCGCGATGCCAACGGCCATCTGCAGGCGCGCGAAGACTACAACGATCCGCGCAGCATCCCCTACTTCCGCGAAGCCTGGTACACGCCGGTGCGATACGCCAGTGCGCGCCGTTGTTTCTGGACCTTGAATTACCTCGATCTGCTGGCCAAGCGCGATGTCGTCACCTGTAGCCTCTCGCTGGGTGGTCCGGGTAATTTCCTCGGTGTGGTGACGGTCAGCCTGGATGTCGGCGAACTGGCGAAATACTTCGCCGCATCGACCGCCGACGCCAGCGGCTACGCGCTGCTGCTGGATCGCGACAACCGTCTGCTGGCGTTATCGACGCAGGCGCAAGGCGCGCTCGGCGGCAATGACCGCAGCCGCAACATTGCCGAGCTGGCACAGCGCAATCCAGCATTCAATCCGCTGGCGATCGCGCTGAACAACCAGTTACAGAAGTTCGTCGATACCGCCGTGCATTCGCCGCAGTACGACGCCGCCTCGATCTCGGCATTGAAAGACGCCACACGCGACATGTCGCGTACTGAAGCGGAATCGGCACTGGCAACGATCTGGAATGCGGTTGACGACGGTAGTCCCGCACAGCAGTTGCAACTGACTGCCGATGCGGTGCTGCACAGCGCCGGCTACGCAGTGCTGCGCACCCTGCCCGGCACGCATTGGCGCATTGCCAGCGTCACCGCGGCGCGTGAAGGTGAAGAAGGCTCGCGCTATCTGATTTCGCAAGCGCTGGTGCTGACGCTCGGTGCTGCGATGCTGACGCTGGCGTTCGCCTGGGGCGCGATCCGTCGCGCCGTGGTGCGGCCATTGCGGCGCATGGCGCGGGAACTGGCGACTTACGAATCGAGCGCCGATGCGCTCGGTGTCGCGCTCGACGAATCGTCGCGCAACGAAGTCGGCCTGCTGGCGCACTGGTACAACGAGCGCGTGATGCAGCTGCGCGGGCAGATCGAAAGCGTGCGCATCACCCGCACGCAACTGTATGCCGAAACGGCCGAGCGCCAGCGCGTACAGGAAGCACTGACGCGAGTACAGGAGCGCAGCAGCCTGGCGCTGGGTTCGATCGAGGATGGCGTCATCGCGACCGACGAGAAAGGTCTGATCGAAGATATGAACCCGGTTGCCGAGCGCCTGATCGGCACCAGCCTGCGGCTCGCGCGCGGGCAGGCTTTCAACAAGGTGTTCAGCGCACGCCTGGATGCGGAGAACGCAACTGCGCTGCCTGATCTGGCGAAGCTCGCGGTGGAACGCGGTGCCCGCATCGAGTACACCGGCGGCGTCACCCTGCTGCGCCCGCGCGACGAACAGACTGCGATCGCGATCGTCGCCATCCCCTTGCGCGACCGCACGGCGCGCAACCTCGGCTGCATCATCGTCTTCCGCGAACTCGCGCGCGCCGCCGCATTGGCCGCGCCGGAGCATTCGCAGGATGCGATCGACCCCAGCACCGGATTGGGTGGACGCGCGGCCTGTGAACGCAGCCTGCGCGCGCTGCTGGCAGTCAACGCCGATCACCCGAACCGGCAAGCGCTGCTGCTGGTCGATCTCGACGCTGCCGGCGCGGTACGTGAACACGGCGGACCGGCTGCGATCGACGCGCTGACGCAACGTGCGGCAGAACCGATGGTGGCGCGTGGCGGCGGTAGCGATCACGTGTTCCGGCTATCCGGCGAACGTTTTGCGCTGGTGCTGGCCGACACCGATGTCGAGCACAGCATTAAATTTTCCGAAGCGCTACGCGAAGAATTGGCACAAACCGCATTCACCTGGAACGGCGAACGTTTTCATCTCACCAGCAGCCTCGGCATCTGCCTCGGCAGCTACATGCTCAGTCCACATGGGGACAATGTCGCCGAAGCCTTGCGTCGCGCCGCTGAAGCCGCAGCGGCCGCTCGACGGCGCGGCGGCAATCTCGTCGTCGCGTATTCGCCGGAAGTTGAATTGCCGACGCGGCGCGCCGAAGAAGCGCTGTGGACGCAGCGTGTGCGTCGTGGTCTCGAAGACGACCTGTTCCACCTGACCACGCAGTGGATCACGCCGTCACGGCGCCATGCCGCTGAAGGCCAGGTGTTCGAGATCCTGTTGACGCTGGAAGACGAGGAAGGCTTCTGGTCGCCGGCCGCCGCATTCTTGCCGGCCGCCGAGCGCGGCGGCCTCAGTTCCGAACTGGACCGTTGGGTTCTGCTGCATACGCTCGATCTGCTCGAAGCGCAGGCCGAGGCTTATCACCAGCTGGCGTTCTGCAGCGTCAATCTGACCGAAGCCTCGCTGTCCGATCCGCGCCTGCTGGATTTCCTCGCCGAACAGTTCAGCAAGCGGCCCGACATCGCCGTCAGCAAACTCTGCTTCGAGTTGCCGCGCGACGCCGTCGCACAGCAGGCCAAGCACGCGCAGAAGTTCTGCGAGGCGATGCGCACGTTCGGTTGCCGCGTCGCCGCCGATTTCAATCCCGGTCGCCACGCCACCGAACTCGAACGACTGCGCGCGCTGCCGATCGATTTTCTGAAACTCGATGCGCGCCAATTTCCCGACATCGCCACCGATCCGCTGGAGCAAGTCCTCGGCGAGAGCGCGATGCGCGTTGCACGCCATCTCAACCGCCGCGTCATCATCACTGGGCTGGATCGGGACGTCTGGATCGAAGCCTGGCGCAAGCTCGGCGCCGATTATTTCCAGGGTTTTTCGCTGGCGCGGCCTTCGCCGATACCGTTCGCCAAAGGCCTGACGGACTGAGCTTCTGCATTGAGCGGCCCGCAGCGCAATCGTCGATCATAAAAAAAGCCCGGCCGCGAATTCCACGGCCGGGCCTTTTGCGAGCCTCGTGCTGGTCAGCGCCTCATGCGCAGCTCAACGCGGCGTCACCGTCAAAGTATCGGTGCCGGTCAAACCCGCCTGCGACGCGGAAATCGTGACGGTGCGATTGACGAGCACGGTGCCGCTGGTGGCGAGGCCGGCGTCGTCGATGCTCGCGATCCGCGTGTTCGCCGACGACCACACCACCTGCTGCGTCAGATCCAACACCTGGCCATCGGAGAAGCTGCCGGTCGCGCTGAACTGCAGCGTGTTGCCCGGCCCATTGATCGTGGCGCCGGCGGGGCCGACGATGATTGTCGTCAGCGTTTCATTGTCGACCGTGACCACCAGATTGGCATTGACCGTCGGACTCGCCGTAGCGGTGATCGTCGCCGAACCAACCGCCTGACCGTGCGCCAAGCCCTTCGATCCAGCCGCGTTGCTGATCGTCAGCTTGTCGGTATTGAACGAAGACCAGTCGACGTCGTTGGTGACATCCGCCGTGCTGGCATCTGCGTAGGTCGCCGTGGCGTGGAACTGTGCCGAGTAGCCCTGCGGCACCAGGTTGGGCTTGGCCGAGTTGCTGTCCTGCTCGATCTTCAGGCCGGTAATCACTGCCGCGGTCAGCGTCAGCGAAGTGGCGCCACTGACCGACGTGGTCGGATCGATCGCCGTGATGGTGACCATTCCGGTCGCCGCCTTTGCCGAGGCGTTGCCCTTCAGGTTGGTATTGTTGATGTCGACCAGGCTGGTGTCGCTCGACGTCCAGGTCACCTGCTGGGTGAGGTCGGTGCTGTTGCCGTTGGTATCGGTTCCAGTCGCGGTGAACTGCTTGCTCGACTTGTTAGCCAGCGTGCTGTTCGCCGGCGTCACCACAATCTTCGCGAGCGTCGCGGGGCTCACCGTCAACAGCGCATTGCCGGCGCCAGATCCATCGCCACTGCTGACGCCACCGAGGCTCGCGCTGATCGTGCTCGATCCAGTCGTACCGGTGGCACCGCCGGTGCTGGCCAGTCCCTTGCTGCCGGCGGCATTGCTGATCGTGGCCACGCTCGGCGCCGACGAAGTCCAGCTCACCTGTGTCGTCAGGTTCGGCATGCTGCCATCGGTGTAGGTCCCGGTGGCGGTGAACTGCTGCGACTGGCCCAGCGCGAGCGTCTTTACCGACGGCGTGACTTTGATTGCGGTCAAGGCCGCCGCGGTGACGCTCAGGCTCGCCGTCGAACTGACGGTGTGACCAGCGGCATCGTTGGCCTTGGCGGAAATCGTCGTACTGCCGACACCGGCAGCAGTGGCCGCGCCGTTGCTCGCAGCCGCCGTGTCGTTGCTGATGGTGGCGACGGTCGTATCCGACGAGGTCCATGCCACGTCGGCGGTGAAGTCGCGCGAAGTGCCATCCGATAGTTGTCCCAAGGCGCTGAACTGTTGTGTCAGACCCTTGGCGATCGAGGCCGTGCCGGGCGTCACCGTCAGCGACACCAGATCGGCCGGACTCAAGGTCACTGTTGCCGTGCCGGTCGTCGCGCCGCTGGCCGCCTTGATCGTCGGCGTGCCTGCTGCAGCAACGGCCTTCGCCAGACCGGTCGCGGACACGGTTGCCAGCGTGGTATCGCTCGATGTCCAGGCGACTTGCTGGGTCAGATCCAGCGTGTTCGCGTCGGAGAACGTGCCAGTCGCGGTGAACTGCTGCGTGCGGCCATTCGGCAGTGTCACCGTCGCTGGTGTCACCGCAATCGACGTCAGCGTCGCGCTGGTCACCGTCAGGTCGCTGCTGCCCTGGATCGCGCCCAACTGCGCCACGATGGTGCTGGTACCGGCCGACGCGCCGGTCGCCAGACCATTGCTGCCGCTGGCGTTGCTGATGGTGGCTGCGGCCGTCGTCGAACTCCAGGTGACCTGCGTGGTGATGTCGGCCATCGTGCTGTCGGAGTAAGTTCCGGTCGCGACGAACTGCAGCTTGTAGCCGGCGGCCAGTTTCGGAGTTGCCGGCGTAACGCCGATCGACGTCAGCGTCGCCGTGCTGACGGTCAACAGCGTCGAGCCCTTGATACTGCCGCTGGTCGCGGTGATGGTCGCCTTGCCGGTATTCAGCGCAGCCGCCAAGCCCTGCGAACCGCTCGCGTTGCTGATGCTGGCGATGCTGCTATCCGACGAGCTCCAGGTGACCGTGGTGGTCAGATCCTTGGTCGTGCTGTCGGTATAAAGACCGGTCGCGGTGAACTGCCGGTTGGTGGACTTTGCCACCGTCGGATTCGGCGGCGTCACCGAGATGCTGCTCAGCGCGACCGGCGTGACCGTCAGTTTCGCGGTGGCGCTGGCGCCGCCGGTGGTCGCGGTAATCGTCGCCGTTCCCTGCGCCACCGTCTGCGCCAGACCACCGGACGGTGCGCCGTTGGCGATCGTCGCGATCTTGCTGTCCGACGAAGTCCAGGCGACGGTAGTGCTCAGGTTTTGCTGGCTGCCATCGGTGTAAGTGCCGGTCGCGGTGAACTGCTGAGTCGTGCCCAGCGGCAGCGATACGGTTGCCGGCGTCACCGTCAGCGCAGTCAAGGTCGCGGCGGTGACGGTCAGCGTCGCGCTGCCGTTCTGGCCAAGGTAGCTCGCGGTGATCGCGGTCGAACCGACTGCCACCGCTTGCGCGAGGCCTTTGGTTGGCGCCGTCGTGCTCACCGTTGCAATCGCCGGGGTTGCAGCACTCCAGCTGGCTGCGGCGGTTACGTCCTGGTGGCTGCCATCGGAGAACGTCGCGGTTGCGGCGAACTGCACGCTGGTGCCTTTCGCGAGGCTTAGTTTCGGGGCGGTAATCGCAACGCCGGTGATGACTGCAGAGGTCACCGTCAACTGCGTCGTGCCTTGCAGCGAAACCCCCGCGGCACTGTAGGCCGCGGTGATCGTGGCGGAACCGACCGCGAGCCCCTGCGCCAAACCCTGCGTGGGCGCAGCGTTGCTGATCGTCGCGATGCTGGCTTTGTCGGACGACCAGGTCACCGTCGTCGTCACATCTTGTTTACTGCCGTCGTCGAACAGGGCCATTGCGGTGAACTGCTGCGTCGTGCCGTCGGCGATCGACGGATTTGTCGGCGTGACCTCGATACTGGTTGCTTTCGGACCACTGGGGCCGTTGTCGCCGCCACCGCCACCGCCGCATCCAGCGAGCGCGAGCACCGCCAACAGACAAGCGAGCAGAAAACCGCCTTTAGCGGCACTACGGTTACGAATCGACACGGCGTATCTCCCCTGAGCGTACGGGCAAGCGTTCCATCGCTGGTGCTCTGCAGATCGTTCTATGAATCTATCGCTACAACGATAACGGTCATCGAAGATTCTGCTGCAGATGCTCGATTCGCAACTCCAGGCTTTCCGTGCCCCGGTAACGGTTGATCGCCAGCTGATAGACCACTTTTATTGAACCCCGGCTGACTATATTTTCCGCCGCGTTGAAGTGCAAGGCGGTGACCGCGCCGAGCCGCGGAACCTGCAGGCGATAGCGCACATGACGACCATCCGCGCCAAGCGGGCGCAGATCGAGCACTTCGAACTGACCTTCGAACAGCGGTTGCGGGAAGCCCTGACCCCAGGGCCCGGCCTGTTCGAGTTCGCGCGCGGTGTCGAGATTGATCTCGTCGGCGGCGAGTTCGCCATCGGTTTCGATGACCTGTTCCAGCGCGGCGGCATCGAGCAGTGCGCGGCAGCGCGCATCGAACGCGGCCGCGAAATCAGGCAAGGCCGCTTCTTCTAGACTTAAGCCGGCCGCCATCGCATGTCCACCGAAACGCAGAATCAGGCCCGGGTGCACAGCATCCACCGCAGCCAGCGCGTCACGCAGATGCAGTCCTGCGATCGAGCGCCCCGAGCCTTTCAGCAAGCCCGCCTCGGCCGCGCGTGCGAACGCGATCACCGGCCGATGCAGTTGATCCTTGACGCGCGACGCGGCCAGTCCGACTACGCCTTCATGCCAGGCCGGATCGAACAGACAGACGCCGACCGCATCGCTGATGGCCGCCAACTCCAGCGCCTCTTCGCGCATCTGCGCTTCGATCCCGCGGCGTTCACGATTCAGGCCGTCGAGCTGCAGCGCCAGCGGCAAGGCTGCTTCCAGGCTCGGTGCCAGCAGACATTCGATGCCGACCGTCATGTCCTCAAGACGACCGGCGGCGTTCAATCGCGGTCCCAGCACGAAGCCGAGGTCTGCCGACGACAAGCGTTCAACGCTGCGACCGCCGACCTGCAGCAGCGCCTGCAAACCTGGATGCGCACGCCCGGCACGGATACGCGCAAGACCCTGCGCCACCAAGATGCGATTATTGAAGTCGAGCCGCACGACATCGGCCACGGTGCCGAGCGCGACCAGATCGAGCAGTTCGGCCAGATTCGGTTCGGGCTTCTGAATGAACGTTCCATCTGCACGCAGCCGCGCGCGCAACGCCAGCAGCACGTAGAACATCACGCCGACACCGGCGAGATGCTTGCTCGGAAAATTACAGCCGGCTTGATTCGGATTGACGATCGCATCGGCCGCCGGCAACAGCGGCCCGGCCAGATGATGATCGGTGATGACCACCTGCAGTCCTGCCGCCTTCGCCGCTTCGACGCCGATCACGCTGGCAATGCCGTTATCGACCGTCACCAGCACTTCGGCGCGTTTCGCCAGCGCCAGTTGCACCAGCGGCGGCGACAGCCCATAGCCCATGCTGAAACGGTTCGGCACGACGTAGTCGACGCTGCTCGCACCGAGTGCACGCAGGCCCAGCACGGCGACGGCGGTGGCGGTGGCGCCATCGGCATCGTAGTCGCCCGCGATGATGATGCGACGCTGCCGCGCGATCGCATCGGCCAACAGCGTCGCGGCGGTATCGATACCAAGCAGCGCCGTCGGTGGCAGCAGATGACGCAGATCCAGCGCGAGCTGCTCGGCACCATCGACGCCGCGCGCGGCGTAGATACGCCGCAGCACTGGGTGCAGATCGGCAGGCAGACGCGTGGCATCACCTGCTCTGCGACAGCGCAGTTGAAGGATGTGGTTCATGGGTGAAGTGTAAAGGCCTGTACAAAGCGCGGGGTTCGTTCGGAAACAGTTTCAATCCGCACTTGCACTACCTCGGGCGGGCGTCCGCTTCGGCTTCAGCACGTGCTTAACGAATTGGTCGTTTCAATCCGCGCCCGCTCTACATCAAGCGGGCGACGTGGTTCCCAACAAGGCCGGCAACCTGCTCTTCCTGTTTCAATCCGCGCCCGCTCTGCATCGAGCGGGCG
>JAQGNU010000069.1 GCA_028291645.1 Nevskia sp.
ATGGACATCGAAACCGAAGCGCAGATCGCCGCACGCGGACTCGGCGCCGGCAGCAGTGAAGTCGAGCGTGCCGCCGATCAATACGGGCCGGATTTCGATCCGCTGGAAATGGATCGCTTCTCGCGCATGCAGGAGTTGTCGCGCGCGCTGGCCGAATCGGTCAACGATCTGGCGGCGCTGCAGACGACGATGGACGAAGCGGTGCGCGAGACCGAAACCCTGCTGCTGCAGCAGAGCCGCATCAACAGCGAAGTGCAGCAGGGTCTGATGGGCACGCTGATGGTGCCGTTTTCGCGCCAGGTGCAGCGTCTGCTGCGCGTGGTGCGGCAGACCGCGCAGGAGAACGGTAAACAGGCCGATATCCGGTTCAGCGGCGCCGAGGCCGAGCTCGACCGCAACGTGCTGGAGCGCATCACCGCACCGCTGGAACATCTGCTGCGCAATGCCGTCGTGCACGGCATCGAAGAGCCGGCGCTGCGCGCGCTGGTCAACAAGCCGCTGGTCGGTGCGATCGATGTCAAGCTGCATCGCGAAGGTGGCCAGCTGCTGGTTGAAGTCAGCGATGACGGTGCCGGGCTCGATCTGCCGGCGATCCGTGCGAAGGCGATCGAGCGTGGACTGCTGGCGCCGCAGGCACAGTTGTCGGATGGCGATCTCGCCCGTTTCATTTTCGAGCCCGGTTTCTCCACGGCGAAAACGCTGACGCAGGACGCCGGTCGCGGCATCGGCATGGACGTCGTCGCGTCCGAAGTGAAACAGCTCGGCGGCACGCTGGAGCTGCGTTCCGAAGCGGGCTCGGGCGCGCGTTTCCTGCTGCGCTTGCCGTTGACCTTAGCGGTATCGCAGGCGCTGATGGTCGGCGTCGGCCACGAGACCTACGCGCTGCCGCTGCCGAGCGTCGAAGGCATCGCGCGCATTCCGCGCGGCGATTTCGACAATCTGTCGCGTGCCGATGGGCCCTTGTACGCCTACGGCGGCCGCGGCTACCGCGTGCGTCATCTGGCCGACTATCTCGAACTGCCGCGCGCGCTGAACGCCGACGCGCGCAATCTCACGGCCATCCTGGTGCGCCTCGGCGACGACCTCGGCAGCGGCGAGCGCCGCGTCGCGCTGGTGATCGATCAGCTGCTCGGCAATCGCGACATCGTCACCAAGGCGATCGGTCCGCAGATCAGCAGCGTGCCCGGCGTCGCCGGCGCGACCCTGCTCGCCGATGGTCGCGTCGTGCTGATTCTCGACGTGCCGGCGCTGGTCGCCGAGCACGCGCGCCGCGCCTTGCTGTCGGATGCTTTCGCCGCAGTACCGCCGACGCGCGACGCCGCAGTGCTCGACACCATCATGGTGGTCGACGATTCGGTCACGATGCGGCGCGTCGCCGAACGCCTGTTGCTGCGCAACGGCTATCGCGTCGTCACCGCGCGCGACGGTCTCGACGCGATCGCGCAGCTGCAGACCGAAACGCCGGTGACGCTATTGCTCGACATCGAGATGCCGCGTGCCGACGGTTTCGAAGTCGCGACGTTCGTGCGCAACAATCCGCGCCTGCGCGACGTGCCGATCATCATGATCACTTCGCGTTCCGGCGAGAAGCATCGCGAGCGTGCCCGCGTACTCGGCGTCGATCGCTATCTGATCAAGCCGTATCAGGAAGACCAGTTGCTGGCCGAAGTGAAATCGGTGCGCCAGGCTAAGCCCGCATGAGCGAGCCGAATTCGACCGAGCAGATCTACGCAGTCTTGATCGGCCTGCGCAACGATACCTTGCTGCTGCCGAATGCCGGCGTCGTCGAAGTCACTTCGCGCGAAGGCCTGAAAACACTGCCGGATACGCCGGTCTGGTTCGCCGGCATGCTCGACTGGCAGGGCACTCAGCTGCCGGTGATCCGCTTCGAAGCGCTCGCCGGCACTGCCGCCGACAGCACCGGCCGGCGTGCCCGCGTCGCCGTCGTCAACGGCGTCAGCCACGCACTGCCCGGTGGACGTTTCGGTGTGCTGTGCGAAGGCTACCCGCATCTGGTCACGCTGAGCCGCGCGGCGCTGCGGCCGGCCGCAGCGCGCGAGCAGGACCGCGCGGAATTCGTACTGGCGCGCGTGCGCGTCGCCAGCACCGAAGCCGCGATTCCGAATCTGCAACGCATCGAACAGGAGCTGGCGCAACTGCTGGCGACTGCGAGCGTTTGAGCAAGGCTTGCGGCGCGCATCTCGCGCCGCCAATTCAACTCGCTTGCGGCGCTGGCGGAATCGCCTTGCCCGGATTCAAGATGCCTTTCGGGTCGAACACGCGCTTCAGTTCGCGCATCAGCGCCAGTGTGGTTTCCGGAATTTCCCAGGCGACGTAGTCGCGTTTCTCGATGCCGACGCCGTGCTCGCCGGACAGCGTGCCTTCGAGGCTCAGCACCAGCCGGAACACGTCGTCGAGACAGGGCGTGATCGCCGCCATCTGTGCCGGATCGTCCGGATCGGCCAGCAGGTTCACATGCAGGTTGCCGTTGCCGGCGTGGCCGAAGGTGACAATGCGGATGGCGTGCGTGCGCGACAGCGCCGCAACGCCTTCGACCAGTTCCGGCAGACGTGTCACCGGCACTGCGACGTCTTCGTTGACCTTCTTCGGCGCCAACGTGCGCAGCGCCGGCGATAGCGCTTTGCGCACCGCCCACAGCAGCTCGGTTTCGGCTTCGCTGGCGGCGGCGCGCAGTTCGATCAGGCCGTCGCCGCGCGCAGCTGCCGACACGGCACGCACCGCCGCGGCTATGGTGTCGTGCGCGCCGTCGACTTCGATCAGCAGCAGGCTGCCCACCTCCGGCGAGAGTCCGCAGTCGCGATAGGCCTGCGCCAGCCGCGTCGCCTCGCCATCGAGAAATTCCAGGCTGCTCGGCGTCGATGGCTGTGCCATCAGGCGTGCGACGGCTGCGGTTGCTGCAGCGACATCGCGATAGGTCGCACGCAGCAGGCGCTGCGTCTGCGGCAGCGGCAGCAGCTTCAAGGCGGCACGCGTGATCAGCGCCAGCGTGCCTTCGCTGCCGACGATCAGCCGCGTCAGGTCGTAACCGACGACGCCCTTGGTGGTGTAGCAGCCGGCCTGAATCTCGCGCCCGTCGCCGCTGATCGCGTGCAGGCCGAGCACGTTGTCGCGCGCGCTGCCGTACTTCACCGCGTGCGGACCGCCGGCGTTGCAGGCGAGATTGCCGCCGATGCTGGAATAGCCGGCGCTGCTCGGGTCCGGTGCCCAGAACAGGCCGTGCTGACGCGCCGCCGCCTGCGCTTCGGAATTCAAAGCACCGGCCTCGCATTCGAGCAGGCGATCGCCGGGCGACACGCGCAGGATGCGGTTCATCCGTTCCATCGACAGCACCAGGCCGCCGGCGATCGGTACCGCAGCACCGGTGGTATTGGTGCCGCGGCCGCGCGCGACCAGCGGAATGCCGTGCGTGTGGCAGACACCGACCAGGGCTTTGACTTCGTCAGCCGACTCGGCGAGTGCGACCGCCTGCGGCAGCGCCACGCGGCGGCTGTTGTCGTAGCCGTAGGCGAGGCGTTCGGAAGGATCGAGCAGCAGCCGCTCCGGCGACAGGATCTGTGCGAATTCGCGCAGCGCAGCGGCGGCGAGCGGCGCTTGCGGCGCAGGAGAAAGCAGCGGAACCGGTATCGCCATGGACGTGGCTCAGGCCGGCGGCAGCCCGCTCAGCGCGCGTGCGCGCAGGCTTTCCAGCCAGATCTGATGAAAGCGCTGCATGCGCGTCGGAAACAGCCAGGCGCTGCCGCGCGCGACGAAGCCATGCTGGGTTTCCTCGGTCAGCACCGTGCAGCCGCCGTTCGCATCCGGCGTCAGCAGCCAGGCGTGATAGGCGTCGACACCGAGCGATTTCGCATCCCAGGCGAGTCGTTCCTCGGGCACGAACTCCTGCACTTCGGAGGTGATGCGCACGCCGAACGTGGTCCAGGCGAAACGCGAGCCGGGCGCCAGTTGGTCTGGACTGCCGCGCAGCGCGCGCACATTGCGCGCGTTGATGTACCACTGCGGCCAGCGCGGCGCGCGTACCAGCCAGGCCCACACCGTTGCCGGTGCGGCAGCGATATGCAGTTCGTTGCGCACATGCACCGCTGCCTGCGCAGGATCATAGTGCGATGGCCAGCGGATCATCGGGTTCTGTTCAGCCTTGGCGTCCATCTGCAGCATTCTCCTCCGAGTGTGCACGCGCTGCAGCCGGGTCAATTCAGGCGCACCTTGAACAAGTCGGTGGAGCGACGCCAGATAGTGCCGACGATCAGCAGCGTCAGCGTGCCGCCGATCAGCACCGAGCGGGTCGCACCGAAAATCGACGCGGACGCGCCGGCCTGGAACGCGCCGAGTTCGTTCGATGAGGTGATGAAGATGCTGTTGACCGACAGCACGCGCCCGCGCAGATGATCCGGCGGCAGCACCTGCAGGATGGTGTTGCGGATGACGACGCTGATGCTGTCGAACGCGCCGCTGACGAACAGTGCCGCGGCCGACAGCCAGAAGATGCGCGACAGGCCGAAGATCAGCGTCATCACGCCGAAGCCGGCGACCGCGATCAGCAGGTTGCGCCAAGCGTGCGTGGTCGGCGGATAGCGCGTGCAGGCCAGCAGCGTCAGCATGGCACCGACCGAGGGCGCAGCGCGCAGCACGCCGAGACCTTGCGGACCGACCTGCAGAATGTCGGCGGCGAATACCGGCAGGATCGCAACCACACCGCCGAACAGTACCGAGAACATATCCAGCGACAGCGCATACCAAATGATGCGGTTGCCGAGTACGAAGTCGATGCCCTCGCGCAGGCTCTGCCACAGATTGGCCGGCACTTCGCCGGCGGCGATCGGGCGCGGCGGCTGTGGCGGCGTGCCCGAGAACAGGGCGAGCGCGGCGATGAACAATCCCACCACCAGACCGAGCGTCGCCGCCAGGCCGAAGGCGGCATACAGAAAGCCGGCGCTGACCGGGCCGAGAATCGCGCCGGCCTGCCAGGCCGTGCTGCGCCAGGCCGAGGAGTTCGAATAGATTTCGCGCGGCACCAGGAACGCGCTCATCGCGCTGGCCGCCGGCGCGAACAGGCCGCGCGCCAGGCCGAATGCGGCGATGACGCCGTAGATCACGCCGAGCAGTACGGTCTGCGACATCCACTGCCGCGTAGCCGGCAGCAATGCCCACAACAGTGTCGCCGAGCCGGCGACGACGAAGCTGACGCTGCCGAGAATCAGCTTGCGCTTGTCGCGGCGGTCCGCCAGCAGGCCGCCGAACAGTGCCAGCGAAATGAACGGGATCGCTTCGGCCAGACCGATCAGACCGAGCACGATCGGCCGGTGCGTCATCGTGTACAGCTCGTAGCCGATCACCACCTCCTGAATCTGGATGCCGATGGTGAACAGGAACGCGCCGCCCATCAGATTGCGGAATGCGGGATAGCGCAGTGCGGCGAATGCGTCGTGTGGTGCGGGCGCCGCGGGCGGCGGCTCAGCGGGAACGGCAGATTCGGATTGCGACATTGAGAGACGGTGGAGAATTACTTCGGTGCGTCATTGTCCTCGTTTTCGCCTTGGTTCTGGTTGCTGGCGCCCGCGCGCAGCGCCAGTTCGTAGAGTTGCTTGCGTGGCGCGCCGGTGATTTCCGCGGCCAGACGCGCCGCGCGCGACGGCGACAGTTCACCGAGCAGCAGGCGCAGCACGCGCTCGGCGTTGGCGTCGTCGGTCGCCGCGGCCACGCCTTCGATCACCAGTACGAACTCGCCGAGACTGCGATGCGCATCCGCCGTCTGCCAGGCCAGCACTGCGGCGGCACTCGCGGTAATGCTTTCTTCGAAACGCTTGCTGATTTCGCGCGCCAGGCAGATCTGGCGTTGCTCGCCGAGCACCGCCACCAGGTCGGCCAGGCTGTCGCCGATGCGATGCGCGGATTCGTAAACGATCACGGTGCGCGGCTCGTGCAGGAATTCCTGCAGCCGTGCGCGGCGTGCACTCGACTTCGATGGCAAGAAACCGGCGAAGGTGAAGCGATCGGTGGCGAGGCCGCAGATCGACAGCGCTGCGATCACCGCGCAGGGGCCGGGTACTGCATAGACCGGCACGCCTTGCGCACGCGCCGCACGCACCAGCGCGTAGCCAGGGTCGGACACCAGCGGGGTGCCGGCATCGGATACCAGCGCCAGCGATTCGCCGCGCGCCACCGCTGCAATCAAAGCTTCGGCGATACGGTCTTCGTTGTGCTCATGCAGCGCCACCAGCGGCCGGCGCAGTCCGCAATGCGCCAGCAGCACGCCGGTGGTGCGGGTGTCTTCGGCGGCGATGCGATCGACGCCGGCGAGCACGTCGCGCGCGCGCGGCGACAGATCGCCGAGATTGCCGATCGGCGTCGCCACCACGTACAGCGCACCGGCGCGCACCGCACGTTCCGGCGTCGCTGTGTCCTCAGAGCCTGTGTTGACGGGGCTCTGATGCGCTGCGGGTACATCCGGCGGTAATCGGCTCATGGCATACTTTAACGGATGATTTCCCCACGTTTTTTCCCGCTTGCCAGCCTCTTCCTGACGGCCTTCTCCGGCGTGTTGGGCGGCTGTGCGTCAAGCGGATTCGGCGAGAGCACCGGGGCCTACATGTCGTCGGCGAATGCGCAGCCCGCGAACAGCGCGGCCGACAGCGCCGCACAACACGGCGATTACCTGCATGCCGCACGCAGCTACCTGGATGCTGCCGCCAACGCCAAGCCCGCCGAGGCGCTGGAGCTGCGTCTGCGCGCGGCCGAAGCCGCGGCCAACGGCAACGACTTCAATCTCGCCGGCACGCTGATCGCGCAGTTGCCGGCGAGCGCGATGAGTCCCGATCAGCAACTGCGCGGCCGCATCGTCAATGCGCGTGCCGCACTTGCGCGCAACGATGCCGCCACCGCTTTGCGCTGGCTGCCGGTCGATCCGGGCCTGCAGCCGTCCGCCGAGCGTGCACTCGCGGTCCGCGCACGCGCGCTGTTCGTCAGCGGCGATACCGTCGGCGGCACCCAGGCGATGGTGCTGCGCGAGCGCTATCTGCACGATGCCGCCGCACTCGGCGAAAGCCGCAACCAGCTGTGGATCGCGCTGACCACGGCCACGCTCGATGCCAATACGCTGGCGCGTGCCGGCAGCGCCGAACCGATCACCCGCGGCTGGATCGAACTGGCCAATCTGGCACGGCGCAATGCGCCTTTGAGCTTCTACAACAATTGGCGCCAGCGTTATCCGGCGCATCCGGGCGAGCAGCAGCTGGCCGCGTTGATGATGCCGGGCGCGCCGGTGCCCGGCGGCGTTGCGCCAACGGCGCCGTTTGCAGCAGTGCCTTCGGCGCCATCGGTGCAGGCGCCGACGGTGATGGCCGGCAGTGGCTTTACCGCGATGCTGTTGCCGCAGACCGGGCCGGTCGCCGCGGTCGGCGACGCTGTGCGCGCCGGCTACAGCGCCGCCGCCGCACGCGCCGGCAACACTACGCCGCCGCAAGTCTTCGATGTCTCCAGCGCGGCCACGCCGCTGGCCGGCGTCGCGCAGCAGGCGGCGAGCGCCGGTGCCGGCCTGATCGTCGGCCCGCTGCTGAAAGAAAGCGTGGTCAGCTTAAGTCAGCTCGGTCAGCCGCCAGTGCCGGTGCTGGCGCTGAACTATCTCGATCCGAATCATCCGGCGCCGAGCGGCTTCTATCAGTTCGGTCTGGCACCGGAAGACGAAGCGCGCGCCGCTGCCGAAGATGCGAGCAGCCGCGGTCTCAAGCGTGCGCTGGTGCTGGTGCAGTCGGGCGAGTGGGGCGCGCGCGTCGCCGCGGCGTTCCAGCAGCGGCTGCTGGAACTGGGCGGCATCGTGGTCGACTCCGATCGTTATAGCGGTGCGCAGGAAAGCTGGTCCGATCCGGTCAAGCGCTTGCTGCGCTACCGCGCGATCGACGATCGCAAGCAGGCGGCCGAGGCACGCGCGAAAGCGCAGCCGGGCATCGATCCGCAGCGCCGCAACGATTTCGATTTCATCTTCCTCGGCGCGCGCAGCCAGGACAATGCGCGCCTGCTGTGGCCGCTGTTCCGCTTCTATCACGCCGAGCGCATTGCGATTTACGCGACTGCCGCGGTCAACAGCGGCAACGGCGATCGCGACGTCGCCGGCATCCGTTTCTGCGACGCGCCGTGGCTGCTCGATAACAGCGGCCGCTTTGCCGCATTCCACGATGAAGCGCTGAACGGCCGCAGCAACGACAGCGCGCGCCTGTATGCGCTGGGCGCGGATACCTACCTGCTGGCGCAGCGTATGGCGCAGGGTGGCCTGCGTGCCGGCGATCAGATTCCGGCTGCGACCGGCAATCTCGGCGTCGGCAACGACGGTGCGATTCATCGCGGCCTGGTCTGCGCGCGGCTCAGCTTCGGGCCGCCCGTGTTGCTGCGCGCCGGTGCCGACGTCGGCGCTGCCGACGACGATCCGGCGACACCCTGATGCGCGGCGCCGCTGCCGAAGCGCAAGCGCAACGGCATCTGGAAGCGGCCGGCTTGCGCCTGATCGCACGCAACTGGCGCTGCCGCGGCGGCGAGCTGGATCTGGTGATGCGTGATCGCGACACGCTGGTGTTCGTCGAAGTGCGCAGCCGCGCACGCAGCGACTACGGCAGTGCGCTCGAAACCATCGATGCACGCAAGCAGGCGCGGCTGACGCTCGCCGCGCGCAGTTTTTTGAACCAGCACCCGGAGCATGCCGCACGTCCGGCGCGCTTCGATGTGGTCGCGCTCGACGGCGCCGCCGACCAGCCGCAAACGCTCGACTGGCTGCGCGCCGCCTTCGACGCAGAATAGTCACGATACAGATTTCGTAGCAGCATCGAAAAGGACACCAAAGATGAGTCTCAGCGAACGCATTCGCGGCCACTTCCAGGCCAGCATCGAAACCAAGCAGCGCACGCTGCAAACCAGCCTGCCGCAGATCGTCGCCGCGATCGAACAGATGGTCAGCGTGCTGCGCGCCGGCAACAAGGTGCTGGCCTGCGGCAACGGCGGCTCCGCCGCCGACGCGCAGCACTTCGCCGCGGAACTGACCTGCCGCTTCGAACGCGAACGGCCCGGCCTCGCCGGTCTGGCGCTGACCACCGACACTTCGGCACTCACCGCGATCGGCAACGACTATTCGTTCGAGCAGATTTTCTCGAAGCAGGTGCAGGCGCTGGCGCGGCCCGGCGATCTGCTGCTGGCGATTTCGACGTCCGGCAATTCAGCCAACGTCATCAAGGCAATCGAAGCGATGCACGCGGCAGGCGGCGGCGTGCTGGCACTGACCGGACGCGACGGCGGCAAGATCGCGGCGATGCTGAAGCCGAGCGATCTGGAATTGCGTTCGGCCAGCCCGGTCACCGCGCGCATCCAGGAAACGCATCTGCTGTTCCTGCATTGCCTGTGCGACGGCGTCGACGAAGTGTTGTACCCCTTGACTTGATGCGCCGGCACGCACGCGTCATCTGATCGTCGCTGGCTGATACCGGCGCAATCCGGACATCCACGCTCACGACAGAAATGGTTCGTCCCAATACGGCGGCGCGCCAATGTATTCCTGCAGATGCTGAATCAGCACACGCACTTTTGCGGACGCGCTGCCCGCGGGTCGCACCAGATGAATCGCCGTCTTGCCCTTGCTCAGCGGCAGTTGCGGGAATAGCCGCACCAGCTTGCCGATGCGGATGTCCTCGCCGACCAGCCAGGTCGCCATATGCATCACGCCGATGCCATCGTGGCCGGCGCGCAACAGCGCGTCGATGTTGCCGCAGACGAAGCGGCCGCTCACTGGCAGTCGTTTCGCCTTCGCGCCTTCGCCGAACACCCACCAGCCGGATGGCGGTGTGCCCGGCATCGTCAGACAGTCGTGCCGAGCCAGATCTTCGAGCCGCTGCGGCACGCCGTGTGCGCGCAGGTAGGAGGGCGAGGCGCAGGCCACGCGAATCTGCGGCGCCAGTCGTAGCGCGACCAGGCTGGAGTCGGGCAGCGCGCCGATGCGCACGGCCAGATCGATGCGCCGCTCGATCAGATCGACGGTTTCATCTTCCAGCACCAGTTCAATCGAGACTTCCGGATAGCGCTTCAGGAATCCGGCCAGCGCCGGCACCAGGTGACGCTGGCCGAACGCTTGCGGCGCGGTGATGCGGATCTTGCCGCGTGGAATGCGATCGACGCCTGCAATTGCGCGGCGCGTGTCCTCCAGATCGGCCAGGATGCGGCTGCCGCGCTGACGCAGTATTTCGCCAGCCTCGGTCATCGCGAGGTGGCGCGTCGAGCGCTTGAACAGACTGCAGGCGAGCTGACGTTCGAACGAACCGATCTGCCGGGCCAACGATGAAGGCGCCATGTCGAGCAGGCGCGCCGCTTCCGAGAAACTGCACGACTCGCAATCCTTCAGAAACAATGCGAGCCGCTCGGCGAAGCCCTCGACATTGCCCTGTGCAGCCGACGCAAAAGACTTTGGCATGCCGACATATTTTTTCGCGGCGCCGCAGAAGTCAAACTTCGCACCCTGATTTTGGCTGCGCGACTTGGCTGCCGGCCAGGCCGGTCGCAGTTCAATTCAGCTGTACAAGCGCTTTTGCGCTGATGCCACAGCAACCGCAGCGTTCAGTGCCAGCAGTCCTGCGATCGCTCAACCGCACGCAATGGCACCACTCGATTCGTACACAGGAGCACAACATGGAAACCATCACGCTGGGCAATTCGGCAATCATCGGTTCGCGCATCGGGCTGGGCACCTGGGCGATCGGCGGCTGGATGTGGGGCGGCACCGACGAGGCGCAGGCCATCGCCACCATCCATTCCGCGTTGGCGCGCGGGATCACGCTGATCGACACCGCGCCGGTCTACGGCTTCGGCACGTCCGAGAGCATCGTCGGCAAGGCGCTGCAGACGGCCGGTCGGCGTCAGCACGCAGTCATCGCCACCAAGGCCGGTCTCGAGTGGAGCAGTGGACGCCCACGCCGCGACAGCCGCCCCTTGCGGCTGCGGCAGGAACTCGAAGACTCGCTGCGCCGGCTCCAGACCGACTACATCGATCTGTACCAGATCCACTGGCCGGATCCGCTGGTGCCGATCGAGGAGGTCGCCACGGAACTGTTGCGCATGCATCGTGCAGGCAAGATCCGCGCGATCGGCGTCAGCAATTTCAGTCCGGCGCAGATGGAGGCATTCCGTGCGGTCGCGCCGCTGCATACGGTGCAGCCACCGTACAACCTGTTCGAACGCGGCATCGATGCCGACGTGCTGCCGTATGCGAGCGATAAAGGACTGACCGTGCTGGCCTACGGCGCCTTGTGCCGCGGCCTGCTCAGCGGGCGCATCACGACGGACAGCAAATTCGCAGGCGACGACCTGCGCCAGTCCGATCCGAAGTTCGCCGACGCGCGGCTGCGTTCGCGCTATGTCTCAGCGGTGGGCGCGCTGGATGCGCTGGCGCGCGAACGCTGCGGCCGCGGCGTGCTGAGCCTCGCGGTGCGCTGGGTGCTGGATCGCGGACCGACGATCGCGCTATGGGGCGCGCGGCGTTCCGACCAGCTCGAAGCCATCGACGGTGCACTCGGATGGCAGCTGGACGCGCAGACAATGCGTGACATCGATGGCATTCTTGAACGCGAACTCGAAACGCCAGTGGGGCCCGAGTTCATGGCGCCGCCCCAACGCGCGGCCGCTTGAGGGAACGTACGAGCTGTAGCTGAATGGAGACGTATTTTGGTCAAGGAAGACTTTGCCTGGCTGCGTAGCCGGAGCCAGTTCGCCATGAGGGCGAATTTCAATTTACGCAATGCGTGTTCGATCGTTTTTCTGGTCGCCGGCTGTCTGGGTCTGCTGTTGCCGCTAGCCGGTCGCGCAGATCAGGCGGCGTTCCACTACGCGCCGCCGTCGGCGACGAAACTTGCGAATCCATACAGCGATCAGGCGAGCGCAGCCGCAGCCGGTCGCACGCTCTATAGCGCCAACTGTGCGTCGTGCCACGGTGCCAATACCGAAGGCACCGGCAACATTCCGGCGCTGGCGCATGGCGCGGTGCAGAAAGCAGCGGACGGTGAAGTCTTCTGGTTCATCACCAGCGGCGCTGTCAACAACGGCATGCCGTCGTGGGCGGCATTGCCGGAGCAGCAGCGCTGGCAGATCGTCACTTATCTGAAGACCCTGGTCGATGCCCCGGTCGCGAATGCCGCACCGGCTGCCGTCTCGACGACCGCGATTACGGCGCCACCGCCACCGGCACCCTTCACCGATTTCCGCTACGAGGCACCGGGCAACGTCCGCAAGATCACCGTCAACGATCTGCCCGCACCGTTCGCGACGAGTTCGGCGGGCAATGCGGCGACCATCGTGCCGCGTCCAGCGGATGCGTGGCCGAAGGCGCCTGACGGTTTTAAAGTGGGCCTGTACGCAGAGGGACTCGCGACACCGCGCGTGATCCGCGTGGCCCCGAATGGCGACGTCTTCGTCGCCGAAAGCAGCGCCGGACGCATCCATGTGTTTCGCGGGATGACGGCGGATGGCAAGCCGCAGCGCTCCGAAATTTTCGCGAGCGGTCTGACGCGGCCCTATGGCATCGCGTTCTATCCGAACGGTGCGAACCCGCAGTGGGTCTATGTCGGCGATACGGATGCGGTCGTGCGTTTTCCGTATCGCAACGGCGATTTGAAAGCGACGGGCGCGGCCGAGCACATCGTCGACCTACCGCACGGCAGCGGCCATTGGACGCGGGATTTACGCTTCTCGCGCGACGGCAAGATCCTGTTCGTCGCCGTCGGCTCCCGCTCCAACGTCGACGACCCCGACACCACGCCGGCTGAAAAGAACCGCGCCGACATCCTTGCGTACGATCCCGACGGTTCGCACCTGCGCGTCTATGCCTCGGGTATCCGCAATCCCTCGGGTCTGGCGATCGATCCCGATAACGGCCAGCTGTGGTGCACCGTCAACGAACGCGACGGCCTCGGCGACAACCTAGTGCCGGACTACATCACCTCGGTGCGCGAAGGCGGCTTTTACGGCTGGCCGTGGTGGTATTTGGGCGCGCACCAGGATCCGCGTCACTCGGGCAAACATCCGGAACTGAAAGACCAGGCGATCGTGCCCGATGTCTTGCTACAGCCACACAACGCATCGCTGCAGATCGCTTTTTACGACGGCAAGAAATTTCCCAAGGAATACCAGGGCGACCTGTTCGCTTCCGAGCATGGCTCGTGGAACAAGTCGGTACGCGTCGGCTACGAGGTGATTCGCGTGCCGCGGCATCAGACCGGCAAAGCCAGCGGCGAATACCAGGATTTCGTCACCGGCTTCGTGCTGCCCAATGGCCAGGTCTGGGGCCGGCCCGTCGGCATTACCACCGCAGCGGACGGTTCGCTGCTGGTGACCGATGACGGCTCCAACTCGATCTGGCGCATCGACTACGTCGGCAAATAAGCAGCTGCCGACGCCGACCTAGTTGACCGGCTCGGCCAGCGGCTTGTCCTTGTCGATGATCCAGGCCGACAGTGCCGTACCGCCCGCGCCATCGGGGGCCGCGACCAGGCTATGCACCGCGCCTTTCGGATTGAAGAAGTGGTCGCCCGCTTTCAGGATCCGATCCGGCTGGCCGCGCGTCTTCAGAATCAGCGTGCCCTTCAGCACATAGCCGGTTTCGTCGCCGTGGTGGACGTGCCAGCCGATGACCGCGCCCGCCGGCAACTCGGCGGTGCCGAGTACGATTTCCTTGCCCGGCACATCCGCTTGATCGTGACGATCGAAGATCGTGCGCGTGGCTTGCGGAGTGTCAGCAAGCGCCGCCGCGCTGAGAAGTAGCGCGTACGCAGCGGCGAGCAATGTTTTCAAGAACGTCGGCATTGAATGGTCTCCGTGGGGCCTTGCATCTGAAGCTGGCGTGGAACCCGGTGCGCGTCAGTGCGCGTCAGTGCGCGCCATCGCCCAGGCTCTCGAAATACGCGGCGACGGCGGCGATGTCCTGATCGTCGAGCCGGCCGGCAACGACCGTCATCAGCTGGCCGCCGTCGTTCTTGCGCGCACCGGATTTCCATTCGGCGATGGCGCTGCTCAGGTACGCCGACGACTGACCGGCCAGGTAGGGCGCCGCGAACGCCTCGCCGCTGCCTTCGGGACCGTGACAATTGGCGCAGGCCTGCAGTTGCTTCGACTCGTCGCCGGTCGCCGCCAACAGACGACCGCGCGCGAGCCGCTTGACATCCGCGGCCTGGGTCGGCGCCAGGAACGGCGGCGACAGCGCGGCGTAGTAGGCGGCCACATCGGCGCGTTGTTGCGCGCTCAGGGTCTTTGCCAGCGGGCTCATCACCGGGTGCGAACGCGCACCGGAAACGTAGTCGTTCAACTGCTTGACGAGATAGTCGGCCTGTTGCCCGGCGAGCCGCGGGAATCCACTGGCCGGATTGCCTTCGCCTTTGGCGCCGTGGCAGGCCTGGCAGGCAGCGGCTGCGGTTGCGCCGCGCTTGGCGTTGCCGATCACTGCGGGCTCCGCGGCGAATGCAGACGTCGCACCGACGAGGACAAAACCGATGATGAAATTTCGCAGCAGCATGCAGGTCGATGCGTTCATGCCGACACCAGCTGTCCGGGATTCTTCAGATATTTGTTCTTCAGCTGATCGACCGCCCAATAGGTCAGTGCGCCAATCGTGTTGGTCGGATTCCACGACGGATTCTGCGGGAAGTTCGACGCACCGACGATGAACACATTCGGCACATCCCAGGATTGCAGCGATTTGTTGACCACGCTGGTCGCCGGATCGGTTCCCATCACGGTGCCACCGGTGTTGTGCGTTGTCTGGTATTGCGTCGTCGTGTACGGACCTTTGCGCGGATTGCCCGCGACCTGTTTCGCGCCCATCGCCTTGCCGATCTCGACCGCCTTGCCGGTGACGTACTGCGCCATCGCCAGATCGTTGCGCGGGAAGTCGAACGTCATGCGCAGCAAGGGTTGACCCCAGGCATCCTTGTAAGTCGGATCGAGGTCGAGATAGTTCTGTCGCTGCGACATCGAGCTGCCGTGAATGCTGAACATCACGGTGTGGTTGTAGTGTTTCGCGACGGCCTGCTTCCAGTCCTTGCCCCAGGTCGCTGTGCCCGGTGGCACCGGATGGTATTGGATCGGCCGGCCGTTGGTGTTGACCGCGCCGACGAAAGCGCCGCCGATGAAACCCAGCTTCGTATGATCGAAATTGTCGCCGGCGAAATCGTTGATCAGCGTGCCCGACGCACCCGAGGCCATGAACGGATTGACGATGACGTCGTCATCGAAGAATGAGGCGACGCTGCTCATCGTCTGATACGCGTAATTGCGCCCGACCACGCCTTTGCCGGTCGCCGGGTCGTAAGGTTTGCCGATGCCCGACAGCAGCAGCATGCGGACGTTGTTCAGCGCGAACGACGAGGTGATGACCAGCGCCGCCGGCTGTTCGAATTCGCGTCCGGCCGCGTCGATGTAAGTCACGCCGGTAGCTTTCTTCTTGCTCGAATCGAGATTGATCCGCTGCACCTGGCAACCGGTGCGCAGTTCGAAATTTGGATTCTTCAGCAGCACCGGCAGGATGATGGTCTGCGGCACCGCCTTCGCATAATGCTCGCAGGCGTAGCGTTCGCAGAAGCCACAGAACACGCAGGCATTCAGCTTGACGCCTTCCGGGTTGGTGTACGGCTGGCTCAGGTTGGACGAGGGCTGCGGATACGGGTGGTAGCCGAGTTCGGTCGCCGCCTTGCGGAACATCGCGCCCTGAAAATGCTCCTTCATCGGCGGCGTCGGGTAGTCGCGCGAACGCACCGATTCGAACGGGTCGCCGCCGGGCTGGATCTTGCCCTGCAGATTGCCGGCCTTGCCGCTGGTGCCGAGCAGGTATTCGAAACGATCGTAGTGCGGCTCGAGCTCCGCATAGCTCACGCCCCAGTCCTGGATCGTCAGATCGGCATCGAGGAAGTCGGCGCCGTAGCGCTCGCGCGTCTTCGTCGCCAGTACGAAATCGTTTTCCTGGAAGCGGTAGGTCTGGCCGTTCCAATGCACATGCGAACCGCCCAGGCCGGTGCCGGGCAGGAACGATTCCCAGCGCCGTATCGGCAGCGCGGTCTGACTGCTCTGATTGCGGAAGGTGACGGCTTCGCGTGCGTTGTCCTGCATCAGCGCCTTGCGGATGTCGAAGCGCAATTCGTCGTGCACGCTCGGCCCCTGGAAATCCGGCACGGTGAAGCGCGGCTGGCCGCGCTCGAGGCCGACCACTTTGTAGCCGGCGGCGGCCAATTCCTTGGCGATGATGCTGCCGACCATTCCAACGCCGACGACGACGACATCAACGTCCTTAAGCTTCTGCGGCATGTGACGACTCCTTATCCAGCGCCCGCTGGAATGCGATTTCTTTTGCGGTTTCTTTAGAGGCTGGCGGGAATATTCGGGTCGACGTGCACGTGGCCGTGCCCGTTCTGCGCAAGACTCATCGGTGCGCGCTCGAATTTGACGCCGTGTTTGTCGATCGCTTCGTAGTAGTTCGCGTAGGCGCCGGGGAAGCCGATCATCTTCCAGGCCGCCATGTCCTTATTGCCGCCATACACCGGATCGCTGAAATAACCTTCGACCGTCATCTTCAACAGCATGTCGAAGAACACCGCGGCCGGCACGCCGTCGAGATCCTTGCCGCCTTTTTCGAGCGACTTCAGATAGGCATCCTGCGCATCCGCCGTCATCTCGCCGAAGGGCGTTCCCTGCAACTTCAAATCCGCATTGATCGCCCGCAGTGCCGTATGGAACAGCTCTCCCGGCGTGAACGGCAACTGGTAGCCCTGCGACGGCGTTCCCGCCTGCCAAGGACCACTGCGGTAGAGGCGTTCACCGGAGCCCCAAGCTGCGCCGAGCTGCTTGTCGAGATAGTTCGGCACCCAGGCCTCGAGCGCGCCGGGTCCGGTTGCATCGGCCGGAATCAGGCGCTCGCAAGCCGCTTCGATGAACACCACCTCTTCGGCATTGAAGAACAGGTACAGCGGCTTCTCCGCGGCAACGCTGCTGGCTGCGGGCGTCGACGCCTTGTGAACTGCCTGCTCGGCGGCGGCGGCCAGTGCCGGCAGCCCCAAGGCAGCGGGCGCCAGCGTGGCCGCGCCGACCGATTTAACGAAGGAACGCCTGCTCAGCTTGTCCATTACGGATTCCTGGTCGAGCTTCGACGCCGAAGTGGCGGAAGACTTGGGTGCGAGATGGTGGAACAGGACTGGCCGGCGGCTCTTGTTAAAAAGAAGTGCGTTTTGAAGATTTATGCTGCGTCGAGCGCGGCGCGTCGTGGTCGCCGTAGGCGGCATTTTCGGATTTTCGGCGCCTGTCGGTCGTACACTGTGCGGAAACTGCAGAAAGATCGGCCTGAGGCGGCGCGCGGTGAGGGCGGGTGGGGTCGTCCCGACACGCCTCAGGCGAAGATTCTGCCGACGGCTTCGATTGCGAGTTCATCGAAAATGCGAGGAGAGCGGAATGCGTGACCATTACGATGTGCTGATCATCGGCGCCGGCCTGTCCGGCATCGGTGCTGCCTGCCATCTGGCGACGGAGTGCCCGGCCAAAAACCTGGCCATTCTGGAGCGGCGCAGCGCCATCGGCGGCACCTGGGATCTGTTCCGCTATCCCGGCATCCGCTCGGATTCGGACATGTTCACGTTCGGCTATCAGTTCCGTCCCTGGCATGCGCTGAAGGTGCTGGCCGACGGTCCCTCGATCCGTCAGTACGTCACGGATACCGCGCGCGAATACGGTGTCGACCAGAAAATCCACTACGGCCTCAAGATCGTTCGCGCCGCCTGGTCCAGTGCACAGAGCTGCTGGACGGTGACGGCACTGCACGAGGCGACTGGTGAAGAGCGCACGTATCGCTGCAATTTCCTGATCAGCTGCACCGGCTACTACAACTACGACCGCGGCTATCTGCCCAACTTCCCCGGCATCGAGAATTTCAAGGGGCAGTGCATTCATCCGCAACAATGGCCGGAGAATCTGGACTATCGCGGCAAGCGCGTGGTCGTCATCGGCAGCGGCGCCACCGCCGTCACGCTGGTGCCGGCGATGGCCGACGAAGCTGCGCACATCACCATGCTGCAGCGTTCGCCGAGCTACATCTTCTCGGTGCCGGGCTACGACAAGATTTCCGAAATCCTGAACCGTTTCCTGCCCGCGCGCTGGGTCTACCGGCTTGCACGCAAGCGCAACCTCTCGCTGCAGCGCTGGATCTACCTGGCCGCGCGGCGCTGGCCCAAGCTGGTGCGCGCCTGGCTGCTGGCGGGCGTGCGCAAGCAGGTCGGCAAGGATTTCGACATGCGGCATTTCACACCGACCTACATGCCCTGGGACGAGCGCCTGTGCGCGGTGCCGGATGCCGATCTGTTCAAAGCGATCAAGGCCGGCAAGGCCTCGGTGGTGACCGACCAGATCGAAACCTTCAACGCGCGCGGCATCATGTTGAAGTCCGGCCAGGAGCTGGAGGCCGACATCATCATCACCGCCACCGGCTTGCAGTTGCAGGTAATGGGCGGCATCGATCTCTACGTCGACGAACAGCGGCGCCCGATGAACCAGCTGATGACCTACAAGGGCGTGCTGATGCAGGACGCCCCCAACATCGCCTGGATCTTCGGCTACACCAATGCGCCGTGGACGCTGAAAGCGGACATCGCGGCGAAGTACATCTGCCGACTGCTGAACCACATGGACCAGAAAGGTTCGACCGTGGCGACGCCGCATACCTCGGAAGCCAGTGTCGAAGGCGAAACCATACTCGGTGCGCTCGGCTCGGGCTACATCCAGCGCGGCAAGGACATCCTGCCGCGCCAGGGCAGCGAGCTGCCGTGGCGCGTGCTGCATCACTACGAGCGCGATTGCGAAATGCTGCTCAATGCGCCGATCGAGGATGGGCTGCTGCAGTTCAGCGCTGCGACTACGCAGCTGATGACGCAGCCGACGGTCGAGCGCGTAGCGGCGTAAGTCCCGCTACGGTGGTGTATGACGGCGCCGAGCGGCGCGCCGCATTCGCATCAAGCTCTGCGCGTCGCGACCCAGCGCCGGTACTGGCGTGTGCGTCGCGCCGAGCGGAACTGATCCAACAGCAGCGCATGCAGCGGTGAAACTTCGGGCTTGGATGCGCGGCCGCGGCTGAGCTGGCGCAGCTGGAACTTCACCATCGACATGTACGCGAGTGCAGCGATGGTCTTGTGTTGCCAGGTGACCGGCTGCATCTGCGGATGGCTATCGCGGCCGCTGCGCCAGGCGCGCGGCAGATCGGGATCGATCGCCAGCGCGGTGGCGATACCCGCCATCGCGATGCCGCTGTCGAGCACCTGCTCGACCACTGCACGGCGACGGATGCCGCCGGTGACCATCACCGGCATCCGCGCGCTCGCGGCAATCTCGGTGGCGAATTCGAGGAAGTAAGCTTCGCGCGCCAGCGTGCGGCCATCGCGTGCCTCGCCCTGCATCGCCGGCGCTTCGTAGCTGCCGCCGGAGAGTTCGATCAGGTCGACCGGCAGTTGATTGAGCATCTGCACGACGCGGATCGCGTCCTCGGTGGCAAAGCCGCCACGCTGAAAGTCGGCCGAGTTGAGCTTCACCGCCACGCAGAAAGCGGGCGACACGAGCGCGCGCACCGCACGCACGATGTCCAGCAGCAGGCGCGCACGATTTTCCAGCGAGCCGCCCCAGTCGTCGCTGCGCTTGTTGGTGATCGGCGACAGGAACTGGCTCAGCAGATAGCCGTGCGCTGCATGAATCTCGACGCCGCTGAAGCCCGCCTGCTCGGCCAGCGTCGCGGTCTGCGCGAAACGCTGCACGACTTCGGCGATGTCGTCCGCGCTCATCGCCTTGGGCATGCCGAACATCTTCGATGCGCCGCCCAGTTCCAGCGGCACTGCCGATGGCGCCCAGGACTGCTGACCGAGATTGGCGCGCGTCTGCCGGCCCGGATGGTTGATCTGCAGCCAGAACTGCGCGCCCTTGGCGCGGCCGATCTGCGCCCATCGGCGAAACTTCTGCAGCTGCAGCGCGTTCTCCAGCACGACGCCACCAGGGCCGGTCATCGCGCGACCGTCGACCATCACATTGCCGGATAGCAGCAAGCCGGCTTCGCCGTCGGCCCAGGCCTGATACAGACGCATCAGCTCTGTGGAAGGCGCCTGATCGGCGTCGGCCATGTTCTCTTCCATCGCGGCTTTGGCGATGCGGTTTGAAACGACGGCGCCATTCGGCAGCGTCAATAGTTGGAAAGGGGACACGCTGAATCCTCGTTGACCTGACGGAAACCATAAGATTAAAGTCAACTTTAATGTCAAGTTGCCTGGGAGGCGCGCGATGAAGATCGGTGAACTGGCACAGCGCAGCGGCCTGGCGTCGTCGCGCATACGCTTCTACGAATCGAGCGGCCTCATCGCCAGCGTCAAGCGCGGCACCAATGGCTACCGCGAATTCCTGCCGCAGACGGTGGGCATCCTCGAGATCATCACCAGCGCGCAGCACGCGGGATTCTCGCTGGAGGAAATTCGCCACCTGCTACCGACGCCGGACATGCAGAACTGGCGCCAAGACGAACTGCTAGCCAGCCTTAGGCGCAAGGTCGAAGAAATCGAACTGATGCAGCGGCGCCTGAAGAAGACCAAGGCGCGGTTGCTGTCGGTCATCGACAGCATCGAGAACAAGCCCGAGGGTCTGGCCTGCGCGGCCAATGCGGAGCGGCTGATGGCGAGTCTTCGATAGACGTCGCGACCGCTCGTTGCAAACCTGACCCGTGTTACATCGCTTGCAGTGCTGCGAGAACCCATGCCGATGGAGTTCAAAGACGAGTCGGCAACATCGCTGCGTCTCGTCTGCTTGTACTGCGCTTGACGCAAGCAGTGGCTGCGTCAACGCCCGCCTGACCCGGAACTACGCCCTCTGGGCGAGGCCCGTGCTGTGAACCTCGCGCTGAACCGAGACGCGTGGCTTGACCGGCTGCGCGGCTTTCGTATCGCGCCAGATCAGTACCGCCAGACTCACGAACGAGATGCCCGTGAGGGCCAGAACAACGGTGACCAGTGCTAAAACAGGCATGTCCATGACACGCTCCTATCGGACGCTTGGCGGCTACTTTCAGCCGATTGCTGCAATGCGGCAATTGATCTTTATTTCCGCGATTGCTTAGAAAAACTAAACATTTGGCGCGCGATTCGAACGCGCAAGCGCGCATGTGTCGGAACTTTGCCGCGTGCGCGCGAGCGCAGGCCAGGTTTGCTCAGGGACCAGGCGCCGCGCCGCGCGCGGCAGCGGTTCCGATCTCGCCATTGCCGCGCAAGCTGGCGAATGCCAGAGCAGATGCCAGCACCGCGCAACTCGCAATTCCCGCAATCATCGGCAGCGGCCTGCCATCGGCGAAATGTCCGCTGATGCCCATGATCACCGTGCCCGTCACCAGCTGCAGCGTGTTCATCAGCGAGGATGCGGTGCCGGCGATTGCGCCATGCTCGGCCAGGGCGAGCACCGAGGCGCCCGGCAACATCAGGCCGATGAAACCGTAGGCGATGAACAGCAGCGCAACGACCAGCGCCAAATGCTCGATGCCCGAGGCCACCAGCGCGGTCAGCACCAGCAGCACCAGCGCATACGCCGCCAGCGCCCAGCGCACCATGCGCCGCAGCCCATAGCGCTGCGCCAGCCAGCCGCTGAGTTGCGCGCCGGCGAAGAACGCTGCCGCATTGACGCCGAACACCAGGCTGTAGCGCCGCGGCGTCAGGCCATAGTGGCCAGTGAACACGAACGAAGAGTTCGCCAGGAACACGAAGAAGCCCGACATCGCCAGCGCGCCGACGAAGCTCAGGCTCATGAAAGTGCCGTCGGTCAGCAGTCGCCGGCAGGCTTCGAATACCGCACGATGCGAACTGCCGATGCGCGCCGCGCGCGGCCGCGTCTCCGGTACCAACAGCGCTGCGAGCAGCAGGCCCAGCAGTGCCAGCAGCGCGATCAGCCAGAACACGCCGCGCCAGGAACTGAATTCGATGATCAGGCTGCCGACCAGCGGCGCCAGCACCGGCGACACGCTGAACACCAGCATCAGCATCGACAGCAGTCGCACTTCTTCATTGCCGCTGTGCAGGTCGCGCACGATCGCGCGTGCGATCACCATGCCGGCCGCGCCACCGAGACCCTCGATCGCGCGCAGCGCGATCAGCGTGTGGATGTCCTGCGCCAGCGCGCAGCCGATGCTCGCCGCCAGGAACAGCGCCACGCCTGCGTACAGCGGCGGCTTGCGGCCGACCAGGTCCGATAGCGGACCGAACAACATCTGGCCGAGTGCGAAAGTCAGGAAGTACGCCGTCAGGCTGCGCAGTGCCGTATCCGCATCCACGCCCAGACTGCTGCCGATCACCGGCAGCGATGGCAGATACATGTCGATCGCGAACGGCCCGAGCGCGGTCAGCAGCCCGAGTACCAGTGCGTTGCGCAGGAAATGCGAGGCGGGTTGGGCGACAGTGGTCGTCACTGCTGAATCCTTCCTTGGAAGCATGGATGACGCATCGACTTTGCTGCGACTCTGCTACACGACGAACGAGACTGCGCAAGATCGACCGCCACCGGTGCAAAAAGTATCCGGTGGAACACGCCACTTCCCGCTCAGGTTCAGCAAATTGTAAGGACGCGTGGATACGATCTGCCGACGCGCGTAGCTTGCACGAGAAATGCATCAACGCCAGGCTCCGACATCGTCGATGTGATCGTTCGTATGGCCAGCGCAGGAGATTCCCGATGCAAGCTAGCAGTCTACGCAAGCCGTTTGCCGCGGCCTCCGCGAGCAGAGCCGTGTGCTTGCGTGTGCTGGGCGCGCTCGTCTTGTTCAGCAGCGCAGCGCCGGCGCGCGCCGCCAACATCACCAGCTACTCCGTCGACGGCGGCGGGATGCAGCGCCAGTACCTGCTGGCGTCGCCGCTGGCAACGCCACCCGGTCCGCGTCCCTTGATCCTGCTGTTGCACGGACATCTCGGCACCGCTGCCAACGCACTCGGCAATGGACGCGTGCCTTCGCCGCTGTCGGCATGGCTGAACATCGTCGATCGCGAGGACGTGCTGGTCGCCGCGCTGCAAGGATTGAAAGGCGCCGACAACCGCACCGGCTGGCATGACTGCCGCCTCGATGCCAGCGGCAATCCGCGGGCAGACGACGTCGGCTTTGCCGAGCGCGTGGTTGCGCAACTGGTGCAGGCCGGCCGCGCCGATCCGAAACGCATCTACGTGATGGGCATGTCGAACGGCGGCATGATGGCTTATCGTCTCGCGTTGCAGATGCATCCGGCGCCGGCCGCGATCGCCGCGGTGTCGTCCTCGATGGCACGCACTTCGGCCTGTGCGAGCGCGGCGGCGAAGGTGTCGGTACTGCTGATCAACGGCACTGCCGATCCGATCGTGCCTTACGCCGGCGGCCAGGTCGGCCTGTTCGGTCGCTCGACCGGCACCGTCATCGGCGCCGAGGCGACGCGCGACTTCTGGCTGCGGGTCAACGGTCTGACCAATACGCAGCCGACGACGAGCAGCATTCCACGTGCCGACGGCGCCGATTCGACCAGCGCGGTCCGCACCGTCTATGGACCGAACAAAGGTCCGCAGGTCGAGATGATCTCGATCCAGGGCGGCGGCCATGTCGAACCGAGCCGGCGCTTCCACTACGGCTGGCTTTATCACCGCCTCGTCGGCGAACAGAACGGCGCTTTCGAGAGCGCGGAAGAAGCCTGGTCGTTCTTCAAGGACAAGCTCGCCAATCCATGAGGTGAGATGCCGGACGCGGATCGCGCTGCCTGCCGCGTGATCCGCTCGCCGCAGACCAAGCCGAGCAGAAAGCGCCGCATGGCCTCACAATCCGCGGTCCGCGCTCCTCCAGGCACGGAATCAACTGCAGGTGAGTGCGTGCAAGCCGAGTCCCCGAGCAAGACCCCGAACAGACCTTTCAGCAGTCTGCCGCTGAATCCCGCGCTGTTGCAGGCGCTCGATTCGCTCGACTTCAAGCAGATGACGCCGATCCAGGCAGAGACGCTGCCGCCGATGCTGCAAGGCCGCGACGTCATCGGCCAGGGCCCCACCGGCAGCGGCAAGACCGCGGCCTATGGGCTCGGCCTGCTGTCGCGCATCGATGCCGGCTTGCCGAAGACGCAGGCGCTGGTGCTGTGCCCGACGCGCGAACTGGCCGACCAGATCGCCAAGGAAATCCGCGCGCTCGCGCGTTGCCTGCCGAACATCAAGCTGACGATCTTGAGCGGCGGCATTGCCAAGCGGCCGCAGTTGGCCTCGCTGGAACACGATCCGCACATCGTCGTCGGCATGGCCGGCCGCGTGCTGGAACATCTTGCTGCCGGCACGCTGAAGCTCGCCGATCTGAAGGTGCTGGTGCTCGACGAAGCCGACCGCATGCTCGGTGCGGATTTCGAAGAAGCCAGTCGTGCGATCGTCGAGCACGCGCCGAAATCGCGGCAGACGCTGTTCTTCTCGGCGACGTTTCCGGAAGCGGTGCGCCACCTCAGCCGGCTGATGCAGCAGCAGCCGGTGGAGATCACCATCGAAGCTGCGGCGACTGCGCAGGTCAAGCAGATCTTCTTCGAAGTCGATCCCGCGCGCCGCGTCGATGCGCTGGCGCATCTGCTGAGCGCGTATCGGCCGCAATCGGCGCTGGTGTTCTGCTACAGCAAGAACGATGCGAAGGATGTCGAAACCCTGCTGGCGCGGCGCGGCTACTCGGTGCTCGGGCTGCATGGCGACATCGAGCAACGCGAACGCGACGAAGTGCTGGTGCGTTTCGCCAACGGCAGCTGCCGCGTGCTGGTCGCCACCGACGTCGCCGCGCGCGGACTCGACATCAAGGACCTCGCCGCGGTGATCAGCTACGAACTGCCGCTGGACCCGGACCAGCACGTGCATCGCGTCGGCCGCACCGGCCGCGCCGGCCGCAGCGGACTTGCGCTGCACCTGTACGCGCCGCGCGAGTACAGCCGCGTGCGCGCGATCGAGCAGCGCCTGCAGATCGACGCCGTCATCGAAAAGCTGCCGCTGTCGAACCTGTCGCCGGACCAGCCGGTCGCCGCGACTGTCGTCACGCTCTGCATCGATGGCGGTCGCCGCGACAAGCTGCGTCCCGGCGATCTGCTCGGCGCGCTGACCGGCGCAGCCGGTCTGCCCAAGGAAGCCGTCGGCATGATCAGCAGCTTCGATACGCGCAGCTATGTCGCGATCGACAAGGCGCAGGCGAAGGCCGCGTTGCAGCGTCTGCGCGACGGCAAGATCAAGGGCAAGAAGTTTCGCGTGCGGCCGATCGACTAAAGGCCGTTCACAGGTTCGAGCTCTTGCAAGTTCACGCGTAGGCGTGATTGCCCGTAGCCGGCGCTTGTGCCGGCCAGGGATCGGCCCAGGCCGGAATGCGCATCAGCCCGTCGATCCAGCGCACGATGTTGGGAAACGCGTCCATGGGCATCTCCGATTCCTGCCAGGCGCTCGCCATCGAGGCCAGTTGGAAATCGGCGATGGTGAGACGCCCGCAGGCGACGTAGCTGCGGCCGCTGAGATGGCCGTTCAGCACCTGTGCGAACTTCATCAGGTCCGCGACTCTCGGCTGCAGCGATTCCCGGTCCGGCGCCCCAATTCCGAACGTCGCCTTGACGACATGTTCGAAATAGAACGGCCCGACTGCGGGCGACCAGTGGCAGTCGTTCCAGGACAGCCAGCGCAGCACCTCGACCTGCTCGGCCGGATTGTGCGCCGGCCACATATCCGACCCCGCCTTGATGCACAGGTGAGCCATGATCGCGGAGGCTTCCCACAGCACCAGATCGCCATCCACCAGCGTCGGTGCTTTCATGTTGGGATTGAGCGCGACATAGTCGGGCGCCTTGAGTCCACCTGCCATCAGGCCGACCTCGACGAATTCCGCCTCGATGCCGAGGTGCTTGACCAGCGCCAGCACCCGCTGCGGCGCCTGCGCCTTGATCCAGTAAATCCTCATGCCGGTTCTCCATTTGAAACAGACCGCTGTTTTCCATCTGCCTGCGGCGATGGGTCGTCAGTCGCAGCAGCTCGCCTGCGGTGCCGCCGCTGCGTATTCGTCGTGCCGCCGCATCCAGTCCATGATGGTTTTCTCGTTGCGGCCCTTGGGCGCGCGGTCGAGAATCATGTAAGTGCCGATCAGTTCTTCCGGACCGCGCGCATAGCTCGAATAGGTGTGGAAGATCGCACCCGCTTCATCCTTGTAGAACGCGCTCAGTCCCGGCAGCTCATCGTTGGCCTGCGCAGGCGGGATCGCGGTGAAGTTGTAGATCACCTCGGGCTTGGCCAGATCGTCCTGGGTGAACGAGACGTGGAAGTCGTAGTTGAATGCGCTGCCGAACGACGACACCCAGGGAAAGCGCCAGCCCATGCGTTTCTTGTAGACCTCGATTTCGGCCAGCGGCGCGCGCGAGACTGCCACCAGCGACACATCGTGATGTTCCAGGTGCGGCAAGCTGCCGTCGAGATGATCGGCCAGGAATGAGCAACCCGGGCAACCGGCGGTCCAGCCCGGCCCCAGCATGAAGTGATAGACCATCAGCTGGCTGCGGCCGCCGAACAACTGTCCAAGTGTCTTGCGGCCCTGCGGTGTGTCGAAGGCATAGTCCTGCTCGACTTTGACCCAGGGCAGCGCCAGGCGTTTGGCGTTGACCTGGTCGCGCAGATGCGTCGCTGCCTTTTCCGCCAGCAGCAGTTCGCGGCGAGCGGCGAGCCATTCCTCGCGCGAAACAATCTGTTTGTGTTCCATCGCATTTCTCCTCAGTTGCTGTGGAAGCCTGTCACCGGCGCAGGCCTCGACTTGACAAGATAAGTTGATATCAACATAAATGGCCCATGTCAAACCAAAATCCGCCGTTCGAGACCACGCTGCTGGTCCGCGACAGCTGCTTTTGCCTGCACGTGCAGCGCAGTGCACGCGCGCTGGCGCGACGCTTCGACGAAGCGTTCCGCGCACTGGAACTCAAGAGCGGGCAGTTCTCCCTGCTGATGTCGCTGAACCGTCCGGTGCCGCCGACGATCGGTTCGGTCGCAGCGCTGCTGGCGATGGACCGCACCACGCTTACCGCCAATCTGAAGCCGCTCGAACGGCGCGGCCTGGTGCAAGTGACGATCGATCCCGACGATCGCCGCAGCCGCCGGCTCAAGCTGACGCCGGCCGGCGGCAAGCTGCTGCGGGCTGCGGTGCCGATCTGGAAACGCACCCACGCGGCGATCGAGAAACGTCTGCCGCTCGCTGCCGCAGACGTGCGCACCGCCTTGCAGGCGCTGTGCTGATGCGCGCGCCACAATGCAATCGAACAGCGGCCGGCCGATCCGGTGTGCGCCGAACAATGGCGCTTGCCGGCAAGACCGATCCGAATCTACGCTGGGGCAGCTGTCTGCCGCCTCGCGTCGAGTCAGTAGCAGCATGAACCACCACTATCAACACCAATATCAATAGGGGAGCCCGTCATGACATTCGCATTCTGCTTGCCGCTGGTTGTCGCCGCGGTGCTGGTGTTCGTCGCCAGCAGTCTGATCCATATGGTCATCAAGTGGCACCAGTCCGACTACCAGCGTCTCGGCAACGAAGACGAAGTGCGCGCAGCCATCCGCAATGCATCGCCCGCGCCGGGCCAGTACGTCATTCCGTTTTGCGCCGACATGAAGGACGCAGGTTCGCCGGACATGCAGAAAAAGTTCAGCGAAGGCCCGGTTGGCATGCTGCTGCTGCGGCCCAATGGCATGCCGAAGATCGGCGTAAACCTCTCGCAATGGTTCGCGTTAAATCTGTTGGTCGCCGCGATCGCCGCTCACCTCGCCGCGACGACCCTGGGCGCAGGCGCGGATGGGCATCGCGTCTTCCACACCACCGCGCTGATCACCTTCATCGCCTATGCCGGCGGCAGCATCACGGACGCGGTCTGGAAAGGCTATCCGTGGAAGGCCGTTGCAAAGGATCTGCTGGACGCGCTGATCTTCGGCGCGGTCAGCGGCGCCGCCTTTGCATGGCTATGGCCGCATTGAAGCCGCGTTAGCGTGCGCCGACGTCCCCTGCTTCACAGGGGGATTCGGGCGCAGCGCACGCTAGGTTTATTTGAACCTACGCCGCGGTGATCGGCAGCCCGATGACGATCGTCGCGACATAGCCGTTGGTCGAATCGCCGGCGAGTACCAGTTCGGTCTTGCCCTCGGTCTCCGGCGTATAGACGTGGTCGTTGGCGTTGGTCGTTGAATTCTTGCCCTCGCTGGAATACGGCGCGATCGTGGTATCGATCGTATCGATCAGCGTCTGCGGAAAGAACAGCTGCGTCGTGTTGGTTCCGTCCGACGTCGAAGATGCCTCGCTGTAGCTGGAGCGCACGCGCAGATGAATGTGCGTGGTGCGTCCCTGGTACCAGCCGGGGATGATCGTGGTGAAGCTGACCGCACCGCTGGCATCGGTGATCTGGTAGCCGCGCAGCCAGGTCTGGCCGATGGTGCTCTCGCTGGATTCGTTCGAGTACACACCCGCCGCATTGCAATGCCAGATGTCCACCTGCGACCCGGCCACGGCTGCGCAGTTGTTGTCGAAGTCGTAGACGTAGACATGCAAGGTCAGCGGAATGCCGCTCTGCTGGTTGGTGCCGTCGATGCTGCTGAGGATGTTGCTGCGCTGATACGCCGCCGCACTATCGTCGGTGAAGTACGGACCGATCTCGCCTTCCGGCGTCAACGCACACGCGCCCGACGTGGTGGTCGAGCCAGTGGTGGTGCCCGTCGTCGTGGTGGCGTCGGTCGAATCTTCGCTGCCGCCGCAACCGACGAATGTCAGCCCGGTAATCGCTCCGCCGAGCACGCCCAGCGCGGAGCGACGCGAAAGAAAAACCGATTTCAATGTTGCCTGGTTCATGAACGCTCCGGAGTGGCCTGATGGAGATGCCGTCGATGAACTTTAAGTGCCGGCTACGGCGCCAGCCGGCGCATTTACAAATGCTTAACACACGACCGATCCGCGCCGTTGCGGTTCTTCAGCGTTCTCCGCACTCGGCGGCAATCAAGCGGCGTTCGCACAACCTTCGAACGCCGCCTCGGGCTCAATGAGTCTTGGCCAACTCCGCATCGAGCGCCGACAGCAGGCGCGGATCGTCGGCGCCGACATCCGGTGCGAAGCGGGCGACGACTTCGCCGGTGCGGCTCAGCAGGAATTTCTCGAAATTCCACAGCACGTCGGCCTCGTTCTCGGGATTAACGCCGTAGCCCTTCAGCCGTTCGCGGAACGGGCCATCGCCGATCGCCTTGGGCTGCGCGGCAGTCAGCTGTGCATACAGCGGATGCTGGTCTGCGCCGAGCACGGAAATTTTCGAGAACAGCGGAAAATGGACGTCGTACTGGAGTGAACAGAACTCCGCGATCTCGCCGTCGCTGCCCGGTTCCTGGCCTTTGAAATTGTTGGCTGGGAAGCCCAGCACCTCCAGACCTTTCGCGTGCTTGTCCTGGTAAAGGCTTTCCAGCTGCTTGTACTGCGGCGTCAAGCCGCACTTGGATGCGACATTGACCACCAGCAGCACCTTGCCGCGATAGTTTGCCAAGCTGCTAGAAGTGCCATCGATCTGCTTCAGCGGAAGCTCGTATAAGGAAGAGGTCATAGTGTTATCTCTAAGGGTTGATCATCGGTGGGTGTGCAAACGCCAGGCGGTGCGCGTGTGCTGCCGGCGAATCTATGGCATTGCTCGAACGGATGTGCAAATCGCTCGCCGACAATCGGGTTCCTATGTCCAAGATGCAACGGCAATAAATCGAACCTGACCTTAAGGTTTCCCCGCATGATCCCACCTGCTGAAGGCTGCGAGGGACGGGCGGCGGGGCTCGTACGAATGTACGAGTACCGAGGAGCAATTGACGAAAGTTCACCGATCCGGCGTAATTAGCGCATAACAAAATTAGCGCATAACAAAACGGCTCGGGGGAAACAGCCATGCGTTCAGCAATATCACGCTTCGCGAATCGCGCCCGCGCGGCAACGCGAACTGTCGCGGCAGCTTGTCGATCCTCGGCATCGTGCCGGGCGGCGGCTAGCACGGCAGTTTCGTGGGTGACGCCGGCTACCTCGGCTCGGAAGGTGAAGGCAGAGTGCTCTAGGTGGTCGCCCATATCGCGATCAACAGTAATCCCCGCACGCGAGAACTAAGGAAGAACGCTAATGAAATCCAAAGCTCAGCCCCGTGTTTTGCGCCGCAAGTACTTGATTGCCGCCATCGGCAGCGCCTTCATCGCGCCGCTGGCGCAGGCGGCCAGCCCTGGCAGTCCACTGGGTCCCACCGTCGATCTGAACAGTTCCCTGGCTGGGAACCAGACGACGCCGGCCATCGCACGCAACGCCTCGGGCGCGATCGTCGTCGCCTGGCAAGGCGTTAGCGGCAACAGCACCGAGATCATCGCCCAACGACTGGGCGCGTCAGGCATACCGCAGGGCAGTGCGTTCATCGCCAACCAGAACGTGGCCGGCGATCCGGCAGCGCCCGCGGTGGCTATGGACGCAGACGGCGACTTCGTTCTGGCCTGGGCCGACGGTGGCGCTGCCCATCCGGGCATTTATGCGCGACGCTTCGCTGCGAACGGTACGGCGCGCGGCGACGAACTGCTGGTTGCCGCGGGAAGCAGCAGCCTCAGCGCGCCGTCCGTGGCGATGGATGCCGACGGCGATTTCGTCGTCGCCTGGACCCAAGGTCGCGACGCGTTCGTCGGCGTTTGCAGTGGGTATAGCTCGCTGTGTGTCGACATCTCTGGCTCCTCGGTTCGGGCGCAGCGCTACCACGCGGACGGCACGGCCGCAGGGCGGGTCCTGACGGTGGACACGGCACTCGGCGTTGCAACGGCCAGCTTCGCCATCGGTAGCGTGGACTACGAGCCGAGCGTGGTGATGGGCACAGATGGAAGCTTCGTCGTAACCTGGCTACGCTACGGCGACGGCCTGCTGTCCGGCATCTGGGATCGTCGCTATTCGGCGCGGGATCTGCCCGGCTTGCCGTACCCGGTGGACCTGGGCCACTGGAAGGATTCGATCGCCGCGGCCGGCAGCGGCAACGGCGAGACCGTCGTCGCCTACAACGCCAGCTCGGGGTTCTACGCGCACTCGTACAGCGCCAGCGGTATCGCCGAGGGTGCAGCGCAGCGGGCGGACGAGAACTCGAAAGGCGCGGGAAGACCTGCGGTGGGCATGGACGCCGCCGGCGACTTCGTCGTGATTTGGGACGATCTCAGCGGCGCCGTCGGACAGCGCTTCGCCCGCGGTGGCGGCAAACTGGGCGGCAACTTCGCGCTGTCCACGTACTGCTGCGTGCGTAATCCTGCCGTAGCCGCCGACGCGCGCGGCAATTTCGCCGCCGCGTGGGAAGAAGCCGGCCACATCAAGCTGCGCTTGTACATGGGGCCCTAAGCCTGCAGTCACTGCCCTTTCGGGCGGCCTGCCGGCGAATCCATCGGCATCGCTCGAACGGATGTGAGCATGCCAGCTTCAGATGCCCGCAAAATAAGATGCAGCGTTCGCTACGCCGGCTGAGACCTGCGGCGTTCGCGCATCGACACGTCGGCGTCGTAGTTGCTCGGATGGTGCAGCTGGCTATGCAGAACGGCCCGCAGCACTGAATCTTCGCCGGGACCGCCGATGGCCGATTGCCGCGCCCAGCTCTGGCCGGACGGCGTCAACGCGAGGGTCGGGTCTTGCGTGCTCGGCATCGCCGCGACCATCCTGGCCGAAACCAGACGGTGAATCGCAGACCAGAGATCGGCCTGACGCAAGCCCATCGCCGACCAGGTGCGCACGAGCCTGCTCAAAGTCAGCGTACCTCCAGCCTGCGTTTCGTTTTGTTGCCGGAGAAGATCCAGCACCGCGATTTCATGCGCTTCTTCGATGAGGTTCATATGCCTTCCGTTGGCGACTGCAGAGAGCACATCGACCGCAGTCCATCGCCAATCGTTTTTGCAGCGCAGCCCAGACGGTAGCGCTCGACGGACATACGGTTGCCTGACGGTGGATTCACAATCTGACGATTGCTTCACACGCGAGGTGATTCACGCGATGGGAAAATTCTCGATCGCCGTCGCTTCGAAAATGAAAGCACCGCCACCTTCGGCAGATCAATCGCGTCTCATCGCGCAGTCGCGAAAATGTCCACGCGAGATTCAACGCAGACACGCGGTATGCGAACGACGTTAGTTCGGTCGCCATGCCTGTGCGCCACGCGCTGGCATTGCCATCGATCGCCGAGCAAGCTTTGGCTAAGAAGCGCCGCTGCAAGTGGACGCATCAAACGCTTCGAGTCGCCACCGGGCAGTGGCCGCCGAAACATTCAACGGCATGCCATTGCCGTTACGCTTCGTAACCATCTCAACGCAGTGACCAGAGTAGCCGGGGAAATCGTGCTCATTCCTGCATCGGGCGATCACGCCGGGGTCGGCGCATCGGGCGGCCGCGCCGCGCTTGAAATAAACCTGTCACAAGGTCTGCTTAACGTTCCCGTGGATCGAATCGCCAGTCACGGCGATCGAATGAACGGGAGACAGGGATGCACCAGCGTCGGTTGTGGGGCTTCACTTCATTCATTGCGGCTGCGGTGTTCGGTGCGGCTACCATCGCCGGCTGCAACAACAATGACGACAAGTCGGCGACGCCCGCACCGACGACCGCGGCCGCCAAAGTCAAGCACGTGTTCATGATCGTGCTCGAAAACAAGAACTACGCGGATACCTTCGGCAGCAGCACGCAGGATCCCTATCTGCAGAAGACCCTGATACCGCAGGGCGCGCTGCTAACGCAGTATTACGGCACCGGCCACGTCAGCCTCGACAACTACATCTCGATGATCAGCGGCCAGTCGCCGACGCCGGATACCGACGACGACTGCCTGCCCGGCCTCACCGGCACCACCGGCAATTACAACGACGTCGTGCAGAGCGGCACCACCCCGGATGGCCAGGTGATCGCCAGCAGTGGCTGCATCTATCCGGCCGGCGTGAAGACGCTGGTGGATCAGCTCAGCGCGTCCGGCCTCAGCTGGAAAGGCTACATGGGCGACATGGGCAACGACCCCGCGCGCGAAGCCGCCACTTGCGGCCATCCCACCATCGGCACCGCCACCGACAACACCAATTCCGCGGAAGCGCCGAGCGCGTCGGTGCCGCTGGGCGATGCCTACGCCACGCGCCACGATCCGTTCATGTACTTTCATTCGATCATCGACGCGGCGGCCTGCAAGACCAACGTCGTCAACCTCAATCAGCTGAGCACCGATCTCGCCTCAGCGGCCAGCACGCCGAACTACGTGTTCATCACGCCGAACCTCTGCGACGATGGCCACGATGGCGACGGCACCGGCGCTGCCGGCAAGGGCTGCGCGAACGGCCAGCCCGGCGGTCTCACCTCGGCCGATGCGTTCCTGAAAACCTGGGTGCCGAAAATCCTCGCGTCGCCGGCCTATCAGCAGGATGGCCTGCTGGTGATCACCTTCGACGAGAGCAACTTCACCACCAGCAGCACCACCGATTCGAGCACCAGGCAGACCACGATCACGCTGACCTTCCCAGGCACCACCTGCTGCAATCAGCAGCCGGGTCCGAACCTCAGCGGCGTGCGTCCGGGCGGCTTCACGCTGGTGAACTCGCCGACGCTGGTCGAGAAGATCGCGATCAACGGCTACGGCGGCGATCAGGTCGGCGCTGTGCTGCTGTCGCCGTTCATCAAGCCGGGCAGCACCTCGAGCACGCCGTACAACCACTACGCGCTGCTGCGCAGCATGGAAGAGATCTTCAACACCGGCGGCTATCTCGGCTACGCCGGCGATTCCACTCTGGCGACGATCAGCAACGACAGCGCGGTATTCCAGTAGACCCGAGCAGATGCAGCCGTTCCCGCGCGAGCGGGAGCGGCTCTGACGCCAGCATGCCGCGCGTCGCGCTTCGTCATCGCATCCGTATAGGTATCGCTGTCTGCGCGGCGCTGCTGCTGAGCGCTTGTGGCCAGCGCAGCGAGTCCGCACACGAATCTGCGCAGAGCGCCGCAGCTCTGCAGGCGTCGACACCTACGCCCGCCGCAAGCCCGACGCCGAGCGCGCTCGCAGCCCTCGGCAAGAAAATTTTCTTCGATCCATCCTTGTCCGCATCCGGCCGCTTGTCCTGCGCCAGCTGCCATAGCCCCGAACACGCCTACGCCGCAGCCAACGCGCGGGCCGTGCAACTCGGCGGCCCCAAGCTCGACCGCCAAGGCGCACGCGCGGTGCCCTCGCTACGCTACGTACTGAACCGCACGCCGGTCTGGTCCAAGGTGTTCATCTCCAACCAGGCCGAACGCATCCTCGAAGGCGACGAACCGCCGGTCGGCGGTTTCGGCTGGGATGGCCGCTTCAACACGCTGCACGAACAAGCCGCGTTCCCGCTGCTCGCCGCCAACGAAATGGCGAATGCGAATGCCGATGATGTTGTCGCCAAGCTGCAACGCGCCGCGTATGCAGACGACATCCGCCAACTGTTCGGCGCGCAGATCTTCGACGACCGCCAGAGCGTCTATAGCAAGGCGCTGATCGCACTCGAACGATTCGAACTGGAAGACACGAGCTTCCATCCCTACAGCAGCAAGTACGACGACTACCTCGACGGCAAAGCCCAGCTCAGCGAAGCAGAGCGCCGCGGCCTGATGCTGTTCGACGATCCACAACGCGGCAACTGTGCAAGCTGCCATATCGACCGCAAAGGCGCCGACGGCTCGCACCCGTTGTTCACCGACTACCAGTTCGAAGCGCTCGGCGTACCGCGCAACGCCGAACTGCGCGCGAATCGCGATCCGCGTTACTTCGACCAAGGCTTGTGCGGCCCGCTGCGCAGCGATCAGGTCGCGGAGAAGCAATACTGCGGCATGTTCAAAACCCCGAGCTTACGCAACGTCGCCACACGCGGCGCGTTCTTTCACAACGGCCGCTTTCACACGCTGGAAGATGCGCTGCGTTTCTACGTGCAACGCGATACCGATCCGCAACGCTGGTATCCGCGCGGTGCGGATGGACGCGCCGACAAGTTTGACGATCTGCCCTTGAGCCTGCGCGGCAATGTCGATGTGATCGATCAGCCGCTGACATTGCACGAAGGCGAAACACCGGCTTGGAGCGATGCCGAGATTGCGGACGTGGCGGCGTTTTTGAGGACGTTGACGGATCGGGACGTGCATCCCTAGGCATGCGTCGGCGCCGGAGTATCGATCCGCTACTCTATTACGGTCATCATAGACTCAGAGGGCCGCATGATCACGTACATCGCTCTTTTGCGCGCCGTCAATGTCGGCGGAACGGGCAAGCTGCCGATGGCGGACCTCAAAGCACTCTGTGAACGGGCCGGCTTCGCCAAGGTGAAAACCTATATCGCCAGCGGCAACGTCGTGTTCGAAAGCAAGCTGCCGGAGGCCAAGACCAAAGCCGCTTTGGAAAGCGAGCTGAAGCGCTACGCCGGCAAGCCAGTCGGCGTGCTGCTGCGGAGTGCTGCGGAAATGGTAGCGATCTTGAAAAGCAATCCGTTCCCGCAAGCCGCACCCAACCTGACCGTCGCGATCTTCCTCGACGCAGCGCCGCCGAAAGACACATTGAAGAATGTCGTCCATCAAAACGCTGGTGAAGAAATCGAACTGGGCACGCGCGAGATTTACGTGCATTACCCGAAAGGCCAGGGCGACTCCAAGCTGCGCATTCCGGCGGCGAAAGAGGGCACGGCGCGCAATATGAATACGATCGCCAAGCTCGCAGAGATGGCGGCGGCGCTTTAGGCGATCACTTCAGCCATTGCCGTATTCGCTTGCGAGTGCAAACAGTTCGCCGACGACCGTGTGCCTGAGTCCCAGGCGCAATGTCGATAATTTCACTCTGGCGCCTTTAATCCTTATGGTGAGATCGTGCGCGGAGCGCACGCTGCGCAAGGAACTTTCGAGAGCGGCTGAATCGACGACGGCTAGTTCGTCCCGAATCTTGCTCAAGATGTCGGCTCGGTGCGCGCGTGCTGATGATTGCCGAGGTGTTCCATGCAGTAGGCCACCGGCGGCTCGCACTTGGTGCAGTAGCGGAATTCCGTCGTCCGGTGGGATTTGTCGTTGATGCCGCAGACGGTGCAGACATGCAGCGGCTTGTCGCGGTTGGCGATTGCGCTCGATTGCCGCTTGAACTGGCGATGGCCGTGGCGCGCGCGATAGTAAATATCCTTGCCGAAAAACAGGAAGAAGTTCGCGACCGCCGCCAGGATCAGCAGCCGGCTGGCCCAGTTGCCGAAGATAAACTCGTAGCCGTAGAGCAGCCAGGTCAGCAGCGCCAGCCACTTGATGCGCACCGGCAGTATCAGGAACAGATAAAGCGTGTAGTCCGGAAACAAGTAGGCGAAGGCCAGAAAAATCGAGCCGGTGACATAGGTATTGGTCGCCGGCGCGAACGGAAATGCGAATGCGGCGGCGATCGTCAGCAAGATGCCGATCAGCACGTACAGGTTATAGCGCAGCGTGCCCCAGTGGGCTTCGAGCGCGCCGCCCATGAAGTAGAGCAGATAGAGCGCGAAGACTGCGAAGATCGGATTGCCCAACGGCGGCGTAAACACAAAGCTCAGCAGCCGCCACCATTCGCCGGCCAGCACCGCCCCCGGAATCAGCTCGATCGCGCCGAGGAACTCAGGCTTCGCCAGGCTCAGCAGGAGAGCTATGCCCTGAGCGCCGACCAGATACAGCGTGAGGTTTTGCAGCGCGAAACGGCCAGCTTACGTTCGAGCGGTTTTGAAATCTTCATGCGGGTCGGATGGCCAAGGTGGCAAGTGTCGCTGGATCGATTATGCAGTTCGTGATGCGCATTATCCGTGACTGCGGCCGCGCTGCGAGAGGGATAGTTTGCTTGCCGGCTGGCGGCGGCCGAATGCCAGCGTTATTGCTGCCGACTCTATGGCAGACTTTGCCGGAAGGACAGAAATAAGGACAGTGGAAATTGGATCGCAGCGGCCCTAAACGCGGCCGCCGGCAAATCCGGCGGCAGCAGAACCATGCCACGGCCCGCTAAACGCTTCGGAGTCAGCTATGCGGACTACGTTCGCATGGCCTTGGCGTTTCCCGGCGTCGAGGAATCCACTTCGTACAATACGCCCGCGATCAAGGTAAAAGGCAAGCTGATCTCGCGCCTGCGCTCGGAAGCCGAAGGCGCGCTGGCGATCCGCTGCGATTTCATCGATCGCGAAATGCTGCTGCAGGCCGCGCCCGAAGTGTTCTTCATCACCGAGCACTACGCGAACTACCCGATGATTCTGGTGCAGCTGGAGAGCGTGCTGCCGGAGGCCCTGCGCGATCTGTTCGAGCGCGCCTGGCGCGCACAAGCACCGAACAAGCTGGTCAAGGAATTTTCGAAAGATTGAACGCCGGCTGCTTCATCCTGCGTTCCGGGTGAGTCGGGATGAGGTCAGAGGCGCGGTTCTGGATGAATCGGCCGGAGAATTAAGAGGGACAGTCTTTTGGTTGGTTTTATTTCAACCTCGCCCCTTTAACTGTTCTATTGCAAGAGCAACGAATAATTTGGTGTCGCGTGCGTTTTAACGTGCGAAAGAAAGCGAAATGTTTCAGCAGTTGAGTCGGCATTAACGATCTCGTCGGCGTACCTGCTTACAGTCTGAACAATAGGGGTGCCAGTAGCCCCAAAATCGCCACCCCGATAAATCAAATAGGTGCGAACATTACCCGACAGGTAGTGCCTGGAGTAGTCCAACACAAAGGCCTTATAAGCCAAATTTCTCTTCAGTCTATCGGCCGGGGCGTCAAGATCAAGCGTCTCGATGACATTCCATGTGCCACCACATTGAAATACGTACTCGCCAAAAATACGACTCGAAAGGTCGATCGGATATCTGGGCAGGACCATACCCAGTTCAAGATCGTTTTCATCCGATGACAGGACTTTCAGATCTTCAAACCTTTTCCAAAGTTTGAAGAACAGTTGATCCTTTCTTTCGACTGGATCAGTCAATTCCGAGAGTGGCTCAACCCATTCGGTAAAAAGCTGTTTTATCTTCTGCCGATACTCAGATGTACTGGCGGCTGTGAATCGCCCAAGTGGCGAGCAATTAAAATACGAAAGACTCTTAATTGCTCCATAGCGTGCTTCAACGGACTGCAGTCCAGATGACCAGTGTTTTAGCTCCGCTGCGGCTCCAGGGAGTAGATCATTGTCAAGGCCAGCGACTAGTGTTTTTGCTTTCGCTGCACTTTTTAATAAACGAATATCGAGACTGTCTTCTAGGAAGACAATCAGGCCGACGTTAACCGTTTCTCCTCGAATGCGACTAGGAGAGAAGCGCAGCACGCAATAGTCGTAGTGTTGTTCAGCGCTCACTGCGGCCTCAGTTTCTTAAACAATAGCTCTGACCGCGGGAGGCGGACGTTACGCCACCAGTAGGCCCAAGACTTAGCGCATGCCTCACTCGCTGACACCCATTGAGGCGGCGCTGCTGCAGTACATTCGTCAATGAAATTGTTGCGCATCTGAAGAAGCCGGTTAATCACCCGCTCAGCGCTTGCTCTGTCGAAAGAAAACTGAGAAAAATAGGCGTTGAAGGTGTGCGTTGATGTGCAGTTATCTCGCAACATCGCTGCGGCATTCCAATCTTCGCCGAAGTGGGCAGCCTCTGAAAAGTCAATTGCCTCGATAACATACCAATCATCTTCACTTAGCAACAGTAGATTTTCATGCGACCTGTCTGTGTTCGCCAATAGCTGATCGAAGGCATAAATTGAGCTAAGTTGTTGCCGGATGTTCTCAAGCGATTTCCCATGCCGCAGTTCTCGTAGCTCGCGAATGCCAAGCTTGCCGCACGCATACCTTGAACCAAAATAAACCTGATTCTGGCTTTTGAAGGTTCCGAAGGGTGGAACTGGGACTCCGCATTCATCGGCAACTCTTGAACAGTAATATTCGTTCAAGGCGGCCCCCGCTCGGGGAGAACTATTGGATAGCAGAACGTAGCGTCGACCGTCTTCTGCTCGCCCCAGCTTACGTTTAAGCGTGCCGAGTTCGGTCGGCAACATCTCAAGGATGCTTAGCCGCGGATTATGTCGCCCCAATCCGCCGGCAAAAGTTAGATCTAATTGTGGCTTACTCTCGCGCACAATTGCGCGCGGCGAGACATCGAGCAGCATGACGCCCGGTGAGATCTCACCGCTCATTGAGCGCATGCTGGTTCACTCGGCTAGTCCCAACTTAGCGCTCCACCCGTCTGATACTCGGTGACTCTAGTTTCAAAGAAGTTCTTCTCCTTCTTCAAATCCATCACCTCACTCATCCAAGGGAATGGATTCTCGGCGCCGGGATAAAGCTGCTTGAGGCCGATCTGTGAGCAGCGGCGGTTGCAGACGAACTTGAGGTATTCATTGAACTGGCTGGCGTTGAGGCCGAGCACGCCGCGCGGCATGGTGTCGTGGGCGTACTTGATCTCCAGCTGCGTCGCCTCGTTCAGCATGTCGGCGATTTCCTGCTGGAACTGCGCTGTCCACAGATGCGGGTTTTCGATCTTGATCTGGTTGATCACGTCGATGCCGAAGTTCATGTGCATCGATTCGTCGCGCATGATGTACTGGATCTGCTCGGACACGCCGACCATCTTGTTGCGGCGGCCGAAGCTCAGCAGTTGCACGAAGCCGACGTAGAAGAAGATGCCTTCGAACACGACGTAGAACGCGATCAGGTCGCGCAGCAGGCGCTGGTCGTTCTCCGGCGTGCCGGTGTGGAATTCCTGGTCGGCGAGGCTCTGCGTGAACGGCAGGCTCCATGCGGCCTTGTCGTGGATGCTCGGAATCTCGCGGTACATGTTGAACACTTCGGCTTCGTCGAGGCCGAGGCTTTCTATGCAGTATTGATAGGCGTGTGTGTGGATCGCTTCTTCAAACGCCTGGCGCAGCAGGTACTGGCGGCATTCCGGGTTGGTCAGGTGGCGATAGACCGCGAGCACCAGGTTGTTCGCGACCAAGCTATCGGCGGTCGAGAAGAAGCCGAGGCTGCGCTTGATGATGGTGCGCTCGTCCTCGGTCAGACCGTTCGGATCCTGCCAGAGCGCGATGTCGGCGCTCATGTTGATTTCCTGCGGCATCCAGTGGTTGTTGCAGGCGTCGAGATATTTCTTCCAGGCCCATTCGTACTTGAACGGCACCAGTTGGTTGAGATCGGCGCGGCAGTTGATGATCTTCTTGTCGTCGACCTGGATGCGGCGCGCGCCCATCTCGACGGCTTCGAGGCCGGTGGCGCCGGCTTCGGCTTGTGCGGCGCTCGGCGTCAGTTCGAAATCGTCCGGCGGCGGCACGCGCACGCCCTTCGGTTCCGGCGTGCGCACCGGCACCGCCTGCAGACGCGGCGGCATCGCGCGCGCGGGGCTCGGTGCGGGTACGGCGGCAGGTGCATCATCCCATTCCAGCATTTGCATCTCCTTCAATCTTGAACAGGAGACGTCGATTCAACGTCTCCTTTACTTGAGCCCTCCCGCAGGAGGGCACCGTGTGTTGTTACTGACAAGCTTCGGCCGCTCGGCGGCACTCGCTCGATGACCGCGCTGTCCTGATCAGGCTCATTGGCAGGCTTCGGCCGCTCAGCGGCACTCGCCCAATAACTTTGCAGCACTGATCAAGTTTCATTGGCAAGCTTCGCAATCCGGATCGAGGATCGAGCAGACCTTGGCGCCGCCGAAGTCGGTGGCGCTGGCCGCCGCCATCGTGCCGGGTGCTGGTGCTGCGGCCTTCGCCGCCGCCTTGGTGCCCGCGCCATCGCCACGGCTGACCGTGTTGAGGCGGTCGTCGTTGATGGTGGTCTTCTCGGCGTGCGTCGCACCCATCGTGCGCAGGTAGTAGGTCGTCTTCAGGCCGCTGAGCCAGGCGTACTTGTACAGCTCGTCGAGCTTCTTGCCGGACGGCTGCGCCATGTACAGGTTCAGGCTCTGCGCCTGGTCGATCCACTTCTGGCGCCGCGAGCCGGCATCGACCAGACGCTTGGCGTCGATCTCGAACGCGCACTTGTAGAGCTGCTTCAACTCGGTCGGCACGCGATCGATCTTCTGCACGCTGCCGTCGAAGTACTTGAGGTCGTGCACCATCACTTCGTCCCACAGGCCGGCGGACTTGAGGTCGTTGACCAGGTATTCGTTGACGACGGTGAACTCGCCCGACAGGTTCGATTTGACGTACAGGTTCTGGTAGGTCGGCTCGATCGACTGCGACACGCCGGTGATGTTGGCGATGGTCGCGGTGGGCGCGATCGCCATCGTGTTGCTGTTGCGGATGCCGACGCTCTGCACGCGCGTGCGCAGTGCATTCCAGTCGAAGCGGCCGGAGTCCTGCTCGTCCTGTTCCAGATAGTGGTCGCCGCGGTTCTTGCGCAGGATCTTGATCGAGTCGATCGGGAGGATGCCCTGATCCCACAGCGAGCCCTTGAAGCTGGCGTAGGCGCCGCGCTCGGCGGCGAGGTCGGTCGAAGCCTTGATCGCGAAGTAGCTGACCGCTTCCATCGATTCGTCGGCGAACGTGGTCGCAGCGTCGCTCTCGTACGGCAGGCGCAGCTTGTACAGCGCGTCGTTGAAGCCCATCACGCCGAGGCCGACCGGACGATGGCGCAGGTTGGAATTGCGCGCGGTGGCGACCGAGTAATAGTTGTACTCGATGACGTTATCCAGCATGCGCATCGCGGTGTTGACGGTACGCTCGAGCTTCGCCAGATCGAGCTTGCCGTCGATCACATGCGCCGGGATGTTGACCGAACCGAGGTTGCAGACTGCGATTTCCTGGCCGGCCTTGGTGTTCAGCGTGATCTCGGTGCACAGGTTCGACGAATGCACCACGCCGACGTGCTGCTGCGGCGAACGCAGGTTGCAGGCGTCCTTGAACGTGATCCAGGGATGGCCGGTTTCGAACAGCATCGACAGCATCTTGCGCCACAGCTGCAGTGCCGGGATGCGCTTGAAGTTCTTCACGCGGCCTTCGTCGGCGAGCTTCTCGTACTGCGCATAGCGCTCTTCGAACGCGAGGCCGACGAGGTCGTGCAGGTCGGGCGTTTCTTCCGGCGAGAACAGCGTCCACTGGCCGTCTTCCATCACCCGCTTCATGAACAGGTCCGGCACCCAGTTGGCGGTGTTCATGTCGTGCGTGCGGCGGCGGTCGTCGCCGGTGTTCTTGCGCAGTTCGAGGAATTCCTCGATGTCGCGGTGCCAGGTCTCGAGATAGCCGCAGACCGCGCCCTTACGCTTGCCGCCCTGGTTCACCGCGACGGCGGTGTCATTGGCGACCTTCATGAACGGCACCACGCCATTGCTCTTGCCGTTGGTGCCCTTGATGTAGCCGCCCATGCCGCGCACCGGCGTCCAGTCGTTGCCGAGGCCGCCGGCAAACTTGGACAGCATGGCGTTGTCGTGGATCGCGCCGAAGATGCCGTGCAGATCGTCCGGCACCTGCGTGAGGTAGCAGCTCGACAGCTGCGGACGCAGCGTGCCGGAGTTGAACAGGGTCGGCGTGCTGCTCATGAAATCGAACGACGACAGCAGCGTGTAGAACTCGATCGCGCGGGTTTCGCGATCGATCTCGTTCATCGCCAGGCCCATCGCCACGCGCATGAAGAACGCCTGCGGCAGCTCGAAGCGGGTCTTGCCGCTATGGATGAAGTAGCGGTCGTACAGCGTCTGCAGGCCGAGGTAGTCGAACTTGGCATCGCGTTCGGTCAGCAGCGCCTGGCCGAGCTTGTCCAGATCGAACAGGCACAGCTTCGGATCGAGCAGTTCCAGCGACGCGGCCTTGTGGATGTACTCGCGGAAGTAGTCGGCGTAGATCGCCTTCATGTCCTCGAAAGTCGGACGCGTTTCCGACATGCCGAGGAATTTCAGCGCTTCGTGGCGCATCGAATCGCACAGCAGGCGCGCAGACACGTAGGTGTAGTTCGGCTCCTTCTCGATGCGCGCGCGGGCGGCGAGGGTCAGCGCCTGTGACAGCTCGGATTCCGGAATGCCGTCGTAGAGATCGCGCAGCGCCGCGGCCAGCACCTCATCGGCTTCGACGCCGGTGAGGCAGGCGCAGGCTTCGCGGACCTCGCGCTGCAGGCGCGCTTCGTCGAGCGGCTGGCTGCGGCCGTCGTCCAGCTTGACCGTCAGCGCGGAG
>JAQGNU010000086.1 GCA_028291645.1 Nevskia sp.
CCCACACCAGCCAGAATTGCGGCGTTTTCCAGGCGACGTTCAGATGCACGTGGCGCTGCGTCACCATCGTGTTCGACGCATTGCCGGCCGGCGCCGTCCAGCCCGCAGGTCGCCAGCCGCTCGGCGGTACGCGATAACCGAGTGCGCCGCAGATCATGAAGACGAAGTAGATTGCGGCGAGTGCGAGAAAGGTCTGCGCGACACCGGGATCGTCAGCGCTGGAGAAATGCTTCATCAGCAGCACTGCCAGCGGCGCACCGATCATCGCGCCGCCGCCGAAGCCCATGATCGCCATGCCGGTGGCCATGCCGCGGCGATCGGGAAACCACTTGATCAGCGTCGATACCGGCGAGATGTAGCCGAGACCCAGGCCGACGCCGCCGATGATGCCGGGGCCGAGCCAGATCAGCCACAGCTGATGCATCGAAATGCCGAGGGCGCCGAGCGCCAGGCCACCGCACCAGCACAGCGCTGCGACGACACCGGCTTTGCGCGGCCCGGCGCGTTCCAGCCAGCCGCCCCATAGTGCGGCGGAAATGCCGAGCACGACGATGAATAAGGTGAAGGTGAAATTGAGCGAGGCGACGCGCCAGTTGCAGGAGGCGAACAACTCTTCGAACCAGCCCATTTCCGGCGTACAGGCAGCGACGCCGGTAAGTGCTTTCGACAGCGGCAACCAGAACACGCTGAAGCCGTAAGCCATACCGATGCATAGATGAATCGCGAGCGCGGCCGGTGGCACCAGCCAACGATTGAAGCCCGGCGCGGCAATGGTTCGTTCCTTCGACAGAAAGCTGTTTGTCGCTACCCCCGGTATCTGCTGCGGTACTGTCGCCATGGATTTCTCTCCTCACATTTCGCTAGGTGGCTGCATATGTTTCAATGAGCATATTGCTTGCAGCCGTTTTTATGTGAGACGAACGCTATCACTATCGATGCACGCTTAAAATATGCTTTATAAAGCCTATTTGTACGACTCAGACCACGACCTAGGAACGGTGCCATGTTCAGCCTGTCTATCAAACCGCAATGGCAGCTGGAAAGCCTTGACGGCCGTCAATTGTTGCCGCGTTTGGTCGAATTGCTTGGCGCGATTCACGAAACCGGGTCGCTGGCGCTGGCCTGCCGTCACATCGGGCTGTCGTATCGGTACGCCTGGGGCCTACTGAAGGACGGCGATGCGCTGTTCGGCGCACCGCTGGTGCTGATGTCGCGCGGCCGCGGCGCGAGCCTGTCGCCGCTGGCGGAAAAACTGGTGTGGGCCGACAAACGCATTTCCGCGCGGCTGTCGCCGCTGCTCGACAGCCTCGCCTCAGAACTGGAAGTCGAACTGCAGCGCGCGCTGTCGGCGACGCAGCCGATCTTGCGCATGCAGGCCAGCCACGGCTTCGCGGTGGAAACGCTGCGCGAATGGTTCAGCCGCGCGCAGATTCCGCTCGACCTGAAGTACTGCACCAGTTTCGAAGCGGTGGCCGCGCTGACTCAGTCGGGCTGCGATATCGCCGGCTTCCATGTGCCGATGGGTGAATACGAGCAACCCACCCTGCAAGCCTTTGCGCGCTGGATTCGGCCGCAGAGCCAGAGTCTGATTCATCTCGCCACGCGCCGGCAGGGCATCATGCTGGCCGCGCACAATCCTAAGGGCATCCACGGCTTAAGCGATTTCACGCGCGCCGACGTGCGCTTCGTCAATCGCCAGCCGGGCTCGGCGACGCGCCATCTGCTCGATCTGATGCTGAAACACGAGAAGATCGACGCGCGCCGCATCCACGGTCACGACAATGGCGAGTTCACCCATGCGGCCGTCGCCGCTTATGTCGCCAGCGACATGGCCGACGTCGGTTTCGGCGTCGAGACTGCAGCAAAACGTTTCGGCCTGGATTTCCTGCCGGTGGTGACCGAGCGCTACTTCTTCCTGTGCCAGACCCGCTTCCTGCAGTCGCCACTGATGGAACGTATGATCGAAACGCTGCGCAGCGACAGCTTCCGTCTCGCGGTCAACTCCCTACCCGGCTATGACGCTGCCAATTCCGGGCAGTTGCAGACCATAGTCGAAGCCTTCGATCAATCGGCAAAGATTTTCCGCAACGCATGATCGACCGGCTTTTGCGCTGATTGCGAGTGACGGATTCCAGCGGCGTACCGGATAATTCCGACTCCGTTTGCACGCAAGCACACCGCATGATCGAAACCGAACGACTACACCTGCGCCGGCTCGCGCTCGACGATGCCGGTTTCGTCCTCGGCCTGCTCAACCAGCCGTCTTGGCTGCGCTTCATCGGCGACAAAAACGTGCACACGCTCGACGATGCGCGACGCTACCTCGAGCAGGGGCCGATGGCGAGCTACCAGCGCAACGGCTTCGGCCTCTATCTGACCGCACTGAAGACCAAGGCCACGCCGCTCGGCATCTGCGGACTGATCAAGCGCGACAGCCTGCAGGATGTCGATATCGGTTTCGCATTCCTGCCCGAGTTCTGCGGCCAGGGCTACGCCTTCGAGGCCGCCGCCGCGGTGCTGCACTACGGACGCCATACGCTGGGCCTGCGCCGTATCGTCGCCATCACCTCGCCCGACAACCAGCATTCGATCCGCCTGCTGCAAAAGCTCGGCTTGAAATTCGAATAGACATTGCAGCTGCCGGACAGCGCAGCGCCGACGCAATTATTCGGCGTCGATTTCCCCAGCTAGCGTCCACGGGGAACCATCAGAAAACGGTTGTGGCGCAATAAAATGCCGACCCCGGCGTCCGTCAGGCATAACATCAAGGCCTATTGCGGTTAAGCTGCACGAACAGGCTCATACAGGGGAGGCCGATGAACAAAATTTCAATCCGCGGCGTGCTGCTCGGGGCCTTCGCCGACATTGCACTGACTAACGTGCTCGCCGTGCCCTTGGTGCTCTACACCATCGCGCATTTCGGTTTGACCAAGCTGCCGCCAGTACAGGCGCAAGCGGCGGTGATCGCGGCGATTCATAGTCAGACCGTGTTGACCACCATCGAAATGGCGATCGGCCTCGGCTGTGCGGCGATCGGCGGCTACATCGCCGCCTGGGTGGCGAAGCACGATGAATTGTTGAACGGCGTGCTGGCTTCGTTCCTGTGCGTCGGCATCGACCTTTATGCGCTGCTCACCGGTGCGGCGGCGCACTCGCCGAAGCTGCAGTGGCTACTGATTCTGGGCAGCCCGCTGTTTGCGCTGCTCGGCGGTTTTCTGCGCCAGCGGCACCGCGTCGAACTGAGAACCTAGCCTGCCAGCGGCTCGCGTACGCGCGCCAGCAGCAGCGCGCCGGCAACGAAGAACACGCCGAGCACCATGATCGACAGCCGCTGGTTGCCGGTGACGATGGCGACGGCGCCGACCACCAGCGGGCCGAGCACTGCAGCGAACTTGCCCAGCATGTTGTAGAAACCGAAGTACTCGCCGGCACGCTCGCGCGGAATCAGCCGCGAGAAGTAGGAACGCGACAGGGCCTGCACGCCGCCCTGCACGGTGCCGACGATCGCCGCCATCAGGTAGAACTGGCGTTCGGTCTGCATCGTGTAGGCCCAGATGGTGACGAACACGAATACCGCGAGGCCGAGATAGATCGCGCGCTTGGTGCCGATGCGGTCGCCGATGCGGCCGAATGCGATCGCGCATGGGAACGACACGAACTGCACCAGCAGCAGCGCCTGGATCAAGGCGCTGGTGGAGAAACCGAGCTTGGCGCCGAAATCCACCGCCATCTGCTGCAGCGTTCCGATCGCGTCGATATAGAGCCAATAGGCCAGCAGGAAATTCAACACCGGTTTGTTGCGCAACACTTTCTTCAAGGTGTTCCACAGTTCGCGCCAGCCGGTCTGTTCGGCAACCGGCGGTGCTTCCTGGACGCGCCAGAACACTGGCAACGAGAACAGCGCCCACCACAGCGCGACATCGATGAACGCAAGCTTGGTCGCCATGGCTGCATCGGCCAGCCCGAACCAGGCCGGATGCAGCACCATCAGCACGTTGAACAAGAAGATCAGGCCACCGCCGAGATAGCCGAGCGCGAAACCAAAGGCCGACACGCGATTGGTTTCCTGCGGTTCGGCAACCTGCACGATCAACGCGTCCTGAAACGACGAGCCGCCGAAGAAACCGATCGACGCGATTGCAAACACCGCCAGCGCCCACGGCCATTC
>JAQGNU010000133.1 GCA_028291645.1 Nevskia sp.
GCGAATTGCTCGATCGTCACGACCAGATCATCCGCCGTGAGATCGAACGTCATGACGGCCGCCTGGTCGATTCCGCCGGCGACGGCAGCTTCGCGACCTTCGCGACACCCGGCAGCGCGATCGACTGCGCACACGCGCTGCACGCCGCGTTGAAGGATCTGAAAGTGAAAATCCGCGCCGGTCTGCATATCGGCGAAGTCGAGTTGCGCGAAGACGGGCGCGTCGGCGGCATGGCGGTGCACATCGGCGCGCGCGTGCTCGGCGAAGCCAGTGCCGGCGACGTGATGATCTCGCGCACGGTGCGCGATGTACTGATCGGCTCACGTTACAAATTCAAGGAGCGCGGCATCCGCGAACTCAGAGGCGTGCCGAGCAAGTGGCCGCTGTATGTGGTCGAGCCGCTGAAGAAAAGTTGAACGCCGCTCAGCCCGGACTGAGCTGGCTGTCGTAGGTCGCCAGCGTCGGCAGCAGTTGCCGCGCGGTCTGCTGCGGATCGCGCATCGCGCCGCTCGCCACCGCCGCGACGAATCGTTCGTGTTCGCGCGCGCGCAGCACGTACAGCGCGATGCCGACTTCCTGCGCCAGCTTGGCCAGCTCGATGCGCTCATCCGGCGCGAACTGTTCGCCGCGGCGCGCACCACAGACGATGGCGCCGATCAATACGCCGCGCAGCGCCATCGGCAGCAGGCAGCCGTCGCGGCCGAGCGCGCTGCCGGTGATGTCATCGAGATCGGTCGCCTGCAGAGTCGAACGCAAGCTGACGAACGCCAGATCGTCGACTTCGACCGCGGCCGGATACGGCGCGCTGCCGCGCTGGATCAGCTGCAGATAGCGCCCCTCGCGGCGTTCGTAGATCGCCACGCCGGAACCGCCGATCGCCTGCTCGATGCACTCCACCGTCAGGCTCAGCAGACGCTCGTGCTGCTCGATGAACGCACATTGCTGCGCGAAGCGCCGCAGCTCGTGGGTGGCGCGCCGCTGGCGCCGGAAGAACAGGCGGTCAACGATTGCCTCGACACGGTGGTGCACGCGATTCAGCGCCAATGCCAGCACCAGCGTGGCACCGGCCTGCAGGAAAAAACTGGCGTCGTTGCCGACCGCAGCCTGCTCGATGAAATTTTCGAGGATCGCGAACACGCCGATGACGACGCTGGTGGTGAGGCCATACGCCAGCGCGCGATCGACGATGAACGAGACGTCGACCAGCCGGTGCCGCAACGCGGCGTACAGATAGCCGAAGAAGCACAGCGCCTGCATTGCCGAAATCGCGATGTGCCCGGGCACGCTGAAATCCGGGATGAACACGGCGGCGATCACCGACGCGCCGAGCAGGCCGGTGCTCCATAGCACCCAGCGGATGCGCAGACGGCGCGGCGCATCGCTGCGACGATAGCCGACGATCAGTACGACCAGCGGCGTCAGTACCATCAGCGTGCCCGGTATCGTCAACAGGCGCTGATATGCAAACCAGCCGGTCCATGCCGAGAACACGATGCCAATGCCCTTGCCCAGCGAAATCGCGAGCGTCAGCAGCAGCGCGCAGCCGAATAGCGTGCGCAGGCCGCGCTTCCAGGTCGCCGACAGACCGTCGCCCGCAAGCGCTTCGACCGCGACATAGAGACCGGGGATGGCGATGCCCCAAACCATCACTTTCGCGGCCAGCATGCCGAAAAACCCGATGAGTGGATCGACCGGCCAGGAATCGAGCAGCTGTTGCGCACAGATGCCGAGCGAGAACAGCGTCAGCCCCCACGCGGTCCAGTCGCGGCCGCGCCACAAGGTCAGCAGCGCCAGCGCCAGCACGCTGAACAGCAGCGGATAGCCGGACAGCCGGGTAGCGGTTGCATAGCGGCTGTCGTTGACCACCGCCGTCACTGGGACGGTGAGGACTTCGCCGCCGCGTCGTACAACGATCGGATAAGTCGAATGCGGCGGCAGGTTGTTGACGACGATGGCAGCGGCACGTGCACTGGCGTCCATGCGCTCAGGTAGCAGTACGTCGCCGATCTGCAGGCCCGGCGCCAACGGCAGTCCGGGTATCTGGTCGACGACATAGCCGATGCCGGTTTTGGCCTCGACGCTAAACGGCAGCGTCAGGAACAGATTCGGAATCAGGATCGGCACCATGCTGAGCAGCGCCAGCAGCGTCAGCAACATGCGCCACGCAAACTTCAGCTTCATGCGATGCCTCCACTGCCGACCTGGGCCGTTTGCGCGGTGAACATGCGGGACGATCGCCTAGGCTCTGTCAATTAGCCGGTAGTTAGCCGGACGCCGCCAGCAGGCGCGCGTTGCCGCCAACCGCGGCGGTATTCACGCTCAAGGTGCGCTCGCTGATGAAGCGCAGCAGGTAGTGCGGGCCGCCGGCTTTCGGTCCGGTGCCGGAAAGTCCCTCGCCGCCGAACGGCTGCACGCCGACCACCGCGCCGGTCATGCTACGGTTGATGTAGCAGTTGCCGACCGCGGAGCGCGCCTGGATGCGGCGCCAGGTGCTTTCGATACGGCTGTGCACACCGAGCGTCAGGCCGTAACCGGTGGCGTTGATCGATTCGACCAGCGCATCGAGGCGCCTTGCGGAAAAGCGCAACACGTGCAGGATCGGCCCAAAGTGTTCCTCGCGCAGTTGCGCCAGGCTGTCGATCTCCACCGCCATCGGTGCGAAATAAGTGCCCTTGGCCGCTTCCGCCGGCAGCCGCAGACGTTCGATCGGCTTAGCCATGGTTTCGATCTCATTAGCATGCGCACGCAGCCGCTGCAGGGCGGCATCGTCGATCACCGGTCCGACGTCGGTCGACAGCCACATCGGATCGCCGATGCGCAGTTCGCGCATCGCGCCGGCCAGCATGGTGATGGTCTTGTCGGCGATGTCCTCCTGCAGACACAGCACGCGCAGCGCCGAGCAGCGCTGGCCGGCGGAATAGAACGCTGAATACAGCGCGTCTTTCACCACCTGCTCGGGCAGCGCCGAGGAGTCGACGATCATCGTGTTCTGGCCGCCGGTTTCGGCGATCAGGGTGGCGATCGAACCGCGCCGTGCCGCCAATGTGCGATTGATCGCCTGCGCAACCTCGACCGAACCGGTGAAGGCGACGCCGGCGATGCGCGGATCGGCGACCAGTGCCGCGCCGAGTTCGCCGGCGCCGAGCACGCACTGGAACACATACGACGGCACACCGGCCTCGCGCAGCAGCCGCGCCATGTGGCTGGCGATCAGGCTGGTCTGCTCGGCCGGCTTGGCGACGACCGGATTGCCGGCGACCAGTGCGGCAGCGATCTGGCCGGTGAAAATCGCCAGCGGAAAATTCCACGGACTGATACAGACGAACACGCCGCGGCCGTGCAGTTGCAACTCGTTGTGTTCGCCGGTCGGCCCCGGCAGCGTTTCCGGCATTGCCAGCATGCGGCGCGCCTGTGCCGCGTAGTAGCGCAGGAAATCGACCGCTTCGCGCACTTCGGAAACGGCATCCGCAATGGTCTTGCCGGCTTCGAGAATCAGCAGCCGCGCGAACTCGGCGCGGCGCGCTTCGAGGCGGTCGGCGGCACGTTCGAGGACGCCGGCGCGGATCTCCACCGGGGTGGCGTTCCAGCGCGGATAGGCGCGCGCCGCAGCGGCGACGACATCGGCCGCATGCGTCAGCGCCAACGGCGCCCACTCGCCGACGACACGACTGCGGTCGGCCGGACTGGTGACGACGACGCCATCCTCAAAAGCGGCCTCGCCGTCGAACAGCAGCGAACTGGCCCGAACCTGTTGGGCAGCATGCTGCAACTCGGCGGCAAAGGATTTCGCGGCAATCTCGTCGGCCAGATTGATGCCGGCCGAGTTGCGCCGCGACGCACCGAACAATTCGCTCGGCAACGGCAGGTTCGGATTCGGCTTCACCGCCAGCGCACGCGCGGCTTCGATCGGATCGGCGACCAGCGTTTCGGCGGCGAGACTCTCGTCGAAAATGCGGTTGACGAAGGACGTATTGGCGCCGTTTTCGAGCAGACGCCGCACTAGGTACGGCAGCAGATCTTCGTGGCTGCCGACCGGCGCGTAAACGCGGCAGGCGACGGCTGCGTCTTCGCGCACGATCTGATAAAGCGCTTCGCCCATGCCGTGCAGGCGCTGGAATTCGTAGCCGCCCTCGCCCAGACCATGACTATCGCCGGCGTAGGTGCGCACCGCGGCGACCGTATGTGCGTTGTGCGTCGCCAGCTGCGGATAGAACACGTCGCGTGCCGCCAGCAACTGGCGCGCGCAGGCGAGGTAAGCAACGTCGGTATTCAGCTTGCGCGTATAGACCGGATAGTTCGGCAGGCCCTGCTCCTGCGCGCGCTTGATCTCGGTATCCCAGTACGCGCCCTTGACCAGGCGCACCGGCACTTTGCGGCCGACCGAACGCGCCAGCGATTCGAGCCATTCGATCACCGCCGGTGCGCGCTTCTGGAACGCCTGCACCGCCAGTCCCAAGCCTTCCCAACCCGCCAGCGAAGCATCGCGATAAACCGCTTCGAAAATGTCGAGCGACAGTTCCAGGCGATCGGCTTCCTCGGCATCGACGCACAGGCCGATGCGCTGTGCCTTCGCCGCCTGTGCCAGCGCCAGCAGGCGCGGTGCGACTTCGGCGACGACGCGTTCGTGCTTGGAATATTCGTAACGCGGATGCAGCGCCGACAGCTTCACCGAAATGCCGGGGCGCGCGAACACCGGCGTCTGCGCGCCGCCGATGGCGTCGTGGTGCTTGCCGATGGCGGCAATCGCGTCCTGATACGACTGCAGGTAGCGCTGCGCGTCGGCAGCGGTGAGCGCGGCTTCACCGAGCATGTCGAACGAATGCAAGTAAGGCCGATGCGCCTTGCTGCAGGCATTCTTCAGCGCTTCGACGATGTTGCGGCCCATGACGAACTGGCCGCCCATCATGCGCATCGCGCGACGCAATGCCAGACGCACCACCGGCTCGCCGGAGCGGCCGATCAGGCGGTTCAGCGCGGCGCGGATGTTGTTGGTCGATTCCGGCGGCAGCCGCACGATGCGGCCGGTCAGCATCAGGCCCCAGGTGCTGGCGTTGACGAACAGCGAATCGCTGCGGCCGAGATGCGATTCCCAATCGGCTTCGGCGAGCTTGTCGGCGATGAGTTTCTCAGCGGTATCGTCGTCCGGAATGCGCAGCAGCGCTTCGGCCAGGCACATCAGTAGCACGCCTTCCTCGCTCGACAGGTCGTACTCGCGCATGAACGCGTCGAGCGCGCTCTGCGTCTCCTTCAAAAGGCGCACGCGCTCGACCCAGCCGGCGGCTTCCCTCACCGTCGCCTGCGCGCGTTCGGCCGGCAAGCCGGCAATCGCCAGCAGGCGGTTGACCAGTTGGGTTTCGTCGGCGAGCCACAATTCGCCGATGGCGGCGCGCAGCGGCGATCGGGGCGGCGGCGGGGCGGCGTAGATGAAGCGCGCGGCGGCGACCGGTTGCAGCGGTTCGGACAAGTCCATTGTCAGCGTCCAAAATCAAACGCAGAGTTTCGCATGTGCGGCGGCGCTTTCGAAATCCCAGCTGTTCGCATGGGCGCCGCCCAGCACCGGTGGCGCTGAGGGCAGGCGGCGCATAGACTGCCGCCGCACTTGCCCGCTGCCCGCTCTTGTGGCCACGTCTGCCGACGAATCTCCGTCCACCGAACAAATCCTGCTGGTTTTCGTCAGCGCACCGGCCGACGCCGCGGCGACGCTGACGCAAAACCTGGTGGCGGAACGGCTCGCCGCCTGCGTACAGCTGGGGCCGGCGCTGCGTTCGGTCTATCGCTGGCACGGCAAAGTCGAGCAGGCCGAGGAAGTGCAACTGCAAATCAAGACCACCCGCGGCAACTATTCAGCGCTGCAAGCGCACATACGCGAGCGGCATCCGTATGAACTCCCGGAGATCCTGGCAGTCGATGTCACGGCCGCATTACCCGAATACCTGCAATGGATCGTCGACCAAACCCGCTGAACCGTAGCGCACTGCTGGCGACGGCGCTGCTGTGCGCAACGGCGGCGAGTGCGGCGGATATCGGCGCATTGTGGTCGCATCAGGCGTCCGCGGGGACTCAACTGTTGCCGGTCGATCAAGCCTTTGCGCTGGTTTCGGCAGAACGCAAACACGATCGTATCGAAGTGACCTGGTCGATCGCGCCGGGCTACTACCTGTATCGCAAGCGCCTCGGCTTTGCGGTCGAGCCCGCCGGCAAGGCGCAGACGCTGGGTGCGGCGCAACTGCCTGCCGGCACGCCGATGCACGACGAGCAGGGCGACAACGAAATCTATCGCAACACGCTGGTGGCAGTCCTCGCGATTCAGACCGCGCATGCGCCGCAGCGCTTGCGCGTGCGCTACCAGGGCTGCGCCGACGCCGGTGTCTGCTACCCGCCGCAAACCAAACTTATCGATGTCGTCTCCACCACTCCACACTAGGCTTCCATGCGTTCGATTCTGCTGATTTTCGTGATCTGTGCCGTCGCTGCTGCCGGCGGTTTTCTGGCCTATCGTCACTTTGCGCAGCCGGACGATATTGCCGGCAAGCCGCTGCCCGCGGGCATTCAGATGAACGACCTCGACGGCAAGCCGCACAAGCTCGACGACTATCGCGGCAAGCTGTTGCTGATCAACTTCTGGGCGACCTGGTGCGGACCCTGTCTGCACGAAATTCCGGAGCTGGTGAAACTGCAGACGCAGTACGGTGCACGCGGACTGCAGATCGTCGGGCCTGCGGTGGACGATCCAGACGCGGTGCGCGCGATGCTGGGCACGCTCGGCATCAACTATCCAGTGTTGGTGACGACGGCGCCGGAAGACATGATCAAAACGATGGAGCAACTCGACAATCCGGTCGGTGGCTTACCCTTTTCGCTGCTGATCGGCGCCGACGGCGTCATCATCAAGCGCCAGATCGGCGAGTTTTCCGCGGCCGAACTGACGCAGTTGGTCGAAAGCCAGCTTCCGAAGTAGGCACGCGCCGCATTTTGGTGCGAATCTCGACGATCGCGCGACTATCGTCTGCCAATTGTTAACTTTCGGCCCTTGAGGCAGAATCGCGGCTCGCCCGATCACAAGAATTGACGAGAACCAACTCGCGTGAGCCGATTGCTGCTACTGAATGGCCCGAACCTGAATCTGCTGGGTTCGCGCGAGCCTGCGATCTACGGCCAGCAGACGCTGGCGCAGATCGAAGCCGCGCTGGTCGAACAAGCGCGCACGCTCGGCCACACGCTCGACTGCTTGCAAAAAAATCAGGAAGGGCTGCTGATCGAGCGCATTCATCAGGCGGCACGCGATGACGTGGCGTTCATCATTTTCAATCCGGGCGCGTTCACGCACACCAGCATCGCGCTGCGCGATGCGCTGCTCGGCGTCGGCATCCCATTTATCGAAGTACACCTCTCGAACGTGTTTGCACGAGAGAGTTTCCGGCATCACTCGTATCTATCCGACATCGCCGCGGGGGTGATCGTCGGTCTCGGTGCTGCCGGTTACCGGCTGGCGCTGCAGGCCGCGCACGAGCGGCTCAAAAATCAGGGGAGCTGAACCAACGATGGACCTGCGCAAGATTAAAACGCTGATCGACCTGGTCGAGGAATCGGGCATCTCGGAGCTGGAAGTCAAGGAAGGCGAAGAGTCGGTTCGCATCAGCCGGCTGCCGCCGGGCGGCATGCAGGCGCCGCAATACTATCTGCCGCCGCAGCAGCAATACGCACCCGCGCCGGCTGCCGTCGCCGCACCGAGCGCAGCGCCAGCTGCAGCGGCCGCACCGGCGCCGAAAGCGGTCGACAACCGCCATGTGGTGAAGTCACCGATGGTCGGCACGTTCTACCGCTCGCCGACGCCGGGTGCGAAGTCTTTCGTCGAAGTCGGCCAGACCGTCAAGCAGGGCCAGACGCTGTGCATCATCGAAGCGATGAAGATGCTGAACCAGATCGAAGCCGATCGCGCCGGCGTAATCGCCGAGATCGTCGCCGAGAACGAGAAGCCGGTCGAGTTTGACCAAGCACTGTTTATCATCGATCCGGCGTAGTGAACGTCCTGTTCCAAGACCGGGACATCCTTGTCCCGGACTACTCACACAAGAACTAATGTTCGAAAAAATTCTTATTGCCAACCGCGGCGAAATCGCGCTGCGTATCCTGCGCTGCTGCCGCGAGCTGGGCATCCAGACGGTGGCAGTGTATTCCACCGCCGATCGCGATCTCAAGCATGTGCGGCTCGCCGACGAAGCGGTTTGTATCGGTCCGCCGGCGGCGACCAGCAGTTACTTGAACATGGCGGCGATCATCAGCGCCGCCGAAATCACCCAGGCCGACGCGATCCATCCGGGTTATGGCTTCCTGTCCGAGAACGCGGACTTCGCCGAGAGCGTCGAACGCAGCGGTTTCGTCTTCATCGGGCCGCGCTCCGAAACGATCCGGCTGATGGGCGGCAAGACTACCGCCAAGGCCGAGATGATCTCGGCCGGCGTGCCCTGCGTGCCGGGTTCCGACGGCGTGCTGCCGGACGATGAAATTGTCTGCAAGGAAGTTGCCGCGAAGGTCGGTTATCCGGTGCTGATCAAGGCCGCAGCCGGCGGCGGCGGTCGCGGCATGTACGTCGTGCGCAAGGAAGAAGACCTGATCCAGTCGATCGGCATGGCGCGCAACGAAGCGGCGCAGGCGTTCAAGGACGGCAGCGTGTTCCTCGAGAAATATCTCGAAATGCCGCGCCACATTGAAATCCAGGTGCTGGCCGACGAACACGGCAACGCGATCTATCTCGGCGAGCGCGATTGCTCGATGCAGCGCCGCAACCAGAAAGTATTGGAAGAAGCACTGGCGCCCGGCATCACCGCCGAGCAGCGCGAAGAGATCGGCACGCTGTGCACCGACGCCTGCAAGCGCATCGGCTACCGCGGCGCCGGCACGATGGAGTTCCTCTACGACCACGGTCGTTTCTACTTCATCGAGATGAACACCCGCATCCAGGTCGAACATCCGGTGACCGAACGCGTCACCGGGCTCGACCTGATCCGCGAGCAGATCATGGTCGCCGCCGGCGAGCCGCTGATGCTGCGCCAGCGCGACGTCGAATTGCGCGGCCATGCGATCGAGTGCCGCATCAACGCCGAAGACCCGTTCAAGTTCATCCCTTCGCCCGGCCTCATCACCGGCTACCACACGCCGGGCGGCCCCGGCATCCGCGTCGACAGCCACATCTATACCGGCTACCGCGTGCCGTCGAACTACGATTCGATGATCGGCAAGCTGATCGCGTTCGGACCGACGCGCCAGTCGGCGATCGCGCGCATGCGCACCGCGCTCAGCGAGATGATCGTCGAAGGCATCAAGACCAACATCCCGCTGCAGCGGCGCATTCTCGACGACGAAGTGTTCTGCGCCGGCGAGCATCACATCCATTACCTCGGCGAACGCCTGGAGCAGTGGACGGCGGAAAGCTAGGCACTGATATGGGCTGGTGGCAACTGACGGTCGCGAGCCGCTATCCCGAGTTCGCCGAAGAAGTTCTGCTGACGCAGGGTGCGGCCTCGGTCACGCTCAGTGACGCCGCCGACGATCCGGTGCTGGAGCCCGCGCCTGGGCAAACGCCGCTGTGGGCACACACGCTGGCGCACGGTTTGTTCGATGATGAAGGCCTGATCGAACCGGCGCGCGCAGCGCTGCGCGAACAATTGCCGGATGGCAGCGCGCTTTCGATCGAACTGCGCACGATCGAAGATGCCGACTGGGTCAACGCCTGGCTGCAGCATGCGCAGCCGATGCAGTTCGGCGCGCATTTGTGGGTGTGCCCGAGCGGCCACCGGATCGATGATGAGCGCGCCATTGTGGTGCAACTCGATCCGGGTCTGGCCTTTGGTACCGGCACGCATCCGAGCACGGCCTTATGTCTCGACTGGCTCGCGACCCACGACGTCGCCGGCGCGCAGGTGCTCGATTACGGTTGCGGCTCCGGCATTCTCGCGATCGCCGCAGTCAAGCTCGGCGCGACGCGCGCAAGCGCGATCGACATCGATCCACAGGCGCTGACGGCGACGCGCGATAACGCCGAACGCAATGGCGTCAGTGACTTAATCGATTGCGTCGGCGCCGAAGCAGCGGCTGGCGCGCCAGTCGATCTGGTGTTGGCGAATATTCTTGCGCGACCGCTGATGACGCTGGCGCCGATGCTCGCGGCGCGCACGCGCATCGGTGGACACATCGTGCTCGCCGGCATCCTCGATGCACAGGCACAGGATGTGCGTGCCGCTTACGCGCCATGGTTCGAGTTCGAAAGCGATGCGCAACGCGAGGTATGGTCGCGCGTCAGTGGTGTGCGACGTCGCTGACGCGACGAGCAACGTGCAGCCGAAGCGATCAGTGGCGCTTTCATGACAGTCGCGAACTCAGTATTATCACCGTCCCCTTTTAAAGAACGATGACAGCACGTCGAAGGTCTGCGCGGGCATGTCTCCCATCAAGAAAGCCGATATCAAACCGTTGTGCCATTCGGTCGCCGATTGTCTCGACGACTATTTCGCAACGCTCAACGGTCACGCGCCGAAAGATCTCTACGAGATGATTCTCGAGCAGGTCGAACCGCCCTTGCTACGCGCGACCTTGCGTTACTGCGACGGCAATCAATCGCGCGCGTCCGAACTGCTGGGCCTGAATCGCGCGACGCTGCGCAAAAAGCTGGGCCAGTACAAAATCGACCCGGCGCGATCCGATTAGGGTTCGTCAACGCGCCCGCACCTTTCGAGCATTTCCCGAGCATGAGCGTGTCAGCAGCTTCCACGCGCCCGCGGCGCGCACTGTTGTCGGTCTCCGACAAAACCGGCCTGGTCGATTTTGCGCGCGCACTGGCCGCCGACGGCATCGAGTTGCTGTCGACCGGCGGCACCTACAAGGCGCTGCATCAGGCTGGCATCGCTGCGCGCGAAGTCGCCGATGTCACCGGCTTTCCGGAGATCATGGACGGCCGCGTGAAAACCCTGCATCCGCGAATCCACGGCGGCATTCTCGGCCGTCGCGGCACCGACGATGCGGTGATGGCCGAGCACGGTATCGTGCCAATCGACTTGATCGTGGTGAACCTGTATCCGTTCGAGCAGACCGTTGCCAAGCCGCAGGTCGATATCGACGATGCGATCGAGAACATCGATATCGGCGGCCCGGCGATGGTGCGCGCGGCGGCGAAGAATCATGCCTACGTCAGCATCGTGGTCGATCCGGCCGATTACGCAGCAGTGCTCGACAAACTTGCCGGCAGCGGGCTCGACGCCGGCTTCCGCCGCCGGCTCGCAACCAAGGCCTTCGCACACACCTCGCGTTACGACGCCGCGGTCGCCGCGTACTTGTCGAGCCTCGGTGCCGACGGCTCGCGCGATCCGTTCCCGGCGATTCTCGGCCTGCAGTTCGAGAAGAAGCAGGCGATGCGCTACGGCGAGAATCCGCATCAGCGCGCGGCGTTCTACAGCGAGCGCAAGGCGCCGGCCGGCAGCATCGCCGCTGCGCGCCAGTTGCAGGGCAAGGAACTGTCGTACAACAACGTCGCCGACGCGGATGCTGCGCTGGAATGCGTGAAGTCGTTCGTCAAACCGGCCTGCGTGATCGTCAAGCACGCCAATCCCTGCGGTGCGGCGGTGTCGTTCGACGGCATCGGCCAGGCTTACGAACTCGCCTACCGGACCGATCCGACATCCGCGTTCGGCGGCATCATCGCGTTCAACCGCGAACTCGACGGCGCCACCGCGAAAAGTATCGTCGAGCGCCAGTTCGTCGAGCTCATCATCGCACCGAAGATCAGCGAGCAGGCGCGCCAGATCGTCGCCGCCAAGCACAACGTGCGGCTGCTCGAATGCGGCGTCTGGCCGGAACATCCGCTGCCGGCCTTCGACTACAAACGTGTCGGCGGCGGCCTGCTGGTGCAGGACCGCGACGAGCACCGCATCCATCTCGACGATCTGAAAGTGGTGACGCGGCGCGCACCGACCGAAATGGAACTGAACGATCTGGTGTTCGCCTGGAAGGTCGCCAAGTTCGTCAAATCGAACGCCATCGTCTACGCCAGGAACCGTCAGACCATCGGCGTCGGCGCCGGCCAGATGAGTCGCGTCTATTCAGCCAAGATCGCCGGCATCAAAGCGGCCGACGAACAGCTGACGGTGGCCGGCTCGGTGATGGCCAGCGATGCGTTCTTTCCGTTCCGCGACGGCATCGACGCGGCCGCCGCGGCCGGTATCACTGCGGTGATCCAGCCGGGTGGCTCGATGCGCGATTCGGAAGTGATCGCCGCAGCCGATGAACAGGGCCTGGCGATGGTGTTTACCGGCGTGCGTCATTTCCGCCATTGAGCGTCTGCAAAAAAGCGGTTCGCGAAACTTGTTCGCGCTAGTCTTTTCCGACAAACGGCGGCGGCGTCTGCGAACCGTGCGGGGCCTTGCGCAGCACATGGATGTCGCCGCTGAAGCTGGACAATTCGACGCGCGCACCCGAACCGTTACCCCAGGTGTATTCACGCTTGCCCTTGCGGCCCGATAGCGCCGAATCGGCCGCGGCATTGGTCAGCGTCGCATCGCAACTGGCATCGCCGCTGAAACTCTTCAGCAGCGCGGTGCCGCTGACATCGGACGGCACGTCGAGGATGATGTCGCCGGACAGCGTGTCGCCAACGATCTGCGCCTGTTGCGCCAAGCTCACATCCAGCCGCATGTCGCCCGACACCGACTTCAGATGCACATCGCTGAAGCGGCCGCCATCGAGTTGCACATTGCCGGACACGGTTTCCACCACCAGCTTGCCCTGCATGCCGGCCAGATGCATATCGCCGCTGACGCTCTTGACGAAAGTCAAGCGCGAAGGTCCGCGCAAGGTGACATCGCCGCTGACGGTCTGCACCGACACGTCCGGCGAAGCCAACTGCAACTGCGCTGCGCCGCTGACGGTGTTGACCTTCAGCGGACCGCGCAGATTCTGCACCGATACATCGGCGCTGACTGTTTCCAGCTCGACACGCGCCGCCGTCGGCACCGTCAGCGTCAGATCGGCGTCGCCGGAAACATGCGACTTCTTCGGCATCTTGACGATGATGCTGAGATTGTCGGGGCCGCCGCTGACATCGACGCTGTCGGCGTCGCCGCTGAGTTCGCCGCGCAGATAGACTTCGTTCTTGTCCCAGCTGTTGACCACGACCGTGCCGGCGACGTTGTTGATATAGACGCGGCCGTCGGCTTCGAGCGGACGCCGTTCTTCGACGCTGCCGCCGGCGTGTGCGGCGAACACCGCACCGAACGTCAGCAGCGCGAGCGCCGCACACAGCGCCGGCAGGCGCGGCAATTCGACCCGCCGGGCCGCACGCGCGGTCATCGACGATCTTCCAAGGCTGCCAACTGAATCTGCTGGTTGCGCGCACTGGCAAGCAGGCTCTTCAGGTATTCGCCGTCCGGATCTTCCGCCAGCGCGCGCTTGAGCTGCTCTTCGGCGTTGTTGACGATTTTCAGATTGGCACGCACCAGCGCACGCGTTTCCGAATGCAGCGGCCGATTCACCACCGCACGCAGGGCCGCGTCGTGCGCCTCGGCCAACTGCGCGGCGGCGATGGCGGCCGGCGCCTGCAGCGGTTTGCCGCCACGGCGCTCGCCGTGCAGCACCGACAGACCCAGCACCATCACCAGCGACGCCGCGAGCGCGGCACCGGCCCACAGCGGCATGCGCCAGGCGCGCGCACGACGCGCACGGATGGCGGACTCGATGCCCGGCCACAGATCGGTCTGCGGCAGGCACTCGCTGCGCAGTGCGGCAAGCCCTTGCGGCGCTTCAATCGTCTGGTCGATTCGGTTTTCGTTCACGTCCTTCATTGCAACCATTCCTTCAGCAAGCGGCGGGCGCGGTGCAGCTGCGCTTTCGACGTTCCCACGGCAATGCCGGTGAGCTCGGCGATCTCGTCGTGCTGATAACCTTCCACGTCATGCAAAAACAGTACGGTGCGCGCGCCTTTCGGCAATCGCGCCACCGCACGCTCCAGATCCATCCGCAGCCCCACGTCCTCGAACGGCGCGCGCTGCGCTGCGGTACTTTGCGAGTCCTCGTCGTCGTAATCGCCCGGCGTCTGTTCCTCGAAACTGACCCAGCGCTTCAACAGGCGTTTCTCGCCGAGCACCACGTTGACCGTCAGCCGGTGCAGCCAGGTGCTGAAGCGCGCGTCACCGCGAAAGCTGCCGATATGCTCCCAGGCACGTACGAAGGCATCCTGGGTCGCCGCATCGGCACGCGACTTGTCGCCATCACATAGACGGCAGCAGAGCCCGTACACCCGACCGACATGCGTGCGATAGAGTTGCTCGAACGCACCCAGATCGCCACGCGCAGCCTGTCGCGCCAGCGCGAGATCTTCCGGTTCCGTTACCGAATTCGTCGCCGCTGCCGTCAAGCCGGCCTCCGCCGAATGTATGAAGGTTGCGATGGTCACACCGCTAAGATGGTTCGCGTCCACGGAAGGTTTAACTCGGCGGCAAGCGCTGGACGCAGGACTTGCCGCCCTCAGATTACACGCTCCGCCGCACCTGCCGAACGCTTTTTGGGGATTCGCCATGCCGGTGAAAGCCTTTACACTGCTTGCGATCTCTTGCTAGTGCCCTTGCGTTGCTGACCTTCCCTGATTTTGTCCGCCGGCTCGGCCTGGCGCTGGCCGCCCTCATCGTCGGGCTGGGCCTGTGGGCGTTCTGGCTGGAGCCGGCCTCGCTGCGCGTCAATACCTACGAACTGCCGCTGCGCGATGCCGCCGCACCGCTGGCCGGCCTGCGCATTGCCGCACTGTCCGATCTGCATGCCGGCGCACCATTCATCGACGCGGCCAAGCTGCGCCGCGTGGCGGCGCTGACCAATGCCGCACGGCCCGACCTGATCGTCATCGCCGGCGATATCTTTGCGCAGAAAGTGCCGGGCGGCGTGACGATTGCGCCGCAGGTGGTCGCCGATGCGCTCGCTGGACTGAGCGCGCCGCTCGGGGTTTACGCGGTGCTGGGCAACCACGATGAAGGCGATCTCGCCGACTTGTATCGCAGCGAATTGCGTCGCGTCGGCATCACCCCGCTGGACAACGACGTGCGCCGCATCGCGGTCGGCGATCGGCACTTCTGGCTGGCCGGCTTTGCGGATCTCGAAACCGGCGGACCGCTGATTGCGGCGACGTTGGCCAAAGTCAGCGACGACGCCCCGGTGATTGCGCTGACGCATAACCCGGAGCTATTCCCGGCGGTGCCGGCGCGCATCAATCTCCTGATCGCCGGCCATACACACGGCGGCCAGGTGCGGCTGTCGATCTTCAGCCGGGCACTGCTGCGCAATATCCGCGATCGCAAAGACGATATGCCCTACCTGCGTGGACACTATCGCGAACAGACCGATCTGTTCGTCACCACCGGCATCGGCACCAGCGACTTCCCGGTACGGTTTCGTGTGCCGCCGGAGATTTCGTTGTTGCTGCTGCGCCAGGACGAGACCCCATGAGCGGTCTCGCCTTGGCACAGTCGCCCGGCTCGCTGTTCGCCGCGGTCGCCGCCGCGCACGCGCTGGCGGTGATGAGTCCGGGTCCGGATCTGGCGATGGTCAGCCGGCAGACCTTGGCGCACGGCCGCGCCGCCGGTGTGCGCACCGCGCTTGGCATCGGCTGCGGCATTGCGTTTCACGTGGCTTACGGATTGTTCGGGGTGAGCTGGGCGATCGCGCAATTTCCGGCCTTGCTCGGCGCACTCAAGCTGGTCGGTGCAGCACTGTTGTTATGGATCGGTGCGCAGGCCATTCGCGCGCAGCCGCAAGACGGCATGACTGCGGTGGCAACCGGCGAACGCGCCGCCGCACGCGACTTCGGCGTCGGCCTCGCCACCAATGTGCTGAACGTCAAGGCCATGCTGTTCTTCGTCGCACTCTGCTCGACCGTCATCGCTGGCAATACGACGACTGCGCTGAAGCTGGCGCTGGGCGCCTGGATGATCGTCGTCACTGGCGTCTGGTTCTGCCTGGTCGCGGTAACGCTCGGACATCCGCGCGTGCGCGCAGCACTCGCCTCCAGCGCACACTGGATCGACCGTGCGATGGGCGCGATCCTGCTCGCGCTTGGCAGCGCCATGCTGATCGCGGCATTGGTCTAGCGCGGCGACGCTCTTGAAGAAAATTTACCAGGCAGAAAATCCGATGCTGGTGTGGAACGCGCGCCGCGTCGTCGAAGCGGCCGGCATCCGCTGCACGATCCGCAACGAGTTCGCCGGCGGCGCCAGCGGACTATTGTCGCCGCTGGATACCTGGCCGGAACTGTGGGTGCTCGACGAGCGGCATGCCGAGCGCGCGATCAAAACGCTGGCCGCAGCGACCGCCGTCGATACGGAACGAGCGGACTGGCTTTGCCCACACTGTAGCGAGAGCAACGCCGGCAGTTTCGAAATCTGCTGGAACTGCGGTCACTGAAGCGCCTCGCCCAAACAGCTGCCGGCAGGCTCAGCCTGGTTTCGAAATGGCGCGCCACAACATCTCGAACAACGGATTGGCCTGCTGCGTCAGCGGCTCCTTCTGGCCGCGATGGATGTACATCTGCACCAGACGGTTGAGTACGCCGAGGAAGTAGTCGAGCAGGATTTTCTCGTCGACCTGATCGTTCAGCACGCCACGCTCACGACCTTCCGCCAGCACCTTGATGAAGGTGCCGAACAGCACCGGGTTTTCGAAATTGCCCTGCTTGCGCCAGGTGTTGACGTAGACCGAACTCATTTCGAGCTGCGCCACTTTCGGATTCTTCTCGAAGAAGTCGAGCCCGACCCAGAACACTTTGCGCAGCCGCTCCTTGTAGTCCTCGATGCCCTGCAGATGATCGAGCATGCGTTCGGCCAGAATGTCCATCCAGTGGTCGAGCGTCGAGAACAGCAAGGCTTCCTTGCTGCCGTAATACTTGTAGATGGTCTGCAGGCTGACGTTGGCGCCGCGGGCGATCTCGATCAGGCTGACCCGATGAAACTCGCGCTGCGAAAAAATCTCCAGCACCGCCTGCTGGATGCGGGCGCGCGTGTCCGGGTCCAGCTGCGCTAGCTGAGCGCTGATATCGACCGCTTTTTGGCTCATTTTCGACTCGATGTGTAATCTCGTTTACTTGGTCGTTTACTTGAAAATTTGCTGACTCACCACAAGCTCGATTCTGTCCATACGCGTCCGTATTGACGTGTATGTAGTGACGGTTTATGCTCGGCTCGATCGGATAGCGCCTGTGCGCCTGCCTCGATTCAATAGTCATGTCACCGTTGTGATCGAGCGTGAATGGATCATATAGTAATTTACATTACCTGAGTTGTTCAACTGCTGCACCGGACCTGAAATGACCGAAGCCTACGTTTACGACGCCGTGCGCACGCCGCGTGGCAAGGGCAAGAAAGACGGCAGCCTGCATGAAGTGACGCCGGTGCACCTGCTCGCCAACCTGTTCCATGCGCTGCAGGCGCGCAACCAGCTCGACACCAGCCAGGTCGACGACGTCGTGCTCGGCTGTGTGACGCCGGTCGGTGAACAGGGCGCCGATCTGGCACGCACCGCGGTGCTGTATGCCGGCTGGGCGCAGAACGTTCCCGGCGTCACCCAGTCGCGCTTCTGCGCTTCGGGTCTGGAATCGATCAACCTGGCCGCGATGAAGGTGATGTCGGGGCAGGAGGATCTGATCGTCGCCGGTGGCGTCGAATCGATGAGCCGCTGGCCGATGGGTTCGGATGGCGGCGCCTGGGCCATGGACCCGCGCGTGAATCACCAGCTGGCGTTCGTGCCGCAGGGCATTTCGGCCGATCTGATCGCCTCGCTCGAAGGTTTCTCGCGCGCCGACGTCGACGGCTTCGCGGTACGTTCGCAGCAGCGCGCCGCAAAAGCGCAAGCCGCAAACCGTTTCGCCAAATCGCTGTTGCCGGTGACGGATGTCAATGGCATGGTGGTGCTGGACCGCGACGAAACCGGGCGCGGCGAGACCACGGTCGACAAGCTCGGCGAGCTGAAGCCGAGTTTCGAGC
>JAQGNU010000149.1 GCA_028291645.1 Nevskia sp.
CGGAGCTACCGCACCGACACGGCATCCCTGCCGTGACGGTGCGCGACGAGCATCCCTGCTCGTCGTCCCCTGCGCGCGCTGCGATGCTCAGCGCCATCCAGGGGGACCCCGGTGAAGCAAAATCAAAAACAATCTTTGCCTTTGCTTCTTCTTTCGCTGTTGACGTTCCTCCCCTTGAGAGCGCCGAGCATCGCAGCCCGCGTCGATCAGGCTCGCGTAGCGAGGCGAGGCAGGAGCCGAAGCCTTTCCGCCGCGCCAGGGATGGCGCGTCGGAAAGCCCGACGCGGGCGAGAAGCGCAGGGTACCCGCGCAGCGGGCGCTCGATGGGGCACGTTTTCTTTGGTTACTATTCTTTGACGTGCGTCAAAGAAAGTAACCCGCCCATCAGGGGCGGAACCAAGCTATCAATCGAAGCGCAGGCAAGATTCGCTTCGCACCTACGGAAGCATCAACACGGAACGCGGGATGCTCCCGCCCTACGTTGGCTCAGTCGAAGCGCAGGCAATGCTCGCCTCGCACCCGTGCAAGCTCAGAGACCTAGCGTGTACTCCGCGCAGTCAGTGTTTCCGTCTGCATCGGCTGCATAAATAACAACGCTCGCCAGGCAAGCCGCATTACAAGCCGCATTAAGAAACCCGCAACACTCCTTCGAGCATCTTCGAAATATACTCATCCTGTTGCTCACCATCCGGAGATTGCCGATGCGTTCGCCTCGCTCGCTAGCCTTGATCTGCTTCTCAACTTTCATCGTTGCCGGCTGCGCCACCGCGCAATCGCTGACACCGCCGGAAGCACCTTCTGCGCTGCAGCCTCCGGCGGACCAGTCGCTATACGTCGAGGCCCTTGCGACTGGCGTTCAGATCTACGAGTGTTCTCAGAAGACCGATACGACATACGAATGGACCTTCAAAGCGCCGGAAGCCTCACTCGTGTCGCGCTCGGGTCAAGCGCTGGGCAAGCACTACGCTGGGCCAACCTGGGAATCCACCGATGGCAGCACGGTAGTCGGAGAGCTCAAGGCCAAAGATCCAGGGCCAACGGCTTCTGCCATCCCGTGGCTGCTACTGACGGCAAAGACCCACACAGGCTCCGGGACATTTGCTGCAGCCAAGAGTGTCCAACGCCTCGTCACTGTCGGCGGCCTCTCACCGAGCGCGCCTTGTACGGGCAGCACGCTCGGGCAGGTCGCCAGAATTCCTTACTCCGCGACGTACTACTTTTATCGCTAGGAACGGTGGTCGTGTCGAGCCAATGAGCGAACCGGACGGCTCCTGCGTTTTAGTGGAATCGAACTAGGCCGGGCGATCGGTGCAGCGCAGCTGCACGCCAATCTCGTCCACACCTGCGCGTAAAACTCCCGACCCACGGTAGGGGTGACGCCCTCGCCTGCGTCTAAATCAGCACGATCAGGCGATCCGGGAGCGTTTACGTGCGAATTACCTTGAACAGTTTCAGAGGCGGCAGTGTTCTGCGCGGCGCTGGACTCGCGGTGTTGCTGGCGATCACTTGCACTGTCGGCGCTCCGGCACCGGCACTTGCCGCCGCGGGTGGCTTCCATCTCGAAGAAGCGACGATCGCGCAGATCCAGACGGCGATTCTCAGCAAGCAGCTCACCACCGAGCAACTGGTGAAGCTGTATCTGGCACGCATCAAGGCTTACAACGGCACTTGCGTGAAACAGCCGGACGGCATTCTCGGCACCATCGAAACGATTCCGCACGCGGGACAGATCAATGCGCTGTCGACTTTGAACTTGCGTCCCGCCACGCGTAAAGCGATGGGCTTCGATGATCGCAAGGCGCGCAGCATGACCGACGCGCAGGACAATAATCCGAACATGCCGGATGCGCTCGAAATCGCCGCCGAGCAGGACAAGCAGTTCGCCAAGACCGGGAAATTGGTGGGACCGCTGCAGGGCGTGGTGATGGCCTTCAAGGATCAGTACGACACCTTCGATATGCGCAGCACTTCGGGTGCCGATGCGTTCTATGCGAACGATCGTCCGCCGCAGGACGCCACTTTCATCAAGCGTCTGCGCGCGGCCGGCGCGATCATCCTGGCGAAAGCCAACCTGGCCGAGTACGCCGACGGCGTGCCACGCAGTTCGTTCGGCGGCAGCTTCTGCAATCCCTACGACACCGAGCGCAGCCCAAACGTGTCGAGCGCCGGTTCGGGTTCCTCGGTCGCGGCGAATTTCGTCACCTGCGCGATCGCCGAGGAGACCGGTTCGTCGGTGCGCGGTCCGGCGGAAGCGAACAACTCCGTCGGCCTGGCGCCGACGCAGGAACTGATCAGCCGCAAGGGCATGATCCAGCCGGGTATCAATACGCGGGTCGGGCCGATCTGTCGCAACGTCGAAGATGTCGCGCGGATTCTCGATGTCTATGCCGGCTATGACCCGGAAGATCCGCTGACCGTGTTCAGCATCGGCCGCATGCCGGCGCAGCCGTATCCGAGCTACGCCCATGAAACCAGTCTGAAGGGCTTGCGCATCGGCGTGGTGCGCGAGTACATGGACAAGCAGCTGTTCACGAAAGCAGACGAGGAAAGCATCGACCTGGTCGATCACGCGGTCGGCGATCTGAAGAAGCTCGGTGCGACCATCGTCGATCCGGGTGCGGGCGGTGCGCTGTTCAGCAGCTGCCTGCGCAAGTACGAGCCGGCGCTCGACAACAAGCTGTTCACCAAGAAGAACCCGGAACTGTTCCCGGTCGACAAGGACGGCAAGCCGACCACCGACCACGTCGCCAAGCTGGTCGATATGGCGATGGATCCGTCGCTGGTGCCGGACAGCGTCAACCTGCGCAACCTCGGCCAGGTGCAGGCCGAAGGCGAAGGCAAGTACGAGATCGATCTGTATCTGCGCCAACGCGGCGACGCCAACATCAAGAGCAACACCGATCTGGTCAACAAGGCCAACTACTTCAACGATCCGAAGTTCGCGTCGCAGAAGACCGCGCGCGAAACCGCCGACAAGCCGATGCAGCTGAACATGGCGGATCGCATGCTGCGGCGCTTCGCCGTGCAGCAGATGATCCTGCAGTGCATGCAGGAGCAGAACCTCGACGCGCTCGCCTACCCGACCAGCAATCTGCCGCCCGCCAAGATCGGCGCGCCGACCACGCCGCCGGTCAATGGCCGCAGCAATGTCTGGAGTTTTCTTGGTCAGCAGGGCTTCCCGGCGATCACCGTCCCCGCCGGCTTCACGACGCAGGTGTACGACTGGGTGCGCGATCCCTCGGTGCCGCCGCCACCGCCGCCGCCCGAAGGCACTTATACCGGTGGCGGTCTGCGTGAAGGCACGCGCATGACCGGCCCGACCAAGGCGCGGCTACCGGTCGGCATCGATTTCGTCGGCCGTCCTTTTGCCGAGCCCACGCTGTTCCGTATCGCATCGGCCTATGCAAGCGCGACCAAGCATCGCATGGCGCCGCCCGATTTCGGGCCGGTGGCGGGCGAACCTTAGAAGCCGTGCACTCGTTTCGTTCAAGTCGATCACTAGCGAGGTTCGGCCGGGACTTTGTTGATGGGACAAATCTACCGGCCGTTTTTTATCCACTTCGCTGCTGCCGCGTCGCGCAGCCGGCGGCGATGGCTTCACTTCCTCAATGCATTCGCAGACTAAAGATCAGATCATGACCGCGCCGCACCGCATTCCTGCTTTGGGCACTACGCTGGTTCGACTGCTCGGCTCTGGCCGTTACACGGAGGAAGCCTTCATAAGGCCGACGCGTCCGCTCGATCCGCTCATGGCGTTATTGATCGGCTGTTGTCTGCTGTTCGCCGCGCCGTCTGCGCAGGCGTTCACGGTCGAGGAAGCCAGCATCGCCGACGTGCAGGATGCCTACCGCGACGGCCGCGTCAGCGCGCATGAAGTCGTCGCCGGCTATCTGGCACGCATCGCGGCCTACGACAAGAAAGGCCCGTACATCAATTCGCTGATTACGATCAATCCGAAGGCGCTCGAAGAAGCCGATGCGATCGATGCGCGCTACAAGGCCAGCGGCAAGTTCATCGGCCCGCTGCACGGCATTCCGGTGGTGCTGAAAGACAATCTCGACGCGGTCGGCATGCCGATGACCAACGGCTTCCAGGGTTGGAAGAACTACTATCCGCCGACCGATGCACCGCTGGTGGCGAAGATCAAGGCGGCCGGCGGCATCATCATCGCCAAGGCTTCGCTGTCGGAATTCGCCAAGGGCGGCGGTGACAACATCAATTCGGTGCTGCCCGGCTTCGCACGCAATCCGTACAACACCGCGTATGCGACCGGCGGTTCGTCCGGTGGACCCGCGGCGGCGCTGGCGTCGAGCTTCGCAGTGATCGGCATCGGCACCGATACCGGCGGCTCGGTGCGCATGCCGTCGGCACACAATGCATTGAGCGGTCTGCGGCCGACGGTTGGTTTGGTGTCGCGCACCGGCGTGGTACCGCTCGATGGCGTGCGCGATACCGCGGGACCGATGGCGCGCTCGGTCACCGACATGGCGATCCTGCTCGACGTCATCGTCGGCGCCGATCCGGAAGATGCGGCGACCGCGCGCTCGGCCGGCCACATTCCGAAAAGTTATCTACCCTATCTGAAGAAGGATGGACTCAAGGGCGTGCGACTCGGCGTGCTGCGCCAGGTGTTCGCACCGAAAGTGACGGACCCGCTGATCATCGCCAACTTCGACAAGACCATCGCCGAGCTGAAGGCGGCGGGCGCCGAGATCGTCGATCCGTTCACCGTGCCGGAACTGGATACGATTCCGCGCGCGCCGCAGACCAACGCCGAGTTCAAAACCGATCTGACCCAATGGATCGCCAAGCATCCGGGCGTGCCGTTCCCATCGATCAAGGAAATTGCCGACTCGAAGATGGTGCATCCGCTGCATCAGCAGAGTTTCGATCTGGCCGTGGACGCCCTACCGGCCGACCAGGACCCGGTGACGATCGAGGGCCGCAAGAACGAGCAGCGCTATCGCGATGCGTTCAACCAGGCGATGGATGGCGCCAAGGTCGACGCGCTGATCTTCCCGACCTGGGCGCAGCTGCCGGCGATCAATGGCGACCGCAACACGCAGATCACTGACGATCCGCAACCCGCGCCGAATGCCGGACCGACGCATCTCGGGTCGAGCCTGACGTTCGTCGGCAGCACGCTGCAATGGCCGGCGCTGTCGGTGCCGAACGGCTATCTCGGCGAAGGCCTGCCGGTCGGCCTGCAGATCCTCGGCCGCGCCTGGGACGAAGGCAAGATCATCCAGTACGCCTATGCCTACGAGCAGGCCACGCATTACCGCCGGCCGCCGCCGACGGTGCCGCCGCTGGTGCCCGGGCAGCACTGATGCTGCGCTGGCGAATGCTGACACCGGCGTTCGCGCTGGCACTCGGATTCGCATCGCTCGATTGCCGCGCCGACTATCACCTCGTCGATCGCATCCAGGTCGGCGGTGACGGCGGCTGGGATTATCTGGAAGCCGATCCGATCGGCCGGCGCCTGTACGTCAGCCACGAGACGCATGTCGTCGTCATCGATATGGACACGCTCAAAGTCGTCGGCGATGTCCCCGACTCGCCCGGCATGGGCGGTGTCGCCATTTCGCGCGAGCTGAATCGCGGCTTCACTGCCAATGGCGACGAAGACATGATCGGCGTGTTCGCGCTTGACACGCTGAAGCCGATCGGCAAATGGCAGGCCACAGGCAAGCGTCCGAACCAGATTCTGTATGAGCCGGCGACCCGGCGCGTATTCAGTTTCAACTCGAGCGGTCGCAATGTAACGGCCTTCGATGCCAAAACCGGCAAGGTCCTTGCGACGATCGAAGTGGACGGACGCACCGAATTCTTCGCGTCCGATGGCAAGGGCATGATCTACGACTCGCTGCAAGACAAGGCCACCGTGATCGCGATCGACGCGCGCACGCTGAAAGTCACCGCCACCTATCCGCTGGCGCCGCATGCGCAGCCGGCCGGCACGGTGATGGACCCGGCAACACACCGCATCTTCGTCGCCTGCCGCAGCCAGTCGCTGCTGGTGCTCGATGCCGACAGCGGACGCATTCTGCAGACCTTCCCGATCGGCGAACGCAACGACGCTGCGAAATTCGATCCCGCCACCAAGCTGGTATTCGCATCGAACGGCGACGGCACGCTGAGCATCGTCCACGAAGACAGCGCCGATTCGTTCAGCCTGAAGCAGACGGTCAAAACCGAATTCGGCGCGCGCACGATGGCGGTCGACAACAAGACCCACCGCGTGTTCATGCCGTCGGCCGATTTCACGCCAGCCGTCGCGCCCAGCGCAAACAATCCGAACCCGCGGCGCGCGATGGTACCGGGCACGTTCCGCGTGCTGGTGCTGGCACCCTGATGCATTTCGAACGGCGACCATCCGCATGATCGACTTCGGCATCCCCGCGCAGGACTTCCGCGAGCATCTGCTCGAGCAGCGCGCGCATCTCTACAAAAGTGCGCTGCAGGCACGTCCGTTCAAATGGTCGGACCTGAATACGCTGCTGTACCAGATCGAACCGGTCGAGCCGCTGTTCCAGCTGTTCAGCAACGGCCTGGTGCCGGCCGACAACTTCAGCGAGGAAGTGGTCGAACTCGGCACGCGACGGCGGCGCCTGCACAAGGATCGCTTCTACAAGTACATGAGCAGCGGCGCGACGCTGGTGATCAATCGCCTGGAACTGTTCGCACCGGCGGCGCGGCATCTGGCGGACGAGATCAGCCGCTACACCGGCCACACGGCGACCGGCAACGGCTACATCACGTTTGCCGGCAACGGCACGTTCGGCAAGCATTGGGACGTGCACGACGTGTTCGCGGTGCAACTGATCGGCCGCAAACGCTGGCAGATCTTCCCGCCGACTTTTGCGTATCCGCTGAGCCATCATTCGCCCGGCATGATCGGCGGCGAGTGTCCGCCGACCCCGGCGCTCGAATGCGTGATGGAACCCGGCGATATCCTCTACATTCCCAGGGGCTGGTGGCACAACGTGGTGCCGCTCGACGAAGCGAGTTTCCATCTCTCGGTCGGCGTCTACATCCCCACCGTGCTGGACTACGTGTTGTGGAGTTGCAGCCGTTACCTGCAATTGCAACCATCGGCGCGGAAAGGCCTGGTCGGCGGTGCCGCCACCCAGGACGATATTGCCAAGGCGATGCAGGCGGCCGCGGCCGCGGCATTGAATCCGGCTCACCTGGCCGACTACATGAAGTCGATCGCCGAACGTCAGCGTCCGGCGGTCGAAGTCGATCTGAACTTGTTTGCCGATGCCGACGGTCTCAACGGCGATGAGACGGTGACGCTCAATGCGCGCTGCGAAGTCGACGCGATACAAGCGGTGGTCGCGCTCAACGGTGCGCGCGTGCAACTCGACCCGATCGGCAGTTTCGTGCTGAAACTGCTTGCCGACACCGCGCCGCTGACGCTAACCTCGCTCTGCAAACTCGCCGGACCGGCCAGTTCGAACGCGATACGCGCATCCGTCGTCGGCCTCGCCAAACGCGATATCGTGCTGATCGGCGGACACAGCTGACGGATTCAAGGCCCTCTCCCCTAACCCCTCTCCCGCAAACGGGAGAGGGGAAAGCGTGTGTAGAGCACTGTAAAGTCAGCAGGCCAGCCGCTCCCTGCGGGTAGGGTGGCCTAGGCGCACCTCGTCATTTCCATTAGAGATGAATGGAACGCGGCGCCGCGGAATGTGCTGGGAGCTTCAGCAGGTTCATCGCCAGTCTGCTTCGCCGAAACGATCCCAGCAGCTAAATGCTTGCACCGATGATTCATACAGCGGTGGCTGCAGTGCTGAGGTCGCCGGGCGGCTCGCCGTCTGCTGCCGCGGTCCGCGAAGTGCCTTGTTTTGCCACGCGTAGAGAACATCCCATGCTTCAAGCGCAGCAGGTCCAAGCCGCACGCGGATTGCCGATTTCATGACGCGGCGTGCGAAGGGGCTGGCATTGGCGACGTCCGCCGTGATCGCAACCCTTGCGGTCGTCTGGATCGTGCACGCATCCGCCCCTGCGGCGGCGACGCACGAGCGTCCCGGCCGCGGCGGTGCGGCGATGCCGGTGGTGGCTGTCGCCGCGAAGAAGGACGACATCAAGGTGACGCTGGATGCGCTCGGCACGGTGACGCCGCTGGCGACGGTGACGGTGAAGTCGCAGGTCAACGGCCAG
>JAQGNU010000168.1 GCA_028291645.1 Nevskia sp.
CAATCTGAAGCCGGTGGTGGTCAAGCGTCCCGAGCCGATCGGTACGCACCATCCGGATGGCATCTTCATGGCGTACGGCACCGGCATCAATGCCAATGGCATGGTGTCGCGGCGCAAGATCGTCGACGTCGCACCGACGCTGCTGCACAGCGTCGGTCTGCCGACGCCGTCGGATTTCGAAGGCAAGGTCGCCGAGAGCTTCTTCGAAAAGGGCTGGCTCGAACAGCATCCGATTACCATCGGTGCACCGACGCAGAAGCCCGGCGAGCGCGCCAAGGCCGAGGAAATGGACGACGGCGAGAAGAAGCAGATCATCGAACAGCTGCAGATGCTCGGCTATATGGAGTAAGCAGGCGACGCGATAGCTTGCGAGAATGACGCGGTCGCGACTTGCGGTCGCGGCTTCATCAAGAATGGAAACAGGAATGCTTCAGCAGGAAGGTCGGGAACCTCGCGCGCCGGTAGGCGCGATCGCGGTCGGCGACAAGTTGCTCGGCCTTGCTTCCGAACAACTGGCCGACTACGGCCTCTCGGTGATCGAAGGCAAGTGCATACAAGGTCCGCTGCTGTACGAACGCCCGACCATCGCCTTCGATCCGCGCCGCATCAAGAACTCTTCGCTCGGTGTGTTCACTTATATCAACGGCTACCAATCCGGCAGCCTGTACAGCTGCGAAGTCGGCCGCTACTGCTCGATTGCCGAAGAGGTGATGCTCGGCGCGCCGGAACATCCGAGCGACTGGCTGTCGAGCCATCCGTTCGCATTCACGCGTCGCGAATATCTGCCGAAGTTCTACAAGCTGCCGGAGTTCGAACGGCTCGCGCCGGACGGCTCCGAACCGACGCCGTTTCTGCAGCCGGCGAAGACCTACTTCGGTCACGACGTCTGGATCGGCGCCGGCGTTTTCGTCAAGCGCGGTGTGCGCATCGGCGACGGCGCCATTGTCGCCGCGCGTGCAGTGGTGACGCGCGATGTGGCGCCGTACGCGATCGTCGCCGGCCTGCCGGCTAAGACCATCCGGCTGCGTTTTCCGGAAAGCATCGTCGAGCGCCTGCTGAAACTGCAGTGGTGGCGTTATGATCTGGCGCCGCACAAGCACGACGTCGATTTCTCCAAGATCGAAGCGACGCTCGATCTGCTCGAAACGCGCGCCGCCGACGGCCGCCTGCAAATTCTGCAGCCGGAAGCGTATCGCGTCATCCAAAACAACGGCCGCTTCGACATCGAACGGTTGCCAGCTCCCCTGTATTGAACGATTCCATTCGAACCGACCGCCATGCCCGCAAACTCCGCAACTATCGTCGCCCAGCTGATCGTTCTGCTGAAGGACTTCACCCAGGACTGGGATCACGAGTTCGAAGGTGAAATGAATCGCGAGACCAAATTGCTCGGCAATCTCGGCTTCGAATCGATCGACATCATCCAGCTGGTGGTCGCGATCGAAGAAGACATCAGCAAGCAGAAAGTGCCGTTCGATCAGCTATTGATGAAGGACGGTCGTTATGTCGACGATCTTTCGATCGGCCAGATTGCGGATTTTCTCGCCGCGAGAATCTGATCGTGCGAGGCCGCAGCCACAAGCGGCCGCAAATTCTGTAAATAAGCCTGCGCATTGCTATGCGGCGGCGACTCCCATCGCAAACAGTGCGCGAGCCAAACGACCAAGCCCTGCCGGCAAACTCTGCAATAGCCGCCCAGCCGAGTTCATCGAACGCAGCTGATACCAGCGCCGGGCCTAATCGCCGCATTGTCTTTCAAGCGCAATAAGGCACGTTCAAACTAGATAAAGCGTGTATGGTCGGCCTAGCGTGATGGATGGCACGACATCCGCTATTTAAAAAAAGAACGATGGCGGGAATCGGGTCACCGTCAATTTCAGGGAGCGGAAAAGGTAATGGACAGGCCAGAAATGGCAGTGCGCCCGCTGGAAACGGCGATCTCTCAGCATACGCGCGACGTGGTGACGCACTACACCGCTCGACACGCATTCCGGCAGGACTTGTTCGGTCAGCAACCGTTCGCCAATTACGGCTATTGGCCGCACGACGAGCTGAGCTTCGAGCAGGCCGGCGCACAACTCACCGATCTGGTCGCGCACACCGCCGGCATCGCGGATGGTGATCGCATCCTCGACGTCGGCTGCGGCTACGGCGCCAACGCCGTCTGCTACGTCAGGCAGTGCACGCCGGCACGGGTGACCGGCATCGACATCACCGAAGTGCGCATCAGCAACGGCCGCGACTACATCGCCGCACAGAAGCTCGAGCACCTGATCCAGTTGCAGCTCGGCGATGCGACACGCATGGAATTCGCCGACGCCAGTTTCGAGCGTCTGCTCGCGGTGGAATGCGCCTTTCATTTCGATACGCGCCGCGACTTCCTGCACGAAGCCGCACGTGTACTGGTGCCAGGCGGCACGCTGGCGCTGACCGACATCATTCCGCGACGCGGCGCCGATCCTGGCGCGTATATGAACGGTTATCGCGCATCCGCCTCCGGCGTCTGCCTCGACATCCATGCGAATGCTTACGACGCCGATGTCTACACCGAGCATCTGCGCGCTGCCGGATTTACCGACATCCGCATCGATTCGATCCTCGAAGCCACGCGCCTGCCGTTCGCACGCGCGCTGCGGCGCTTGGCGACCAGCAGCGCGGTCGAGCGCGCGCAGGTACTGCTGCGCGTCGCCGAACGCATCGATCACTGTTCCGCCGGCGGCGAAGACTATGTGCTGGTGTTTGCGCGCAAGGCCTAGCCCAGGCGCGGCTCAACGTGTTTAATGCAGCAGCCCCGCGGCCGGCAGCGCTCTAGAACATCTCGTAAGCGGTGCCGATCGAATCGGGACCGAGATCCGGCAGGCGATCGGCGGCGAACAACTCGGCGTTGTGCTGACCCAGACTCGGTCCGCGCCCACGCCAGGCCGACTCACCTGCCGGCAGCCGGAACGGCAATCCGGGAAAGCGGCCATCGGGCGTTTCCAGGAACCACTGACGCGCCGCGAGATGTGGATCGGCAGCCAGATCGGCGCTGCTGAAGACCATGCCGGCGGCGATGCCCTGGGCTTGCAGCAAGTGCATCGTCGCGCTCGCATCCTGCTGGCGCGTCCAGGCGGTGATCAGCGCGTCGATCACTTCGTGCTGCGCGCGGCGCGTTGCCAGATCGGCATTCGCCAGTTGCGTCGCGCCGATCAGCGTCGCCAGTTGCGACCACTCGGCGTCGTTGCGAATCGTCACTGCAAGCCAGCGATCTTCGCCGGCGCAGGGATAACAGCCCTGCGGTGCAAACTGCGCATGGCGATTGCCGAGCACCGGCGGTTGACCCTGCAGCGACGCGCGCAGGAAGTGCTCGCCGATGTACCAGGCGCAACCTTCCAGTTCGGAGAAATCGATCAGCTGGCCTTCACCGGTGAGCTGCCGATGCCACAAGGCCGACAGCAGCGCACCCGCGCCGAGGATGCTGTTGAGTACATCCATCTCGCGTACGCGATAGCGCGGACTTTGATCGTCATACGCAGTCAGCGACTGAATGCCGCTGAGCGCTTCGAGATTGGCGCCGTAACCGGCATAGTTGCGGCGCGGACCCTCCGCGCCGAAGCCGGACATCGACAGCATGATGATGTCGGGGCGCAGCTCGCGCACCTGTTCGTACGACAGGCCCTTGCGCGCCATCACGCCGGGCCGCGAATTTTCGATCAGGATATCGGCACCGCGAATCAGCTCGCGGCAGGCTTCGAGCTGCGCGGAATCTTTCAGGTCGAGTGCCGCAGCCTGCTTGCCGCGATGCAGATTCCAGAACCGCGGATGCTCGTTGATCAGCTTCTTGTAGCCGCCGCGCGAACTGTCGAGACGCTTCGGATATTCGACCTTGAAGATGTCGGCACCATAGTCGGCCAGCACGCGCGTCGCGTGCGGGCCGGCCCAGTCGTGCGTGAAATCGACCACTTTGATGCCGGCCAACGGCGCAAGGCGTTTCGCTGTCGCCGCAATGGGCTTGGCATTGATCACGCGTTTGCGCGTTGCCGAATCGGCCACCGCATCCGCAGCGGGCACGGCAGCGCGCGACGCCGCACTATCGGTCCACGACACCGCGGCGCCGCGGAACGGCGCACCCGGCATGCGGCCGACGCGGCCGTCCGCAAGTTTTGCTTCGACGAAGAACTTGCGTGACTGCAGCTGCACGTCGTCCAGTGCTTCGGGAAGTGTAGCGATGTAGCCCCAGGCCAGGCCGGCCTGCTGACCGCGCTCGAACAGTTCGCGCTTGTTCTGCGTCAGCAGCCACGGCTTCAGCAGCGCTTCGAACTCGGCGCGCTTGGCGATGCGCTCGCGCATGTGCGCGAATTCCGGCGACAGCAGACGCGGTTCGCCGACCCACTGCGCCGCCTTGAGCCAGTTGCGCACCGGGCCGCCGATCAGCGCCAAGGTGCCGTCGGCGGTCGGATACGTGCGCCAAGGCACCAGTCCATGATTGTCGTTATTGCGCCGCGCGATCTTGCCCAAGTGCAGGCAGTCAGCCATCGCGGTCTCATAATTTTCGATCGCCGATTCCTGCACCGACAGATCGATCGATTCGCCGATGCCGTCGCGCGCAGTCCGCAGCAGCGCGATCATGCAGCCGACGTAGGCATTCAGGCCGGCGGTCACGCGCGCGACCTTGGGCTGCGCATTGAGCGGCGCGCGCGCGCCGTCGCCGGTGCTGTGCATCAGTCCGGCCATCGCGTACAGCGTGATGTCATCGGCCTGGAAATCGCGGTACGGGCCGTGCGCACCGAACGGTGTGATCTGGCAATACACCAGCTGCGGCCAACGCGCCTGCAGAGTGGCCGGGTCGAGGCCGAAGCCCGCCAGCGCGCCAAGGCCCCAGTCGTCGACGACGATATCGCTGGCCGCAATCAGGCGTTCGAGAATCTGGCGTGTATCCGGATCGCCGGCGGCGATCGCAAGATCGCGCTTGCCGGCGTTGAACCAGAGGTGATCTTCCGGCGTCAGCGGAAAGTCTGTAGCACCGGGCTGCGGCAAGCGATCGACCTGCGCACCGAGTCCGGCGAACAGCTTGGTGCAATAGGCGCCGGCAACGCTGCCGCTCAGTTCCAACACTCGCAGATTGGCAATGCTGTTCATGCTTTATTGTTCCCGATTCGTCGCGGAATCCTGCTGCAATAACGATACGGATGACGCGTTCAGCGATAGCCGAACGTCGCCGCCAGTTCGCGCACTTCGGTGGAAAAACCGGAGCGGTCGGGTTTCCACGGCATCGGCGCGCTCAGCGTCGGCGTGCCAGCGGCGTGGCGCCGATAACGCGCGTCGTCCATCTGGTAGGCCTCAGCTTCGAGGCCGAGCGGTGCTAGCGTCGGACCGAGCTGCAAAAACGGCCAGGCGCGATAGTCACGCATCAGGCTCAATTCCGCCGTACCGACCTTCAGCCCAAGCCAGTGGCAGATGCGCGTCAGCGTCGCGTCGACATCCGCTTCGAGCGCTTCCGCAGTGATGGCCAAACCCGGCACCGCAGGCTTGGCCGCCTGTGCCCGCAGAATGTTCAGATTCGCGCGCAGCCAGGGAATCTGCGGATCGATCTGCGGCGGCTTATGGCTGTGATCCTTGTAGTCGGTCGGCACGAACTGGCGCTCCTTCAGCGCCGGCGCGAACAAGGCACCCTGCGTGTAGGGATGGCGCGTCAGATGCAGGTAGCGTGCATCCGGCGCGGCCTGCGCACAGCGCTGCAGATCGACCGGCCGCAACGGCGCCTGCGCATCGGGAATCACCAGCAATCGCGGCTGCGCCCAGCCGCGCAACTGCTGCAGCAGCGCGGCAATCGACCATTGCGGGCGTTGTTCGAGCCAGTCGCGCGCCTGTTGGATCTGGACATCGCCCTGTTCGCCGAACGCCAGTTGCGCAATCGCACGCAACAAGCCGTCGAGCATCAGGCCATGACTGAATTCGGCAATCTCGAGCAGCTCGCCGATGTCGTCGCCGACGAACAGGCTCAACTCCGGCAGCGCGCAGACTTCGGGATGACGTCCGAGCATCGCGGCCAGACGCGAGGCTCCGCAATACGGTGCCGAGAAAATGAAGAGCGGCGCGGCGGTGCTCACGCGGCGGCGATCTCGATCGCGCCAGCCGTATCGCGCGACGGCGTGTTTTGCACGGCCGCCGAGAACGCCTTGTTGCCCAGCCAGACCTCGCAGCCGCCGCGCGGATTCGGCACGTATTGCCATTTGCCATCGCGTTTCACCGCGACATCCGGACCATAGGGATTGGCGGTGGCGACGAACAGACCGTGCGGGGTCGAGGTCAGCGTGCGCGAACCCCAGTTGTACGGATTGCCGAAGCCGGTGCGTGTCACCGGCAGCCAATGCACGCCATCGGCAGTGCGCCATAGTTCAAAGCCGCCATAACGCTGCACCAGCTTCTCCATGCCCCAGCGCTTGATCAGCGCAATCACATCGTCGGGCCAGGCCTGGTTCGGCACGTACGGCAATAGATTGGCCCAGCAGAACGTGCCGGCGTAGAGATGGCCGTCGTGTACGCACATGCGCCAGACGTAGCCGTTGAACATGTTGTCGAAGCCGCAGGAGTAACCGGACAGCGGAATCTTCAGCCCCTGCGGCGTGGTGCGCGCTTCGCCCATGACGATATCCCAGGAATCGTCCGGCCACACGCGCAGCAGCTCGGTCGCGGCCGGACCGACGCCGGCAGCACGATGATAGCCGCCGTTGAGCACGCCGCTGCCGATGTACAGCGCGCCGTTGAACACGCAGAGGCTGCCGCCGACTTCGTTGAATGGTCCGCGGAATGCGCCGCGTTCGAGCACGCGCGTCCACTTGTACGGCGGCTTGCCACCGGGCGTCTTCCACAACTCGAAACCGTTGACGTTGACCGAGGCCGCGTACAGATGGCCGTTGAAGACTTCCATCTCGAAGATGGTCTGGTTGGCCGGATTGCCGAAGCCGGAACTGCTGACCGCCTGCCAGCTGTTGCCGAGCATGTCGTCGGCGCCGTAGATGGTCGGATCGGAGCCGACACTGTCCTGCACCTTGCCGACGGCAACGCCGGCCGCGGTCGGGCTGGTATGCAGGCGGCCCTGGAATGGCTGCAGCACGCGAAACGCACGCACGCTCTCGTTCCACGGCGGCCGCGGCACGATCTCGAACAGCGCGCCGTCTTCGCTGCGCAGCAGCTGCGCAGTACCGCCGAAGCGCGGCGACCAGGTCGAGACATACAGGCAGGGTTTGCGATCGGTGTTGCCTTGGAATATCGCCATGCCGCGATAGCCGACATAGCGCGCGACGTTCATGCCGCCCGGACCTTTGATGAACGGGCTCTGGAACACGCGTTCCCAGTTTTCGGTCTCCGGCGTGTACTGCCAGATCTCGGCGCGCCGTTCGATCGTATCCAGATTCGGCGGACATTTGATCGGCCACGGCACCAGCTTCGGCGGCGGCGTGGTGCGCTGCATGAACGCCATCTGCGCGCGCGTGGTGCCGACATAGAGCCGGCCTTCGAACCAGGCCGTGCTGTGCGCATAGTGATTCCAGCCGTCGCCGAAACCGCTCGGCGCGGTGAGGCGGAAATCCGCCTCGTCCAGCGCCAGCGCCGCAGTTCCGGATGGCGGCGTGATCAGGGGATCCATGACCAGATTTCGACGAACAGCAGACGAACGACCGGCCGCGTGAATGCCAAAATCACCGGATGCCAACGGCCATCGACCTTGGCATAGCCGGTCATCTCCGGCTTCAGGTACATGTCCGGCTTGTCGACGGTCATGTAGACGCGCACGACGTTGCCGTACGGCGCTTTCTCTGCGCTTGGGGCGATGCTCGACACATGGCCCGGATAAGCATCGTTCGGCGAACCCCAGATTTTCGCCCAGGCCTTGTTGCCGACCGTGATCTCCGACAGATCGTCTTCCGGAATCTTGATCTCGATCTTCGGATGATCAGAATCCTCGACCGTCGCCAGCATCGCACCGCGCTGCATGAAGTCGCCGACGGCGAACTGCAGCGAACCCGACACGATGCGGCCGTCGATCGGCGCGCGTACCTGGGTGTAGCCGAGCAGCGTCTGCTGATACTCGATCTGCGCTCGCTGATGTTCGAGTTCGGCCTGCAGGCCTTTGATCTCGTCGGCGCGCGTCGGGCTGCTGGTCAGGGTCAGCTGCCGGCGCGCTTCGAGCAACTTCTGCTGGCTGACGTCAGCGATCGACAGCGCATGCTTGTAGTCCTGCTCGCTGACCGCCTTGCGCTTGTAGGCAGTCGCCAGCCGATCGGCTTCTTCGCGTGCGTACTGATACGCCGTCTGTGCGGTATTGACGGCCTGCCGTGCGACTTCGATTTCTTCCGGACGATGCCCCGCCTGGCCGATCGCAAGGGCCGCCTGTAGCTTCGCCAAGGTTGCCTGCGCACCCGCCAGCTGTGCCTTCTCGTCTTCGTCGGCAAGCTGCGCCAGCATGGTGCCGGCTTTGACCAGATCGCCTTCCTTGACGAACACCTTGCGCACTTCGCCGGCGACCTGCGCGTGCACGTCGGCACGCGTATCCGGCAGCACGACGAATGTGCCGCTCGGCTGATACGGATACGGCAGCAGGCAGATGATCGTCGCCACGACGATCAGCGTCCAGGTGATCGGGCCGGGTTTGTTGGCCTTCACCCAGCCGCTGAATTCACGCCAGTACTTCCCGGAGGTCTGGCGCACCCACTCCAGCGGATGTTTGGACAAGGACACGGTCACTTTCTCCCCTATGTTGAACTGTCCGTCGTAAGTACGGCGCAGCATGCTGTAAACCACGTAAGCGATTGCGCTCAGAATCAAGACCGGCCCGAGCGGCCCCCAACTGTCCTTCAGCCAATCCGCCGGAAAATTCAGAAAGAACACGATGACCCAGACGAAGTACAGCACCACTAACCCGGCATACAAGAACAGCACGCTGGTCGGCGGACGCCGCACCGAACTCCAGGGCAGTTCGTAACCGAACAGCGCAAAGCCGGCCTGCTCGCGCAGATCGCCGACGCGCAACGCCAGCATTAGCAGCTGATAGCCGCTGCGCATGCCGAGCGGATTGACCTGGATGATGAAGAACACGGTGGTGATGAATGCCATGCCGACCGCCAACGGTGCCAGCACGCTACCCTGCCGATGAAACATCATCCAGACCAGGGTCGACAGCACGAACATCGTCATCAGGGAAGTCAACGCGGAACCGACAATGCGCATGCGCGCGACGCGCTCGGCGGCTTCCGACGCGCCGGCGGTCTCGGTGTAGAAGTGCGGCACCGGCAGGCCGAGGCCGCCCAGCGTGATGCCGAAGCGCGGACGCGTATGCGTACAGCGCGCGATCGCTGCATAGCGCGCCAGCTTGGCCAGGCCATCGACCATATAGGCACCCACCACCGCCAGCAGGGTGCCGCGCACCGGCTGCAGCAATTGTGAAAAGTCGCGCCCCAGTTCGAAGCGGTGGTTGTACATCACGATCGCCGACGACAGGGTCAGCAGCAACAGCAGCCACACGCGCAGACGGCCGAACAGGAACAGATTCAGTAGCGCTCCGATCGGCTGCAGCCCACGCACATCGAGCGCTACACCGAGTGCCGCCGCTTCGCCGCGATCCCAGCCATACAGACCGGTGATCGAACCGATGAAGTTCGGCCCGCTCAAGGTGCCGGGCAGCGTCGACGGCAGCAGCGCGCCAGCGCCCCGGGCGCTTGGTGCGCGCGCACGGCGCGAGTGGGTGGCCGCATATTGCGGTGGCACCGGCAGCGGCTCGCGGCGTCCTGGATCGAGCAGGCCGGCATCGCTCAGGCGCTGCGCCAGGCGCTCGACATCGACACCCGGCGGCGCCGCGGCACGGATTGCATTGGCGTCGCGCGCGCCATCGAACAGCGCTGCCAGCTCGAACTCGGCAGCGGTCAAACGCAGCGGCGCGTCCGCGGCCTTGCCGATCAGCGTGCAGTAGCCGCCGTCCCGCTGCAGTTCGCGGTAGACCAGCTTGCGGTAGGGATGCTGCGGCAATTTCATCGATGCACGCCGCGGCTCACTGCAACCATTTGTTGACCGCCAGCAGATCGGCGTTGTTGAGCGCACCCGCCGCACGCTTCAATTTCAGATAATTGACCAGATAGGTGTAGCGCGCCTGCGCGTAATCGCGCTCAGCCTTGTAGCGGCCACGCACCGCCTGTAGTACATCGCTCAGCGTCTTGGTGCCGACATCGTAGCCGGTGCGCGCCGAGGCTTCCGCTTCCTGCGCTGACTGCACGGCCTGCCTGAAGGCCGCGATCTGCGCCATCTCGGCGCTCGAATTGAGGAATGCGACCTGCGTGTCTTTCACCGCCTGGTTCAGTACCGAGGCCTCGTCGTAGCGCGCCTTGTCGAAACCGGCCTGTGCTGCGCGTATCGCCGAGCTGACTGCGCCGCCGCTATAAATCGGCAGTTTCATATTCAGCTGCACACGATCGTCCCACTCGTGATTGTTGCCGGCACCGATACCACGGCTGATCCCGCCATTGGCATACGAATACTGACGTCCGGCATAGGCATCGAGCGTCGGATAGCGCAGCGACTGCGCGCGTGCGACTTCTTTTTGTGCCACCTGCGTGCTGTAGCGCTGCGCCTGCAGTTTCAGATTCTGCACGCGCGCACGTTCGATCCAATCGTTCAGCCGATCCGGGCTGGGCGGCTCCGGCTGGTACTGCGGCGATAAGGTCTTCAGTACGTCGTAGCGCTGGCCGCCGGTGATCTGCTCCAACTCGACCCGGCTCACCTGGACGGCGTTTTCGGCGCCGATCAGTGCCGCCGCGGCGAGATCGGCCTGCGACTGCGCCTGCTTGACGTCGAGATCGGTCAACAAGCCCGAGGCATATCGGTTCTTGACCTGATCCAACAACTGATTGATCGCATCACGCTCGGCGGCAGTGAACCGCACCAGGTCGTCGGCCGCGAGCACGCCGAAGTAAGCTTCGGCGACGCCGACCCGCAGTGCATCCTGCGCATCGTAGATCTGCAGGCCAGCCGAGCCAACCTTGAGATCCGCTTCGTCGAGCGACACGAACAGATCCCAGTGGAATACCGCCTGAGTCAAGCCGAGCGCATAACCGACCGAATAAAACTGGTCGCGCTTGTTCGAATCGAAACCCTCAGGCGCAACGGCCGTGGTGTCGAGGAAGTAACGGCCACTGATCGCCTGTTCGGCCTCCGCCGCATTGCCCAAGGCGGCGACCTGCGGCAGCAGCTTGGACAGCGCCTGCGGACGCGCTTCCACCGCGACGTGAAACGCGGATACGGCGGACTGATAATCGGGATTGGCATCCAGCGCCTTAGCGTAGACCGACATCAGATCGGTCGCCGCCTGCGCCGCGAGCGGTACCGATGCAGCGATTAGGAAGGTCAGGCCGCGCAGGATTCGGGCCGTTCGCGACTGCAGCGGCGTCAACAGACTCATTGAGAACTTATCCCTTTTTTCGATGACATCAGCACCGTGTGACCACCCCCACACGCCCCCGCGTCGATTATCACCAATCCGTGAATCAATGTATCCACCTGAACAACAATCTTACCTGGGTCCGTTACGACCTGCTGTTAAACATTTGTTATGAAACGTATCCGCTAACGGCCTGGCAACCAGGCGCGCTAAGCCAGAAACTCGCACAGATAGGCCGCCGGACCGCCGATGGCCTCGACGTCGAAGCCGCTATTGGCCGCAATCTCGAACGCCGTGCCGGCCGGGTAAAGCTGCCAGGCGCCGTCGCCGATCTTGGCGCGCAGCGCACCGCTGACGACATGCATGCGCTCGGCCGCGGCCGTGCCGAAATGAAAACTGCCCGGCTCGACGACGCCAACGCTGGCGCGCGCGCCATTGCGCTCGAAGCCGATGCTCTGGACGCCGCCGTCGAAGTAAACGTTGTGCTTCAGCATGGTTCCCTCCTGCGCAGAAGGAAGGCATCGTAGCCGGTCTGCAGACGATGCGATCTTTTGCGCGCCGGATCGGCCGTTACGGCACGAAACTGGCGATAATGACGCAGCGCCCGCGACCGCCGCCTTGGCGCGCGCGGGCCAGGAATTCATGCTTTTCACCATAGGGTTCAGGAATGATCCGCCGAGTCGTGTTCAACCAGAAGGGCGGTGTCGGCAAGACCACCATCGTCTGCAATCTCGCCGCCATCTCGGCCGCGCGCGGCCTGCGCACCTTGGTGGTCGATCTCGATACGCAAGGTAATGCCACCCAGTACCTGCTCGGGCGCAAACCGGATGCCAGCGAACGTACCGCGGCGGACTTTTTTGAATCGACGCTGAGTTTCTCGATCCAGGCGCCGAACTTCATGACGCATGCCACCAACACGCCGTTCGAAAATCTCGATCTGGTGGCAGCCGATCCGAGACTCGACGATCTGCAGGTCAAGCTCGAATCGAAACAGAAAGTGCAGAAG
>JAQGNU010000215.1 GCA_028291645.1 Nevskia sp.
ATCGTTGATTGAGCTTGGATCGGACATCGATCTCACCAAGCCCCAGCGCGCACGCGGGCACGGCGTACGCGACGCCGACGGCCGCCACGAGACGCGCCAGTCTTCGCAACATAAACATCTCCCAAAAGCGGTTGCCGCTCCCCGCGCCAAGCACGCCAAGCATCCTTGCGCGAGCGTCACTCAGCATTAAATGTGCAGCGTAAGCCCTGTTATACCCTAGATTTCTGCGCGATCCAACCGCTGCCGGGGAGCGCCGTTCGATTAAAGGTAGTCGCGGATCAGGTGCTCGGCGATCTGCACGCTGTTGAGTGCGGCACCCTTGCGGATATTGTCGGCGACCACCCACAGATTGAGCCCGCGCGGGTGCGAGATGTCCTCGCGGATGCGGCCGACGAAAACCTCGTCGTGGTGCGCGCCTTCCGTCACCGCGGTCGGCCAGCCGCCGTCCTTGCGCTCGTCCATCACCTTCACGCCCGGCGCCGCCGCCAGCAGCTTGCGCGCCTGCTCAGCGCTGATCTTGTCGCGGGTCTCGATGTGGATCGCCTCGGAATGGCCGAAGAACACCGGCACGCGCACCGCCGTCGGGTTCACCTGGATCGACGCGTCTTCCATGATCTTGTGCGTCTCCCACACCATCTTCATCTCTTCCTTGGTGTAGCCGTTGTCCATGAACACGTCGATCTGCGGCAGGCAGTTGAACGCGATCTGCTTCGGATAGACCTTGCGCACGATGTCGCGGCCGTTCAGCGCTTCGCCGGTCTGCTTGATCAGCTCTTCGATCGCCGGCTTGCCGGTACCGGACACCGACTGGTAGGTGCAGACGTTGATGCGGGTGATGCCGACCGCATCGTGCAGCGGCTTCAGCGCAACCAGCATCTGGATCGTCGAGCAGTTCGGATTGGCGATGATGCCGCGGTTCTTGAAGCGCGCGATCGCGTGCGGATTCACTTCCGGCACCACCAGCGGGATGTCGTCCTCGTAGCGGAACTGCGAGGTGTTGTCGATCACCACACAGCCCGCCAAGGCCGCCTTCGGCGCGTAGATCTTGGAGACTTCGGCGCCCGGCGAGAACAGGCCGATCTGCACCTGCGAGAAATCGAACTTGGCGAGATCGTGCACGTCGAGTTCCTGGTCGCCGAAATCGACCTCTTCGCCGGCCGAGCGCGCTGATGCGATCGCATACACCTGACCGACCGGAAAGCGGCGCTGATGCAACACCTTCAGCATTTCTTCACCGACCGCACCGGTGGCACCGACGACTGCGATATCGAACTTCTTGCTCATGTTTCAGACTTCCTCAATTCAAATCACAAAAAACTGTGTCGCGCCACGCACGCCAAGATACAAACTAAAGAACTAAAGCCCCCGCTCGTTACGCGCTCTACCTCTTCATGCTTGGCGCGACAGTCTTACGCCAAGGCCACCACCACCGCATCGCCCATTTCGCGCGTGCCGATTTTCGCTTCACCAGCGCGTGCGATATCTGCAGTACGCAGACCGCTGGCGAGCACGCGCCGCACCGCCGCCGACACTCGGTCGGCGAGATCGCTGCGTTTCAGGCTGTAACGCAACAGCATCGCGACCGACAGGATCATCGCCAACGGATTCGCCAGATTCTTGCCGGCGATGTCTGGCGCGCTGCCGTGGATCGGTTCGTACATGCCCTGCCCGCGCTCATTCAGCGAGGCCGACGGCAGCATGCCGATCGAGCCGGTCAGCTGTGCGGCGATGTCCGACAGAATGTCGCCGAACAGATTGCTGGTGACGATCACGTCGAACTGCTTCGGTGCGCGTACCAGCTGCATCGCGGCATTGTCGACGTACTGATGGCTCAGCTGCACGTCGGCGAATTCCTGGCCGACGCGGATCACCGTTTCGCGCCACAACTCCGACGATTCCAGTACGTTGTGCTTGTCGATCGAACACAGGCGCTTGCTGCGCAGGCGTGCCGCTTCGAAACCGGTGCGCGCGATGCGTTCGATCTCGCGCTCGCTGTAGACCTCGGTGTTGAAGCCGATGCGCTGGCCGCCTTCTTCACGAATGCCGCGCGGCTCGCCGAAGTAGATGCCACCGGTCAATTCGCGCACGATCAGGATGTCGAGATCGGAAACCAGTTCGGGCTTCAGCGACGAAGCGGCCGCCAGTTCCGGAAACAGAATCGCCGGCCGCAGATTCGCGTAGAGACCCAGTGCGGCGCGAATGCCGAGCAGACCACGCTCCGGGCGCTTGTCGCGCGGCGCGAGATCGTACTTCGGCCCGCCGACCGCGGCGAGCAGCACCGCGTCGCTGGTGCGCGCGACTTCGAGCGTCGCCGCGGGCAGCGGTTCGCCGGTCGCGTCAAACGCGGCGCCACCGATCAGTCCATGCGTCCACTCCGCATCGAAGCCATGATCGGCACGCAGCGCCTGCAAGACCTTCTCGGCTTCTGCGCTGACTTCGGGACCAATGCCGTCGCCCGGCAGAATCAGGATTTTTGCGGTACTCATGCGTGTTCCGTTGGTTGATGAAGTTCAATCGAGTAATGTGCGGCGGCGCGCTGCACCTGGCTCTGCGCATTGAAGCTGAACCATTCGGCCGCGACGCGACCGGCGTGGTTGCGATAACTGATGACGACGCTGTCAGACGACAGCAGCACATCGATCAACTCGAAATGCAGCTGCGGCATTTTCGCCAGCGCCTTGCGCCAGTAATCGGCCACGGCGGACTTGCCTTCGAGGCGGCCACTGGCAACGCCAGCGATTTCTGCAATGTATGGCGAGCTCATGCTGAAGTCGTCAGCATAGTGCGCAAGGATGCGCGGCAGATCGTGCGCGTTCCACGCCGCGATCCATTCCTGCGCGAACGCCAATGCTTCGGCCCGGGAGATCATCGTCGTCTCAGGCGGCGGACGGACGCACGGCGATGAAGCGCAGCCGCACGTAGTCCGCCATCCACACCGCGCCGGCAATGCGCCGTGCCAGGATCGGCCTCAATGCCTCGCGCACTTCCAGCACCAGCGGCTCACGCTCGGCTTCCGGCAGCGCCTGCAGAAATGATTGCGCGAACGTGCGCAGCCAGCCGCTGACATCGCCCGGCAGCGGCGTCGGCCGCGCGAAGCTTTCGATGCGGCGCAGTTCGAAACCCGCCGCTTGCAAGCGCGCGCCGTACTCGTCGGCGTTCGGGAAATACCAGGGATCGATTGCCGCCGCATCGACGCCGCGCTGCGCCAGCGCGGCGTATAGCGCAGCGCGAATCGCCGCGACATTGCCGGCGCCGCCCATCTCGGCGACAAAGCGGCCGCCCGGCTTCAGCGCGCGATAAACGCCGGCGATCACCGCATCCGGATCGCGCCGCATCCAGTGCAGTGCAGCATTGGAAAACACGGCGTCGAATTCGCTGCGGTAGTGCAAGGCATGCGCGTCGATCAGCTGCGCATCGAGGCCGCGTGCGCGTGCCGCGGCAGTCAACTCGACGCTGGCATCGGCGCCGGTGACGCAACAGCCGTTCGCAGCGATCTGCTCGGTCAGCACACCGTCGCCGCAACCGAGATCGAGCACGCGCTCGCCTGCACGCGGTGCCAGCCACTCGAGCAGCGGCGCACCGAGTTCGGCGACGAAGCGGCCATTGCGCGCATAGCTCGCCGCGTCCCAGACCTGGCCGGCCGCCGGGCGCAGCGCGGCCGCATCCGAGCTCGTGTCCGTCGCGGTCTGGTCGATCGGCGCACGCGGCGCTTCGATATCCATCACTTGAACAACCATGGCGCCTGCGCCTTGCGCCGCGCCTCGTAGGCGCGGATCGCATCGGCGTGCTGCAGCGTTTCGCCGATCGCATCGAGGCCACGGATCAGCTTGTCCTTGCGGCCCGGATCGATGTCGAAGCCGAATGCACGGCCGTCCGGCAGACACAATTGCTGCGCCGGCAGATCGACAGTGATCTTGGCTACGGGATCGGCAGCGACCACTGCGAACACCGCTTGCACTTCCTCCGGTTTCAGTACCATCGGCAGCACGCCGTTGTTGAAGCTGTTGCTGAAGAAGATATCGGCGAAGCTCGGCGCGATGACGCAGCGGAAGCCGTATTCATCAATCGCCCAGATTGCGTGCTCGCGCGAACTGCCGCAGCCGAAGTTCTCGCGCGCGAGCAGAATCGTCGCACCCTTGTGTTCGGGGCGATTCAACACGAATTCTGGATTGAGGCGACGCGTCGCCGGATCGATGTCGAGCGTGCCCGGATCGAGATAACGCCAGTCGTCGAACAGGAACGGCCCGAAGCCGGTACGCCGGATCGATTTCAGATACTGCTTCGGAATGATCGCATCGGTATCGACATTGGCCCGATCCAAAGGCAGTACCTTGCCGCTGAGAATGGTGAAGGCTCGCATGACGTGGACCTCTTAGCTTCCCTGACCCGGTGATTCGTTCGCCTCGCGCGGATGCGCGGGCGCTGATGCCAACAGAAAGTGCGCGGTCGCGGCAGCGACCGGACGCTGCGGATCATCCTGATAGGCGACGATACGGACGTTGGCGACGCGCCGGCCATGACGCGTGACGGTGGCGCGCGCGAACGTATCCGCCCGCCCTGCGCTGCGCAGGTATTCGATCGAGATGTCGACGGTCTTCGGCACCTTGGTGGTGCGCGCCAGCGTCAGCAGCTTGCAAACGGCGGTCAGTTCCATCAGCGCGCCGAGCGTGCCGCCGTGCAGCGCGTTGACGCGCGGATTGCCGACCAGTGCATCCGCGTAGGCCATGCGGCCGATGATGTCGGTGCCGTCGCGCAGCAGTGTAAAGCCGAGGAAACGCGCATACGGAATCGATTCGATGACCGGAATCATCGTATCGATGTCGTGCGCCGAAACCTGTTCGTCGAGCGCGATCATACGGTGCGCTCCGGGCTTGCAGGGTCTTCCGTCAATTCTTCGAACAGCACGAAAGTACCAGCCGCATTGGCCAACAGATCGGCGGGATCGCCGTCGTGCGCCGTCGCGCGCACGAATGCAATCTCATGCGTCACCCGGTAGCACTCGGCGATGCAGCGCACAGTGCGATGCGGACGCGCGGCACGCAGGTAATCGATGCGCAAGTCGACCGTCGCGCAGCGCCGCAGCGTGCGCAACGCGCTCATCACCGCGGCACCACAGCTGCCGTCGACCAGGGTCGTGATGGCGCCGCCGTGCAATACACCGGTATCGGGATCGCCGACCAGCCTGGCGTCGTACGGCAGATCGACAACGACGCGGCCGGGCGCGAACTCAAGCACCTGCAGGCCCAGTGCATGCGACTGCGGAATCGAGTCGATCATGATGTGCTGCGCCTGCTGCGGCGTCAGCCGCCACAGCGGATTGGTCGCGATGGCGGATTCAGGCGGCATCGCGCACATCGACGAAACGGCCGGCAATCGCCGCCGCCGCCGCCATCGCCGGCGACACCAGATGGGTGCGGCCGCCCTGCCCCTGACGCCCTTCGAAATTGCGATTCGAAGTCGACGCGCAACGCTCGCCCGGCAGCAGCTGGTCGGCGTTCATCGCCAGACACATCGAACAGCCCGGCTCGCGCCATTCGAAACCGGCGTCCAGAAAAATACGGTCGAGGCCTTCGCCCTCGGCCTGACGCTTGACCAGCCCGGAGCCCGGCACCACCAGCGCCAGCTTGACGTTGCCGGCGACGTGCTTGCCGGCGACGATCTGGGCAGCAGCGCGCAAGTCTTCGATGCGCGCATTAGTGCAGGAGCCAATGAAGACCTTGTCGATGACGATGTCGGTGATCGGCATATTGGCCTTGAGGCCCATATAACTGAGCGCACGCTCGATGCCGCTGCGCTTGGTCGCATCGTTCTCGCGCGTCGGGTCGGGTACATGGCCATCGACCGGCAGCACCATTTCCGGCGAGGTGCCCCAGGTCACCTGCGGCTTGATCGACGCGGCTTCGAGCACCACTTCGCGATCGAACTTCGCCTCCGCATCGCTGTGCAGCTCTTTCCATTCGACCATGGCGCGCTCGAAGTCCTCGCCTTTCGGCGCAAACGGCCGGCCGCGCACGTAATCGATCGTGGTCTGATCGACCGCGATCATGCCGGCGCGCGCACCGGCTTCGATCGCCATATTGCAGACCGTCATGCGGCCTTCCATCGACAGCGCGGCAATCGCTTCGCCGGCGAATTCGATTGCGTGGCCGGTGCCGCCGGCAGTGCCGATCGCGCCGATGATCGCCAGCACGATGTCCTTCGCAGTAATGCCGGGCGCGACGCTGCCGCGCACGCGGACGCGCATATTGCGCGCCTTCTTCTGCACCAGCGTCTGCGTCGCCAGCACGTGCTCGACTTCACTGGTGCCGATGCCGACCGCCAGCGCACCGAAAGCGCCATGCGTCGACGTGTGCGAATCGCCGCAGACTACCGTCATGCCGGGCAAGGTCGCGCCCTGCTCGGGACCGATCACATGGACGATGCCCTGGCGCCGGTCCTGCAAGCGAAACTGCGCGATGCCGTGCGTGTCGCAATTGCCGGCCAGCGTTTCTCTCTGCAGGCGCGACAGCGGATCG
>JAQGNU010000031.1 GCA_028291645.1 Nevskia sp.
CAAAGTCATCGGCGATGATCGGAATCTCGCGCTCGCAAAGCGGCAGTTCGACTTTCTTGCCGATGAGATGTTTGTAGCGCTCGTCCTCCGGATGCACCGCCACCGCCGCATCACCCAGCATCGTCTCCGGTCGCGTCGTCGCAACCACAATGTAGTCGAGCCCTTCGCGCGTCTTCGCACCGTCGGCCAGCGGATAACGGATATGCCAGAGCTTGCCGTTCTCTTCCTCGCTGACCACTTCCAGATCGGAGATCGCGGTCTGCAACACCGGGTCCCAGTTGACCAGCCGCTTACCGCGATAGATCAGGCCGGCTTCGTGCAGCCGCACGAAATGTTCGGTGACGGCTTTCGAATAGCCTTCGTCCATCGTGAAGCGTTCGCGGCTCCAGTCCACCGAATTGCCGAGCCGGCGAATCTGCCGCGTGATGGTGTTACCGGACTGCTGCTTCCACTCCCAGACTTTCTCGACGAACTGGTCGCGGCCGAGCTCGGCGCGCGAGGGTTCGCCAGCGAGCTTCAGATTGCGCTCCACTACCATTTGCGTAGCAATACCGGCGTGATCAGTGCCGGGCTGCCACAGCGTGCTGTCGCCGAGCATGCGGTGATAACGCGTCAGCGCATCCATGATGGTGTGCTGGAACGCGTGGCCCATGTGCAGCGTGCCGGTGACGTTCGGCGGCGGGATCATGATCGAGTACGGCTTGCCGTCGCCTTGCGGCGCAAACCAGCCGCGCTGTTCCCAGGCGTCGCGCCAGCGTGCTTCTACGGTGACGGGATCGAAGGTTTTTTCCATGATGACGAACGGCCGATAACGAGGGCGCGCGAGCGCGCTATTGGAATTCGAATGTGGCCCGAGGCCACGTAGAAGCTGGCATCCGATTGAATTTTCGGAACCGGTAACTCTATTTTACGAGGGTCGGGTGTTCCACCGGCGAGCAGTCCGGCCCGCGCACGACGGAAACGTGGTCGACCACGTTTCCAGCCAGCGCGACGTAGACCTGATCGCGATTCTCGCAATTGAAGCTGATCGTGCCGGGCCGCTGTGTGCATTGCAGGAAGCCGTGCGCGGCGACATCGTTGCCGTTTTCGTCGGGATAGTCGCCGCTGCGGCGGATGCAGCTGAAGCCGAGCCCATTGAGCTTGGCCTCGGCCTCGTCGGCCGACAGGCCGATCGGCAGCGCGGCATGGATGCGGTCACGCCGTTGCGGTGTCACCGTCTGGCTGAAGAAACTGCAGCCGGCGAGCAGACCGGCGCAGGCGAGGGCGATGATCACGCGCGAACGCGGCTGTCTCAAGTTGGTTCTCGTCATAGTTTGTGCATCGCCAGTTCGTAGCCGCGGTCGCGGTAGAACTTGTAACGCTCGCGCGAACGCGCACGCTCGGCGGCATCGCCGTCGACGATCTCCAGCACACGTTCGAAGCGGCTGAAGAACGGCGGCACGTCGACGCCGAGGTTGATCATCACGCCCTGGTATTCGGCCGGCGGTTCGGCGTTGCCAATCAGCACCGACGGCAACGGTGCGGCAAGCTTTGCCCCAAGCCGCTCGTGCGCGATGAAGCTGCCCTGGCGGAAGCTCCACAGCGCGGCATCCAGCGCGTCGGCGTGCGCGGGCGTCGGGGCGTACACGTATGTGCGCTGGCCGGCAGTGGCGGCTTTGTCGCAGAGCTTGCAGGCAGTCATCACCGCGCCGTCGGGCTTGGGGCCGGCTTCGGCCGCTTCCGGCAATACGTAGAAATCGATGCGCGTCATGGGGCCGCAAGTGTCCGCTGTCTGAAGTCCGGTTTCCAGCACCGCCGGCTGAGCTTTACGTCGTACTGTCCGCGCGCGCGCCGCCAGTAGGCCGCCGCGCCTGCGGAGTCGCCGCTGCTTTACTGGCTCTCGCTCTGCTTCTCGGCGTAAGTAACCAGATACTGCGTCAGCAGCGGCACCGGCCGGCCGGTCGACTTCTTGCCGTGCCAGGCGGTGCCGGCGATATCCAGATGTGCCCACTTCATCTTGCGCGTGAACTTGTGCAGGAAGGTGGCGGCGATGATCGCACCGGCTTCGCGGCCGCCAATGGTGGCGATGTTGGCGACATCGGCGAATTCGCTGCGCAGCTGCGGTTCGTATTCCGGCCACAGCGGCAGTTCCCAGGCGCGGTCGCCGATCTGCTCGCCGGCATTCAGCAATGCGCGGCCAAGGCTCGGCGTGTTGCTGAACAAGCCGCTGGCATGGCTGCCGAGCGCGACCACGCAGGCGCCGGTGAGTGTCGCCATGTCGATGCACACCGCCGGCTCGAACTCGCGCTCGGCATAGGTCAGCGCGTCGCACAGGATCAGGCGGCCTTCGGCGTCGGTGTTGAGGATTTCGATGGTCAGCCCGGCCATGCTGGTGACGATGTCGCCCGGCTTGTTGGCCTGGCCGTTGATCAGGTTTTCGGTGGCGGGAACCACGCCGACCAGGTTGATCGGCAGCTTTAGCTCGGCGACTGCGACGAAAGTGCCGATCACCGAGGCGCCGCCGCACATGTCGAACTTCATCTCGTCCATCCCCTCGCCGCCCTTGATCGAGATGCCGCCGGTGTCGAAGGTGATGCCCTTGCCGACCAGGACGTCTTCGCCGGGTTCGCCGCAAGCGGCCATCCAGTTGGC
>JAQGNU010000076.1 GCA_028291645.1 Nevskia sp.
CGCGGACGCTAGCGACAATTACACGCTGGTCGAGATCACGCTGTTCCCAGGCCGCAGCCACGATGCCCAGCGCGCGCTCTACAAAGCGATCGTGCGCCGGCTCGGCGAATTCGGTATCGCGCCCGCCGACGTCAAGGTGATCCTGCACGAAGTCGTGCGCGAAAACTGGGGCGTGCGCGGCGGTCAATCGGGTGCGGATATCGCGCTCGGATTCAAAGTGGACGTTTGAGGAGCGATCGATGCGGCAGTACCTAGACCTGATGCGGCACGTGCTCGAGCACGGCAGCGAGAAAACCGATCGCACCGGCACCGGCACACGTTCGGTGTTCGGCCATCAGATGCGCTTCGATCTCGCTCAGGGCTTTCCGCTGCTGACGACGAAGAAGCTGCACACGAAGTCGATCATCGTCGAGCTGCTGTGGTTCCTGCGCGGCGAAACCAACATCGCCTTTCTGAAGCAACACGGCGTTTCGATCTGGGACGACTGGGCCGACGCCAACGGCGAACTCGGCCCGGTGTACGGCAAGCAGTGGCGCAGTTGGCCGACTGCGGATGGCCGTCACATCGATCAGATCAAGCAGCTGCTCGAAGCCTTACGCAAGACGCCGGATTCGCGGCGGCTGCTCGTGTCGGCCTGGAATGTCGGCGAACTCGACCAGATGGCGCTGATGCCCTGCCATGCGCTGTTCCAGTTCTATGTCGCCGCCGATGCAAACGGAGTCCGCAGGCTGTCGTGTCAGCTGTATCAGCGCAGCGCCGATATTTTCCTTGGCGTGCCGTTCAACATCGCCTCGTATGCACTGCTGACGCTGATGATCGCGCAGGTCGCTGGCCTCAAGCCGGGCGATTTCGTCTGGACCGGCGGCGACTGTCATCTGTATTCGAACCATCTCGAGCAGGCGCGCGAGCAGCTTGCACGCGCACCGCGCAAGTTGCCAACGATGACGCTAAATCCCGACGTGCACGATCTGTTCGCCTTCCGTCTCGAAGACTTCGCGCTCAGCGACTACGAGCCGCATCCACATATCAAGGCGCCGGTTGCCGTATAGCGGCAAACTGCTGTGTGCAGCAACCAGGCTTGATGGCGTTTTCGTCGACGCGCTGACCGCCGCGTATCGACACCTGCGCATTGCGCGGTTCTGGCGCGCCGTGCAGCCGACGAAATGCAGCCGGGAGCCGACCGCGAACAGGGCTTGATCCGTTGATCCCCGGGTCCGCCACCGTTGAGCCGGCGCTGATAAGAATCCACGCCTGGAAGCTGAAATATAGACCCGCGCTGCCGCTAGCGAAGAAGGCACGATTCAAACGCTGCATGCAAGTGAGGGATTCCGTCGTGGACGAATTCGCAGCAAATCCGCAGACAAGTCTGTGGCACGCCGTTGGCGAGCCGCCGCCGAGTCGCTTTCTATTGTTCGTTGGCGGCTTCGATCACGGCCAGCCGACGGTTCGCCTGGCTTGCTACGGACGGGACTTCTGGGATCAGGGCGCTCCGCACTATCAGGATTCACACGGTCGCCCGCTGCCGGCCTCGTTCGTGGTGTTGAACTGGTGTTCGCTGTATGAAGTAGTTGCCGATGTCGACCCGGTGCTGATCCATCACCAGGATCTCGCGCCGACCTTCCGGCACGATGATCCGATGGACAACGTCTATCTGGTTTGTGCCGTTGGCGAGGAGCGCTACCGCTTCGCCGAAATGGGCGCCAGCGCGCAGCCAGGCTTCACGGTCGTCGGCAACGCGCAACTGACACTGGCCACCGATCGGATCGCTGCCTGGGTGAGCCTTGCCGACTTGGCGCCACCGATTCCGGCGATGGCGTATCTCCACTGAACCACGCCTGCGGACAGTGCTTGAAATTATCCGGTGTGACCTTGCGCGTCTTGATCATGTAACGGCCATCGCCGTGTTGTCCGCGCCGTGTCTGCACGCGCGGTTCGTCGGCCACATTTATAGTAATGCTTCATTTGTTACCGGCCACCGCGATGACTGACGCCGCTTTCGCAAAACTGCCCGAGCCGCCGTACTACAGCGTAATTTTCAGTTCGCGGCGCAGCGGGGCCGAAGGCGGCTACGAGCGTGCCGCCAATCGCATGCTGGAACTGGCGGCGACGCAGCCGGGCTATCTCGGTGTCGAAAGCGCACGCGATGGCGATGGCTTCGGCATCACGGTGTCGTATTGGTCCAGCCTCGAAGCGATCAGTGCCTGGAAAGCCAACGCCGAACATCTGAGCGCGCAGCAGGCCGGCCAACGGCGCTGGTATGCGCACTACGAATTGCGCATCGCCAGGGTCGAGCGCGCTTATGCCAAGCAAGCTTGAGTGCCGCGCGCGACTGCAACGCACATCTGCTAATTTGCGGGCGAGTTTTTCTGCCCACGATCCAGCCTGCGCGCACGCTCTTGTCCGAAGCTCACACCCAATGCGATTGCGCTGACGCAGGCGTTTCATCAGGCTGCGGCGGAGTGCTGGCTTGAACGTCGAACCACGCAGCTGGGGCTGCGCGATGGTCCTGCTGCTGGCCGCCTGTGCCGCGCCGGCACCGCAGGGCAGTCTCGCTGAGCTGTTTCCGGCAGCGCCGCAGCCGCTCGATCTGCAGTACCGCGTCGGCGCGCGCACGGTTCATTACATCGAGGTCCCGGGTTCGAGTGCGGCGCGCATCGTTTTCATCCATGGCTCGCCCGGACGTTGGCAGGATATGGCGGTGCTGCTCGGCAACCGCAGCCTGCGCGCGCAGGCCGATTTGATTGCGCCGGATCGTCCCGGTTGGGGCGGCAGTGACGGCGGTCAACTGCTGCCCGATCTCGAGGCACAGGCGCAGCTGCTGCAACCTTTGCTGAAAGGTCCGGGCGCGCCGGCGCTGCTGGTCGGCTATTCCTACGGCGGTGCGCTGGCAGCGACGCTGGCGCTGGATTTCCCCGAGCAGGTGCGCGGCGCGCTGTTGGTGGCGCCGGCGCTCGATCCCGAATTGGAACAGCCGCGTTGGTATTACCGCAGCACGTCCTGGTGGATCGTGCGAGCGCTGACGCCGAGCCGTTTCGCTTGGTCCAATCATGAGCTGCTGCCCTTGTCGCAACAGCTCACGCAGTTGCAGCCGCGCTGGCGCAATCTGAAGGTGCCGGTGACGGTGATTCAGGGCGACGCCGACGATCAAGTCGATCCGCGCACCGCAGCGTTCGTCGAACGCGAACTGCCGTCGCAATTGCGGCAGGTAATCCGGGTTGCCGGCGCCGGTCATTACCTGCTGTGGCGGCAGCCGCAACGGATCGTTGACGCAACGCAAGCGCTGCTGCAAAGAACCCATAAAACGATTTCAGGAGTTGCCGATGCCGGTTGATCCTCGCTTAGTGCTGATCGCCGCTGTCGCCGACAACGGCACCATCGGTCGCGGCGGCGGCTTGCCCTGGCGCCTGCCCGACGATCTGAAGCGGTTCCGCCAGCTGACGCTCGGCAATACCATTCTGATGGGGCGCAAAACCTACGATTCGCTCGGCAAGCCGCTCGACGGCCGTCGCAACTGGGTGCTGACGCGCGATGCCGGTTTCGCGCCGCTGGCCGGCGTCGAGGTTTTCAGCGATCTGACCCAGGCGCTGGCGGCGCCTGCCGGCGGCGAGTTGCTGGTGATCGGTGGTGCGCAGCTCTATCAGCAGACACTGCCGCTGGCTGCACGCCTGGAACTGACCCGGGTGCATGCAGCGGTCGAGGGTGACACGTTCTTTCCGGCGATCGATCCGCGCGACTGGCAGGAGACCGCACGCGAGGAGCATGCGGCGGATGCGCGTCATGCCTACGACTATGCGTTCGTTACGCTGCAGCGGCGTTGAGTCGTCACCGCCGATTTCATGCCGTGCGCCCTGCTCGGCGCGCCGACCTTTGCAACTGATGCCTCAGCCGCTTTGTCGTGCGCGCACGGCACTGGTATAAAAGTGCCGCGTTCCGATGCACGCATCAACCCCGATCAAAACTCAACAACGGAGGAGTTGCCATGACCGATCTCAAGGCCGAATTCGCGCAGGCGCTGAAAGATGTGAAAACGCTGGCCAAGCGGCCCGGCAACGACGACCTGTTGGCGCTGTATGCCTTGTTCAAGCAGGGCTCGACCGGCGATGTCAGCGGCAGCCGACCGGGCATGCTCGACATGGTCGGTCGCGCCAAGTTCGACGCCTGGACCAAGCTCAAGGGCACCAGCAAGGACGTAGCGATGAAGCAGTACGTCGCCAAAGTGAAATCGCTGCTCGGCTAAGGAGCGCCGCGATCAGCGCGCCGCTCAGGTGGCGAGCATGGTTGCAAGACCTAGCAGCAGGGTCATGCCGACCAGATCGGTGATCGTCGTCAGAAAGATGCTGGATGCAGTCGCTGGATCAGCGCCGAAACGGCGCAGCAGTGCAGGAATCGCCACACCGGCAACGCCGCCGATCAGGCAGGCGCCGGTCATCGACACCAGCACCGTGGTTGCCAGCTGCAAGGCATATTCGTTATGTCCGATCGCGGAATAGGCGTACATGATGCCGGCGGCCACCACGCCGATCAGCAAGCCGTTGGCGATGCCCAGCAGCATTTCCTTTCTGAGCAGATGCCGGCCGATGCCGTGCTTGTACTCGTTCAGCGCAATCGCACGCAGCGTGACCGCCAGCGTCTGACAGCCGGTATTGGCGGCGATGCTGGACAGGATCGGAATGAACGCAGCGAGAATCACGAAGCGGCTGGTGGTACCGCTGAACAGGTTGACGATGAAGCCGACCAGCAGCGCCGAGAACAGATTCACCTGCAGCCAGGGATGACGCAGGCGCAAGCTGCGCGGCCAGGGCGTCATCAGTCGCTCGGCGCCGTCAACACCATGCATGCGGCCGCTTTGCGCGCTGATCTCGAACGCCAGTGCTTCGAATAATGCAGCGCCGGCGACGGTGCCGACTAGATGCCCGCGGTCGTCGCAAACCGGATACAGCGGATAGTGGCGGCGCGCGGTCTCGCGCATCGCCTGCTCCAGTTTCATCGTCGGTGAAAGATGAAACGGCTCCGCCAGCATGACTTGTTCGACGGTTGCGTCCGGCTCGGTAAGCAATAGATCACGCATCGTGATCAGGCCCTGCAGGCGATGCTCGTCGTCGACCACGTAGGCGTAGATCACCAGCTGCTGGCTTGCGTGCTCGCGAATGCTGGCGATGACCGCCTCGACCTTGGTCCCCAGCGGGAATACCGCGATCGGCGGACTCATCAGATAGCCGACGCAATCCTCCGGAAAATCCGAGGTGCGTCGCAGGATGGGCATCAGCTGCGCATTGAGCTGCTGCAGACGCAGGCGTTGCGGCGCTTCAAAGCGTTCCAGCAGCGCTTTGCAGGATGCACTGTCAAGTTCCGCCAGTGCGTCGGCGATCAGCTGCTCGCTCTGATTTTCCAGCAGCGCGAACGCATCCGAGGGCGCGCGCTTGCGCAGTGCGGCGGCGAGCTGCTGTACCGTATCGCGGTGCGAGTGCGGAACTTGCGTTTGAGTCTGCATCCCTTAGGCTCCCCAGCCAACGCGTCTGCGTTTGTCTCGATCGTAATGGCCTTAAGCAGTCAAAGCAAAGGCGCTAGCGCCGCAAGCAAGCGCGCCAGTCAGGGTAGCGTGCTGGCGGGCGTGCTGACTGTGCGCTACGTCGCGGCGCAGATGTCGGGCAGCATGGAAGTGCGCGAACGCCTGCTTTTGCAGGTGCACGGCGTAACACACTTGGTTTAGACGCTGCGCGCGCAGCGCCACTGGGCGCAGTGCTCAGGCGCTGTTGCGCGCAGCAAAAGCGCGCGCGAACTGCATGGCTACGCGGCCCGAACGCGAGGCACGCGCCAGCGCCCAGCGCAATGCAGCTTTCTCTGCTTCTTCGTTCCAGACCGCGCAACCGAGCCGGCGCAGATGCAGGCGCACCGCGTCGAGAAACTGTTCCTGGTTGAACGGCGGAAACGACAGCCACAGGCCGAAGCGTTCCGACAGCGCGATCTTCTCCTCGCTGCTTTCGCCCGGATGCAGTTCGCCTTCCTGCCAGCGGTACTCGTCGTTTTCGTGCTTGAACTCCGGCATCAGATGCCGGCGATTGCTGGTGGCATAAATCAGCACGTTGTCGGGCGCTTCCTCGATGCCGCCGTCGAGTGCCGCCTTCAATGCCGCCAGCGCGGGATCGTTGGCCTGCACCGAGAAGTCGTCGACATACAGCAGGAAGCGCTCGGCGCGCTCGCGCAGCGGCGCGACGATGTCCGGCAGATCGGTCAGATCGTGCGCCGGCACTTCCACCAGGCGCAAACCCTGCGCACCGAATTCGCCGAGCATCGCTTTCACCAGCGCGGATTTGCCGGTGCCCCGGCTGCCGGTCAGCAAGGCGTGGTTGGCCGGTCGGCCGGCGACGAAATGCTGGGTGTTCGCGAGCAATTCGGTTTTCTGCCGCGAAATGCCGAGCAGCTCATCCAAGGACTGTCGTTGCGGGTGTGCAATCGGCAGCAAGCTCGCGTTGCGCCAGCGATAGGCCAGCACAGTGGAAGATTCGTTAGAGGACACTTTTTAAGCCGATCAGCGGGTAGGTACAGGCTATTTTAGAGCTTAGCCGAAATGCCCATTGTTAAGCCTGGAGTAAGGCCGCGTCGTTAGAGTTGCGCGACTTGCTCAGCCAACGGTGCCTGACAATGTTCTCAGTTGCGAATTGCCGGCTCGGCGTCGACGTGATGATGCTGACCAAGCGGTGCCGCGAAGGCCTTGCGCGTCGAGATGCCTGCAGGACTTGACGCTATGAGTCGCGCGAAATTATCGGTCGTCATCATTGCTTTCAACGAATCCGAAAACATTGCTGACTGTCTGCAATCAGTAAAGTGGGCTGACGAAATAATCGTGGTCGATTCGGGCAGCACGGACGGCACGGTCGAGATGGCTCGTGCTGCCGGCGCGAGCGTTATCTCGACAGATTGGCCGGGATATGGCGTCCAGAAAAATCGCGCGATCGCCTATGCAACTGGCGACTGGATTTTGTCGCTCGATGCCGATGAAAGAGTGACTCCCGCATTGCGCTTGGAGATCGAGTCGGTGTTGGACCATCCGGCGACGCCGGTGCAGGCGTTCGAGCTGCCACGACTGTCCAGCTTCTGCGGACATTGGATGCGGCATGGCGGCTGGTGGCCCGACCACGTCGCGCGTCTTTTCCGTGCAGGCAGCGCGCGATTTTCCGATGCGATCGTGCACGAGCATCTGGTGGTTGAAGGAAGGTTGGGGCGCCTCAGGGAACCGCTGCTGCATTACACCTACCGGACGTTGGAACAGGCGCTCTTCAAGATGGATAACTATTCCACACTCGGCGCATTGAAAATGTACAACGCCGGTCGGCGCACGACGCCGCGGAAGGCCATCTCGCGTGGCATATCCACTTTTTTCAAATGCTACTTTCTGCAGCTCGGCTTTCTCGATGGCTGGGCCGGCCTGGTGTTCGCGAATTACCGTGCGCAGGGGTTTTACTATCGTTATCTCAAGCTGTGGAAACTCGGCTGCGTATCCGCACTTGCAACGGATAGCGGCAACACCCGCCCAGTCTTGCCGAACCCCGGCCCCCTCATCGTAAGGGCAAGGCCATTGGCGCGAGATTTACGGACCGTCGATCAGCAAAGTCCACATAGCGGCCTCGCGAAAAGCTCCGACCAGGTGGTGTAGGCTGGCGCCCGCGTCGATCTGCCGCTCGCTTGCAGCCCGACGTCAATCTTCCCCGGCAATCGAGGTGCGGCCTTGGGTTACGGCGACAAATTGATGGCGATCGGCGACGCCTGGAATCAGTATCAGCACGATCCGCGCAAACGTCGGGTGGCGATCGGCAACGGCAAGAAGATCGATCAAACCGATGCCGATTTGAACTGGGGCCTCGACTTTCTGGCCACGCAGGCTGAAGTCGATCGCGGCGCCGCGGTCAGTTGGGTGATTTCCTATCCGGGTTGGCGGCCCTACCACGATCATGCCGTCATGCGCGCTGAACTGCGGCGCCGGCATGCTGGCAGCCTGTTCGGCTTCCTGCGCTCGAATCATCCCGACAAGCTCGAGCATTTCATTTTCAACATGAACTACCGGGCGACCCCGGCGCCGATCCGTCTGACCGACGAGGAGCAGGCGATCGCCGAGCGGTGGGCGCGTGAACCCTTCATCGCGATCGAACCCTATATCAAGGCGAAGGCGCCGCCGTCGAAGCAATGGCCGGTAGAACGCTTCGCTGAAGTTGCGCGGCGCCTGAGTCGCGACTTCAAGCTTTATCAGATCGGTGCGCCCGATGCCCCGCCCCTGGGTGATCTGCCACGTATTCGGCCGCGATCGTTCCGTGAGGGCATGGCTTACCTGAAAGCGGCGCGGCTGTTCATCGGGCCGGAAGGTGGATTGCACCATGCGTCGGCAGCAATGGGTACGCGGGCGGTGGTGATCTACGGCGGTTATACCTCGCCACAGGTCACCGGCTACGACTTCCACGTCAATCTGACCGGCGGAAATGTCCAGGCTTGCGGTGTCAAGCGCGGATTCTGCGCACATTGTCAGGCGGCACTGGACAACATCAGTATCGAGGAAGTCGAGAGTCAGGCGCGCCGCTTGCTCGCCTGAGCCCGGCTGGCCGCCGTTTCGGCGGGTGGTGGGAGGGTCGATGATGCCGTCGCTGCGGCGACGTTGTAAAATAACCGATGTGCCGCGATTTACGAGTGCCGGTTATCTCCCGGCAAGGTTTGACGATTGCGGGCTGCTCAGGCGGCTCGTACCGCGTAACGAGCGGTGCGAACGCAATGGTTAAGATGTAAAAACATAAAGGGATCCCCGCGCTGCGGCGGTAATATATCCGGCTGACAGGATTGCCTGGCTGCCAATGCTCTGAACGATTCACCGAGCGAACGATCAACCGAATGAATAATTGCACGCCTAGCTTGAGTGGCTTGCCGTTTCGCAACGGCAGCAGCTTTGCAACACTCAGCGAAGCTCTCGACTACGCAGCCACTGGCCACACTGGCCTGAATTTCTATTCGGGCAAGGGCGACCTGCTCGAAGTGCTAACGTATGCACAGCTGCGCGAACAATCGATGCTGCTGGCGCGGCGCATGCTGGGTGCCGGCCTCAAGCACGGCGATCATGTCGCCATCATCGCCGAGAACGAAGGCGATTTCGTGCGCACCTTCTTCGCCTGCCAGTACGCCGGCATGGTGCCGGCGCCGCTGCCGCTGCCGGCGGCGCTCGGCGGCAAGGAAAACTATCTGCATCACATCCGCCGCATGGTCGAGAGCGCCGCGGCCACCGCTGCGCTGGCGCCGACCGCGCTTGAAGGCATGCTGCTGGAAGCCTGCGACGGACTGAAGTTGGTGGTCTGCGGCACGCTGGCAAAGTTCGATGCGATCGAACCGGTCGCCGGCGAACTGCCCAGCGCCAAGCCGGACGATCTCGCCTACCTGCAATTCTCTTCGGGCAGCACGCGTTTTCCGCGCGGCGTCGCCGTCACCCATCGCGCCGTGCTAGCCAACATGGGCGGCATCGCGGCGCATGGTCTGGAAATCGGCCCGGAGGATCGCTGCGTGTCCTGGTTGCCGCTGTATCACGAC